>DASSHM010000224.1:0-8333 GCA_035692885.1 Occallatibacter sp.
TTGGTGGAGGCGGCGGGAGTCGAACCCGCGTCCGAAATCGTTGTCAGCCAGGAGAATCCATGCTCAGTCCGGTTCCAGAGTTTTCGCCGCTGGCGCTCAGAACGGACAAGATGCGCCAGAAGCTAGTCCGATGATCTCGCGGCAACAACACGGACCGAGAAGCTACCGCCAGCCTGCTGTGCGACGTCCGCTCGCGGCCCACAGGCAAAGCCACGGAAGACGGCTGCTTAGTTAATTAAGCAGCAAGTGCCAGATTGTTGTTGGCAACTTTGGTTTTGCAGGCGATTACGGGTGCCCACACCCCGGCATGCCTCCTGAGCCGCACTCGATCCCGTCGAAACCGTGACGCCCCCATACGCGATGGGGCTCAGCAGGGCCAACTGGCTCGTGCTGCCCACATCCATTCTACGCTTAATCCGGGTTTTCCGGCCCCCTACTGCCGCGCCAGGTCAATGCGCTCATATTCATGGCGTTCAATCGCGGCGCGAATCTGAGCCGGTGTTTTGCCCAGACGTGTCTGCTCGTAGGCAAAGAGTCCCTCCTTGGCGCAGGTGGAGCACTCGGCGCCATGCAGGCCCTCAAAGCAGCTGCGCAGGCTGGTATGGCCCAGCGCCCGGTCGCAGCGGCAGTAGCATGGCAGTTGGTACAGCACGTCGCCAATCCTCGCCGCCTTCTGGTAGGCATGCACCTGCCACGGATAGCGAAAGCCATCGCTCATGAGCTGCTTGCCGCTCAGGATGCGGGGCAGAGCGCTCACTCGCAGAGGTGCGTTGGAGTGATATGCCGGTATGTCATTCCCGGGAACCGACCACTGCGCATAGCTCATTGCCGTGATCAGGCAGACTCCAACTCCCACCGCCCAGCGGTACCGTGTACGATTTGTCATCCTGTGCTCTCCATCATAATTTTAGCCCGGAGCACGGTGCCGTGAACGCCGCGGACGCCAACATGAGCGTCGATACGAGCCTGCATCTCGACAAAAAAAGACGGCACGAACTGTCTTTCAGCTCGTGCCGGGAGGCCAGTGACGCAAACTACTTCCGGAGCCGGAGTGGTTTGCTCAACCAACTCCATCACCGGAATATCTACACCATACTATAGATTCAGCAGGAATGAAATCCAATTTTAAATATTTTCTCGCATTATGAGACATACGGGCCTGGTCCGCTAAATCCGTTCTAAAATCTTCAGGGGCAGGTTCCCGGTTTCGCGGATTGCAGGCTCTAGAAAAACGGAATGGATATATGGCAGATACTTTAGATTCTGAAACTTCCGCTCAACAACCCACATCAGCCAGCCATTCGTCCGGCTGGTTTCGGGTAGGTGTCATAGCGGCTGCTTCGGCCGTGGCGGGTGGAATGGCTGCTGCCTGGTTTTATCGCAAAACCCTTATAAGGCTGAGACAAGCTGAAGCCAACCCAGCCGAATCGCCGCTTCAGGCAGCAGCATCCGACCCGGATGACGAGTAGGTCGCCAGCTCCGTAGATCCAAATTAACTGCATCAAGCTGACGCCAGGCCAGCCTCCCCTGAAGGGCTGCTCACAAGCTTCAGCCGGATTACGCGTGATGGCAGGTGGATTCCGGAAATTGACGCCCTGCGCTTTATTGGCATCTTCTCCGTGCTGATTTTTCACCTCCGCGGAGAGCTGATCCTGCGCGCCGGGCCATAATCTGCTCTGGCCCTGCTGCGCACCATCCGCGTCACTAATTGCACCACGGCTTAGGTCAGGCCTGTGCCCTCTCTGCCGCCAGCACGGAGTTCATCAACTGGTCTGAGACATCCCTCACAGCGCCCGGCGAGTGCGCCAGGAACAAAGTATTCGTCTTGTCACTTTCGCCGATGGATTTCAGGGTGTCAAAGTACTGCGTCACCAGCACCAGCTGCATAATCTCCTTCGCCGTCGCACCGGCCACCACCTTCTGAAACTGGTCGATGGAGACCTGAAGACCTTCAACGATCGCCTTGCGCTGGTTGGCGATTCCCTGCCCTTGCAGTGCCTTGCTCTCAGCCTCCGCCTCGGCCTTTTTCACCACCAGAATTTTCTCCGCCTCGCCGCGCGCCGCCGCGGCCACCTGCTCGCGCTGGGCGGCATTGATGTCGTTCATTGCCGACTTGACCTTCGCGTCCGGGATTATGTCGGTTACCAGCACGTTCACAATCTCATAGCCAAATGCGGCCATGTCCGCGTCCAGCTCCTGTTTTACAGCGGCGGCAATGCTGGACTGCGATGCAAACACCTCGTCCAGCGCCATGCCGGGCACATGCCCCAGAATCACCTGCTCCACATAGGACTTGATCTGGGCCACGGGATCGGAAAGCCGGTAAAACGCGTCGTATACCTTCTCCGGCCGCACGCGATTCTGCACCGAAATCGGAATCGTCACAAACACGTTATCCTTGGTCTTCGTTTCCATGGTCAGCGTGATCTGGTTGATGCGCAGGCTCACCAGCCCCGCCACCGTGTCGATGTAGGGCACCTTCCAGTTCAATCCCGGATTTGCCACTCGCAGGAACTTTCCGAACCGGGTGATGACGGCCACCTGAGAGGTGTTGACGGTAAAGAAGCTGCCCAGCGCAAACGAGAGAAATATGACACCCAACACCAGCAGGGGGATAAGTATCAGCAGGTCCATAGTGCTGCCTCCGTTTGACGGGATTCATGGTGTCGGAATTGTACAGGATTGCTGTTGAGGGCCACTTTGCTGCCCACCTGTCTCGCAGTGCATCGCGGATGGCGGCACAGGCCCCGATTTTCAATCCGGTGGGGCCATGCCTTAGACTTGCTGGCATCGATGCAAGCGCATATAGAAAATCTCGTAAAGCTGCAAAAGCTGGAACTGGAGCTTGCGGCTCTTGCTCAGCAGATCAAGGCGTTGCCCGCAGAGGTCGCACGGACTGAGGCGGAACTCGACGATGCGCACAAGCTGGTGGATGAATCGTCCGGTGCGCTCAGCCGCGAAGAGTCATTGCGCGTGCGCATGGAGCGCGAAATTGAAGGCCATCGCCACAAGGCTGCCCACTATCGCGCACAGCAGGACTCCGTCACGACACCGGCACAGGCCGAGGCAATTGACCACGAGATCCGCTTTGCCGAGGCCGAGGTGGAGCGCATCGAGAATGAGGAGTTCGCGAGCCTGGAGCGCAGCGAGGAGCATGAACGCGCCCTCGCCGCCGCCCGCACCCTTGTGGAGGATCGTGCCTCCGCGCTTGAAATCACGAGTTCGCGGACAGCCCATCGCAGGCAGGAGATCTGCCTGCGTCAGGCGGCGCTCAAGGCAGACCGTGAGGCCCTGAGGCCGGCCATTGAAACGGATTGGCTTGCGCGGTTTGACCGCATCGCGGCTTCTCGCGGCACGGGTATCGTCCCCGCTGAAAATCAGCAGTGTACCGGATGCCGCATGGGAGTGCGCCCTCAAACATGGAATGAGCTTCGTGAAGGTGAACTGCTTGCGTGCGACAGTTGCGGACGCCTGCTCTACTGGGACTCCACCATGACCTCGGCGCCCAAATCTCCACAGCCGGAGTCCGCCGGCAGCGATGGCCATGCAATCCGCAGCCCGCGTCATGCGGGAGCCTGACCGGCCGTACTCCCCCTGCTAACCTTTTCATCAGTGCCCGGATTCTGATTCCAGGCGCGCGGAGTCGAGCATGCGCCGGATCTGTATTGACATGGATGAGGTCATCGCGGATACGCTCGCCGAACACCTCCGCCGCTACAACCAGACCTTCGATGAAGAGGTGACTCTTGACGACCTTGCCGGCCGGGGACTCTGGGAGATTGCCCCGCTCGATCGCCAGCAGCAGTTGCGCGCCTTTCTCGACGCCGAGGACTTCTTTGAAGACCTGCCTCTCATGCCCGGCTCACAGGAGGTGCTGCAGTCTCTCTCGGACCGGTTCGAAATCTTCATTGCCACCCAGGCCATGACGGTTCCCAACTCGCTCGGGTCCAAGTACCGGTGGCTGCAGCGACACTTCCCGTTTATCCCACCCACTCACTATGTGTTCTGTGGTAACAAGAGTATCCTTCGCGCCGATTACCTCATCGACGATCTGCCGCGCAACCTGCTGCGCTTTGAGGGCCACGGACTGCTCTACACAGCACCGCATAACCTCGGCGCCGAAGGGTTCACGCGCGTGAACAACTGGCACGAGGTGGCCGATTTCTTTGCCGGAGTGATGGACGAGGCCTGAGCCGGCTTGCGCCTCAGCATCCCGGATTGGCACCTCATCCTCGCGGGACCGCGCATCGTGTTTGGATCTGCCCTATTGCTCCTTTTTCAACTCGTTTTCTTTCTTGAGCTCCACGGTGAGCATGCGGATCTCAGCTTCGCCCACGTTTTCAAGCGTGTGTGGCTGAAGGGCCATGGTCCACACGGCGCTCCCGCTGGGAACCGCATCCTGCAGCCGGCTGTCGGCCAATACCCGCCCCTCTGCATCACGGCGGATAAAGTCACTCCAGCTGATGACGTAAAGCACGCCGGGCCAGCAATGTGTATGCAGCGGCGTCCTCTCACCCGGTCGAATCCGCGTTTCCAGCACGCGCACCGAGTCATTTTCAAATAGAAGCGTGTGGAATTGCGGGGCCGCGATCAAGGCGTCCAGCTCCGGCGGCCATTCCATTGCATCCGGCATGAGCCGCATTCTACCGCGGCTCCGTCGCGGGACTATCGATGCAGATGGGCTGGTGCGAGCGGCTGGTGCGGACCCGGTGTGCGCTGCCCTGCCGCCCGCATGATGGTCACAGGCTGTGCAGGTGTCTGATGCATGGTCACGATCAGGGCATCCGCCGGCCTTTTGCCCGTGCAGGCGTAGGAGTGGGGCGTGCTCGAGTCAAAATATACGGCATCGCCCGGCTCCAGTGAGCAATGATGCTCGCCGTGGCGCAGGTCCAGCGATCCCTCAAGAACGTAGAGAAATTCGTAGCCGGGGTGCATGTGCGCGGGCGGTTCCTCATTCCTGTCGAGCGGAACAAACTCGGCAAAGTAGGGGTCCATGTGGCGATCGGGCACCATGTAGCCCAGACTCTCGAAAAAGTAGGTGGGCTCGTCCACTCCGGTCTGCGGCAGGCGCACGCGGTCCTTGCGCCGGTGCACCCGGAACAGGGCCTGCGGATCACTCTCAAAGAAGTAGGAGAGATCCTTTGAGAACACCATTGCAATGCGCGCCAGGTTGCGCAACGTGGGCACCACCCGCCCGGTTTCAAGCTGTGAAAGAAAACTGGCGGAGAGCCCCGTGTGCTTGCCAAGTTCCACCAGGCCCATCGACTTCTTGAGCCGCAGCCGCTTGATACGCTCGCCGATACGCTTCTCTGCGATGAACCTCTCGGTCGTCTCCGGGTCAACCTGCGATTTCTGCGTCTCCTCGTTGCGCACTGAAGCCAGTTCTGTCATGGGCCCACTCTCCGATTCTGCGCGCCGGGCAATTGTTGCTCGGATCAAAATCAATTATTATGCTACTAAAGTCAGCGGGATTCTTCAAACCATGCGGCGCGCTTGATCCCGGCTTTCCATTCATTCTTTCCATATGAGCAACGCGATAGCACGTGACTCGTGCCTGCTGAGCGGAGCGTCCGGCATGCTGGGAACCGCGCTGCACAGCGCTCTGCGTGCGCAGGCTGTGCCCGTGCTCCAATTGGTTCGACGCGCTCCCACGGCAGCGGAGAGCGCAGGTGGAATCCGTCGGCGGAGCCGGCGATTGCCGATACCGCAGCGCTAAGGAATTGCGCGGCGGCCATCCATCTCTCCGGCGCTAACCTCTCCGCGCGCCGCTGGACGCGAGAATACCGGCGCGAACTGGTCGCCAGCCGCGTGGACTCAACGCGCGCTCTGGCTGCGATGCTCGCGCGGATGAGTAACCCGCCCACGGCATTGCTCGTCGCCTCGGCCGTGGGAATCTATGGCGACCGCGGCGACGAACTGCTGGATGAATCGTCGCCGGCGGGATCGGGCTTTCTTGCGGACTTGTGCCGGCAATGGGAGGCCGCCGCCCAGCCTGCCGTGGATGCGGGCATCCGGGTGGCTCACCTTCGCCTGGGTGTGGTACTCGGGCCGGGCAAGGGAGCGCTTGACAAGATGCTTCCATTCTTCCGTATGGGCATTGGAGGCAGGCTGGGCAGCGGACGGCAATGGATGAGCTGGATCAGTCTTGCCGACGCAATCGATGCCATCCTATTTATTCTCGACCATGCGCTTCTCAGCGGTCCCCTCAACCTGGTTGCGCCGCATCCCATCACCAACTCGGAGTTTACGCGAACCCTTGCCCATCAGCTCCGGCGGCCCGCCGTGCTTCCCGCTCCGGCATTGGCTCTTCGGCTGGCACTGGGATCAATGGCCGATCAGGCGCTGCTCGCCAGCATCCGCGTACAGCCTTCCCGGCTTCTGGCGGCAGGATTCCGCTTCACGGACGATACCGTGGACAAGGCCCTGGCCTTTGCGTTGACTTGAGCCGGTCCCGTTTACCCGGTTCCATCAGCCGTGCAGATAGGGGGCTGAGGCTGGTTGAGTTGATTCGTGCAACGGCTACCGGCGGCCCTGAACCACCCGTCCGCCCGAGGCGCCTTTTTTGACCGCTCGCCGCGCTGACAGCTCGTGCATCTCCTTGCCAATCTTCGACTGGTTCACGCCCACCTGCAGGGCCATGTTGATTACGTTGCTGGTTGCCCAGTAGAGAGCCAGGCCCGACGCATAATGCCACAGCATGAACCCGAAAAACACCGGCATCATAAATGCCATCATCCGGCGCTGCGTCGGGTCCATTCCCGGCGAGGGAGTAATGTATTGTGTCAGAAACATGGTGACGATAATCAGAATGGGCAGAATATGCGTCGGATCCGGAGCCGAGAGATCCGGCAGCCACAGCCAGTGCGCGTGGCGCAGCTCCACGGCGTTCAGCAGCACCTTGTAATAGGCAAAGAACAGGGGAATCTGCGGCAGCATGGGCAGGCAGCCGCCATACATGTTCACGCCTTCGGTCTTGTACAGCTCCATCATCTCGGCGTTCATCTGCGATCGCTTGGGGTCATTGATCTTCAGATGGGAATAGCGCTTCTTGACGGCATCGACCTTGGGCTGGATGCGCATCATCTTCAGCGACGACTTCATCGACATGAAGCGCATGGGCAGCATCAGCACTGTAAAGACAACCGTGAAGATGATGATGGACCATCCCCAGTTGCCAAAGCCGTGCTCCACCATCAGGCGGAGGGCGAAGTAAAGCGGCTTGGCAATGATCGTCTCCCATCCGTACTGGATGAGCGGCTCCAGCGATGTCCCGACGGGCTTGCCGTCCGCGCCCAGCACGTGGACGGACTTCAATACATCCGTCGCCTTGGGCCCCACAAACAACCGTGCGTGTGTGCTGCCGCTCTGGTTGCCCACGGCCACGCCCAGCAGGCTCTCAGGCCGCTTCTGGCTGTTCGGGTTGGTCTGGTCCGCCGGCACGTCGATGGTGTGGTGCAGGGTCACCAGGGTGGTTTGCTCCGGCGTGCCGGGCAGAAACGCGGCTGCAAAATAAAGATCCATCACAGCCACGTACTGGTAGGGCTGATCGAGGGTGGCGTTCCCGCTCACCTTCTTGGCCGCCATCGAGTCATCTTTGCCGCCCAGGTTCCAAGCAATCTTGCTGCTCGCAAACTGCATGGAGTCGGTCTGGTCGCCCAGCCCCGCCGGCCACTGCACCAGCGCGCGCACCAACTGGCCGTTGCGGTGCACCTGCGTTTCCACGCCAATCACGTAGCTCGAGTCAAACTGGAAGGTCTTCACCACGTCCAGCCCGTTCTTCGCGTAGCTGAAGGTCAACGTGGCAGGAGCCAGCAGGTTGCCCGAGGCCGAGGCCCGGTAGAGCGCCGAGTTCAACTCGTTTGACAGTGCTGGCTCATACGTAAAAAACGAGAGCGGAAGCCCATAATGTGCCGACCCCTGTGTCTGCACAAGGTCCAGAGGCTTGCCGTCGTTATCCGTATACTTCTTCAGGATCCAATGCTTAACCTGCGCACCTCGATTGGTGAAAACAATTTTGTAAAGCTCATTCTCGACCGTGGTCTCGGTTTCTGAGGTGGCAGCGATGGTTGGAGTTGCGGTAACCGGCTGCTTCGCCTTTGGCGCTGCCTTGGCAGCAGCCGCCACGGGAGCGCTGCTCTCAACCGGCTGTGGAGATGCGGGTGCCGGCGCCTGCTGCTTCTGCTGGGGCTGGGCCTGCTGCGGCGGTGTGCTGGATGACGGCTTGAAATACTGGAAGGCCAGCAGAATGGCCAGCGCCAGGAAGGTAAATGAGATCAGGCTGCGAAAATCGCCGCCGTTGCCACCACCACCACGACCGTGCGAATCAAGATTAG
>DASSHM010000225.1:0-3230 GCA_035692885.1 Occallatibacter sp.
GACAGGTTGACAAAAATCCTTCCTCCCCGCAGCCGTATGGTTGTATTCAGCGACGTAAACCGCCGGAAGCGGACATCAATCTCTGGAATCGGTGCGCGCGGACGCAGCGCCCGGTATTCCTCTCTAAAGATGTTAATGAGATTGGTGGTCACCAGAATGGAGATTAGCACAGCTTCCTGAAGAGTCTCAGCAGCGCCGCACTGCTTCAGTTGGGCTCAACCCTTTGCTGGCCGCTCTGGTCCTTGTGCTCCTTAAAGTATTCAGTCTGATCCTTCAATGACTCCGCGGCGTCATCCGCCAGGTCGCTGGCGCTGGCAATGGCGTCCTTGCGCGACAGGTCATAGGCCGGCGCGCTCGGCAATGCGCGCAGCGTCGTCGCCCAGCGCTGCGTGTCCTCCGTCAGCGACTTCAGCTCCTTGCGCAGATCGGCCTTGCGGTCGGCATACTGGTCCAGATTTGATCCCAGCTCATCCATCAGCGCCGTGAGATCCTGCAGCTCGCCGTCCATCTTGCTCCCCCATGCCGGGGTGTGCGCGCGCACTGTCAGTTGCTTGATGCCCTCCATGTGCTCATTGACATAGTCCGCGTACAGCTTCAGTCGTTCCTGGGGATAAATTCCAGCCTCGCGTATCTTGTCAATCTGGACCGGCGTCAGAGGATCCCGGTGCCGCCTCTGGGCGCCCGCCGGCATCACGGACATCAGGCATGTGCCCAGCATCGCCACCACGTATGCAGTTCTCATCACTTTCTCCCCACGGCACTCATGTGGACGCGCAATTGGCCCGCCAACCGGCGCGGCACCTGCTCCGTTCCGGCTATGCTTCCCGCTTTGGTTCCGTCTCCCGCCTATTTCTGGAACAGTTGCATCATGGCCGCGTCGTCGGCCTTGTTCACCTGCGTCAGCGTCTGCTCCACCAGTGGCTGCTCATCATAGCTGCTGGCATGCAGCAGTTCCTGCAACCGGAACGCGGAGTGGCGCAGCAGGATTTCTGTACTCTTCAGCCTCTTGTCGTTCTCTGAAACTGTCAGGTGCAGTTTCTTGGCCAGCGTCTGTACTTCTTTAAGCAGAATATTGGTGTGTGTCACGTCTCCAGCGGCATGCTGTTGAACGCTGTACTCGGTGATCTGATGAATCAGGCGGGCATACAGGAAGCAGCGGTCGCGCGGCTGCGCATCGCTGATCTTCGCCTGCAGGGCGGCTATGCTTTCCGCGTCGGGGGTGTTGTCGTCGGCCGCGTGCGCCCAGGTGGGCAGTGCGAGAACCGACAGGCAGACAAGAATTGCCAACCGCTCGATGCACCGCATGAGGCACCTCCGCTTGTGCGGACTTGATCAGACCTCCTGCAGGAAGTCCTTTCACCCCAGGCCGTGACGATGTGAACTTGAGTGGGTCATTGCAAGGGGAACGGTCAACCCACTTCAAACCCATTGGTCGCGGCGCATCTGAAATCCGATGAGTACCGCACTTCTACCTATCATGCCACGAATCGGCCACGCCGGATTACGGTTTCTTTTCGAGTATCTTCAGACGCTGCCGCGCCTGCCATTCCTGGTCGGGAAACTTGCCCCCGGCCACCTTCAGGAACTGGTGATAATAGCTGGCTGCCGGCAGCTTTTCGTGCAGGGTGTCGTAGGCCATCGCCCACAGGAAAAGGGTGGCCGGAACCTCCGGAAGATATTTTGAACGGATCGTAAGCGCGTGCAGCGTCACTGAAGGCTGGCCAACTTTCAGGGCGGCAAAGGCCAGCCCGCTCCATGCGTCGCCGCTGGTTGCGTCCACCTCGGTCGCCTTGTTGAATACGGTCATTGCCGCGGCGTACTTGAGTTGCCGGGTCAGGTCCTGCCCGTGTGCAATCAGCAGGTCGATATCGTCCGGATGTGCTGCCAGCAGTTCCACATACAGCTTGTCTGACCCTGCCGCGTCCCCCGTCTCGGCCATCATGTCCGCCAGCATCCGCGTAATGGCCTCGTCGGCCGGGTGAGCCGCATGCAGCTTGTTGAGCAGGGGCAGGGCCTCCGGCTTGTCCTGTGCCGCCAGCGCCGTCGCCAATTGTGCATTCAGGGCCGCATCGTCCGGGGACTGTTTCAGCGCCGATTCGAGCAGGGTCTCTGCCTCCGGATACTGCTTCTTCTCCATCAGCAGGTGCGCCAGTCCGGCATTGGCCGCCGCGGATTTCGAGTCCTTCTCCAGCACCCGCCTGTAAGCGGCTTCAGCCGCGTCATTCTGCCCCTGCGACTCCGCCAGGCTCGCTGCCAGCAGCGTGTCCTCCGTGGTCTCTGGCGTCAGCTTCAGCGCCTCCAGCAGTTCGCTCGAGGCCAGCGCGGCATCGCCGGCCCTTCCCGGCTGGGGCTCATCGATGCGCGCCAGCGCGCGCCACGCCCGCGCCTTCATCGCCGGTCCCGCCTCGCCGGGATCAAGTGCCGTTGCCGCCGCCAGTTGCGGCCGCGCTTCCTCCAGCTTTCCCTGCCGCGCCAGCACCAGCCCAAACATCAGTCGCGATTCAAATGACCGGGGATCCGCTGCCACCGCCCTGCCGTAGTATCCCGTTGCGTCCGCCACCCGGTTCTGCGCCTCGGCCACGTAACCCGCGTCAAACAGTGCCCGCGCATCCGCCGGATGCACCACCAGCCATGCGTCCAGCCGCGTTGCCGCGGTCTTCCAGTCCGATTTCACAATCGCCGCCTCGGCCGCCTCCATCTCCGGCGCAAGTGCCTGCTCCTGCGACTTCTGTGGCACTGGCGCACGCGGCACCTTCGTGGGAGCACTCTGGCCAAGCGCCGGTTCCCGGGCCACCATGGGCGCAACCAGCAGCAGGAAAAGGGCAAAACGGCGCACAGAATACCTCCCTTCCAGTCTAATTGCTTTACTCTCCACGCGACGCCGGGCGCATCCGTAGCGCCGCTTTACCGGGGCGGAGATTGGGGTTGGCCGCAGGCTGTTGCTGGCCCGTTTTCCGTGCATCCCTGCCTCTGCTCAAGGCATCCAAGGTGCCGGGAGGAACTAGCCATGGATAGCCTGCTAAGGCTGAATCTGCAAAATGCAGACAAGCCGCCAGAGACGGCGAATCTTCCCATCACCCAGGAGGAGAAGCCCAGACCTCCTGTGGTTGGCAAGCGCCTGAACCGGATAGCCAACAGGGCGGCACACAAGGCGGCAAAAAGCTTCGCCAGGAGCACCTCTTCGCTCTTTTCGAAGTAGCAAATCCGCCGCTGCGCCCGCTTAGGCGCAG
>DASSHM010000226.1:0-3544 GCA_035692885.1 Occallatibacter sp.
CCTCTACCTCGCCCGCCCCGTGAGCGGACTTTGGCGTTACAGCCTGGTTGGCCGCACCGTGGATGACGCCGCCGGCGAGGCCTATGACAAGGTGGCCAAGCTGCTCGGCCTGGGTTATCCCGGCGGCCCGTGGATTGACGCGCTGGCCCGCCACGGCAACCCCCGCGCCGTGCCGTTCGCCTTTGCGCAGATTAAGACCAAGGCCCACCTTGGCGGCAGGGCGCCCCGCACCCGGGCGGCAAAATCCGCGCCAATCGCGGAGCTGGATTCCCGGTTTCTGTTTTCGTTCTCCGGCATCAAGACGGCCGTGCTGCGCCATGTGGAACTTCACAGCTTGCGCCCGGAAGCCGAGGAGCGCCGCAAGGCGCTCTTCACCGGGCCCGGCGCGCCTGCCCGCCCCACGGTTGAGGATGCGCTGGCCGTGTGCAGTGCCGGTACGCTTGACCTGATTGCCGGGTTTCAGCGTGCCGTGGTGGGCGACCTGATGAAAAAGACCTTCGCGGCTGCCGAGGCGCGGGGCGCAACGCGCCTTTTTGTCACCGGCGGCGTGGCCGCCAACGGCGAGCTGCGCGCCCGCTTTACGGCCGAGGCCGGGCAGCGCGGGCTCAGCGTGTCCTTTCCCACTCTGGCGCTCTCTACCGATAATGCCGCCATGATTGCCGCGGCCGCATGGCCGCGGTTACAGGCGGGCGAGTTCGCTCCCCCCGATCTCACCGCCGACCCGGCGCTTGCGCTGGGCAGATGACACCTGCTATGGCTTGCGAAAGCTCAGGCAGAAGAACCTGCCGTCAGCCAGGCTGCTGACGCGCGTCTCCTGCATCTCTGCCGGCACCAGATCTGCCAGCGTGCCGGAGACGGAGCCTGCCTCGCCTGCCGCGGGACGGCTGCCGCTCCGCGCGCGGTCAATCATCACAATCCGGGCGCCAGGGCGCGCCACCCAGATCATTTCCTTGATGGCGCGAGCCTTGTAGGTGAAGGCGTTGATGCCGCACATATGAAACACCGTATCAAACATCTCGCCCTGAAAGGGCAGCCGCTCCGCCTCGCCCTGGTAGAGGTGGGCCTGGCGCTGCCAGCGCCGCGCATTTCTCTGGCACTGGCGCAGCATGCCCCAGGAGAGATCGAGGCCGAAGAAGCGAATGTCCCGGGGCAGATAAGGCAGGCTCGCGCCCGTCCCCACCGAGACCTCGAGCACGCGCTGCCCGGGCTCGATCCCAAGTGCTTTCACGAGTTCCGCCCGGAAGTCAGGAGAAAAGGTCAGCCACCGGCGCAAGCCCTGCGCAAAGTCATAGGCGAAGGCCAGCCGGTCATAGAGCATGTGGCCGATCAGGCTGGGTCCGGCGATGGTGCTTACAAAGAGGGGAATCCCGTCCCGTATCGGAAATATGCGGCCGGTTGCGGTGTTCCGCAGGTGTCTGTCATCGAATTCGAGCGGATAGCGCGTATCCGGATCGCAAAGCACTGACAGTGCTTCCTGATCCATTCTCAACCGGGACATAACTCCTCGTGGGACCCGGAGTCATTCCTTCACCGGGGGTTGTCTGTGCTCACTATATCCTTACACGGCTTTTCCTTCGCGTAATCCTCGCTGGTAGAATCAGAAGGGTACCATGGTTCCATTTTGGAAAATTACACTGGCCCGAAGCTCGACTGATGACTCTGCGTCTTTTTAACACCCTCTCGGGACAACTGGATGAGCTGCTCCCCGCTGATGGCGCCGCCCTGCGCATGTATGCCTGCGGTCCTACCGTGTACGACTACGGGCATATCGGCAACTTCAGAACCTTTCTGCAGATTGACGTTCTGCGCCGGTTCCTCAAACTCATGGGCATCCAGCCGCTCCACGTGATGAACATCACCGACGTGGACGACAAGATTATCCGCAATGCCAGCGCCGCCGGTCTTCCCATCAGCGAGTACACACCCCGCTACGTAAAGGCATTCTTTGAGGATATTGACGCTCTTCGCGTGGAACGTCCAGAGCAGATTGCCCGCGCCACGGAACACATCGACCGCATGGTGGAGTTGATCCAGCAGCTAGCGAAGGCCGGCGCAGCCTACAAAACAGAGGATGGTAGCTGGTACTTCCGCCTCAAGGCCTTTCCTGAGTACGGCAAGCTGAGCAAAAAGGACTTGAGCGGCATTGAAGATGGCGCGCGCGTGGACCTGGACGAGTATGAGAAGGATTCCGCCCGCGATTTTGCGCTGTGGAAGGCGGCGAAACCCGGCGAGACCGCGTGGGATACGCCGATCGGCCGCGGACGCCCGGGTTGGCACATCGAGTGCTCCGCCATGGCGATGCAGTATCTGGGCGAGACCTTTGACCTTCATGCCGGCGGTGAGGACCTGATGTTTCCCCACCACGAGAACGAGATTGCACAGAGCGAGACGTTGACGCACAAGCCCTTTGCGCGCCATTGGATGCATGTTCGTTTTCTTCTCGTGGACGGGCGCAAGATGTCAAAGAGCGAAGGCAACTTTTACACGCTGCGCGATCTGTTGCTCAAGGGCTACAAGGCTTCGGCCATCCGGCTGGCGCTAATCTCAGTTCCCTACCGTCACCAGCTCAACTTCACCTTCGAGGGGCTTACCGAGGCCACCAACGCCATTGAGCGCCTGCGCACCTTCCATTCACGCCTTGCCAGTGGCACATTTCCTGATGGAAAGAGCGAACCACTCCAGGCCGCGGCGCGTAAGGCGAAGGACGATTTCATCGCGGCGCTGTCCAATGACCTGAATACCGCCGAAGCGCGCGCTCCCATCTTCGACCTCATCCGCACGGCCAATACAGCCATGGATCAGGGCCAGTTGCTGGCCGGCGACAAAGCCGCCATTCTGGACACCCTGGCCACATTCGACTCCATCTTTGATGTGATTGAGGACCACGACGAAGAGCCCACCCGGCATGCTCTCCAGTGGGCCGAACAGGCCGGACGCCTCCACGAAGTTCCTCCCGATCTGCTGGCCCGGCAGTCGCTCACCGACGAGGCGATTGACGCCCTGATTGCCGAACGCGCCCTGGCCAAGAAACAGCGCAACTTTGCCCGCGCCGACAAGATTCGCGACGAATTGTCGGAAAAGGGCATTGTGATTGAGGACTCAAAAGACGGAGCGCGCTGGAAGCGCAAGTAGCCCAGCCAGGACGCCTGCCTGCCGCTGACTCTGCCGTTCAGCCGTAAGCTGTTGCAGAATCTTGGGTTGGCAAGCTTTCTACCGTGTGCGTCCGCCGGGAACCACATTCAGCCATCTGGCCTCGCCCTTGGCCCCGTGGTATTCTCGGGCCAGCGGGATTTTCATGCAAGCGCACACTTTAAGTTCGATCCGGCCCCTTCCGGCTTCAAAATGCTGGTCGCGGCCGCGTGCGCGTGGACTATGCCCACGCCGCCACCTGCGCGTGCTGCCCACCCGCACCCGACCTAGCCTCTTCGGTGGCGATTAGCACCGGCCGCCGAAGATTCTCGCCTGCCTTTGCGAGTCCCAACGGACTCGAAGAGATGGACGACCCAGCCCGGGTCCGTGGCCATGCCCCCCTCAGGGCGCGCAG
>DASSHM010000227.1:0-5153 GCA_035692885.1 Occallatibacter sp.
ACGATGTATGCCTCGCAGGGCATCGGGCTGGCCGCGCAGCAGGTGGGCGTGGCCAAACGCGTGACGGTCATTGACCTGAGCCAGGGCAAGGACCCTGAACAGAAGTTGGTGCTGGTGAATCCTGAGGTCATCTTTCGCGAGGGGAAGCAGTACGCTGAGGAAGGTTGCCTGAGCTTTCCCGAGATTCGCGAGAAGGTGCAGCGGGCTGCCAGAGTGAAGGTGCGGGCGCAGGACGAGAACGGGAAGTGGTTCGAGACGGATGGCGAGGAACTGTTGTCACGCGCGTTACAGCACGAGATTGATCACCTGGACGGCGTACTGTTCATCTTCCGCATGAGCGGGCTTAAGCGCGACATGGTGCTGCGGCGGATACGCAAGATGCAGCGCGAAGGCACATGGTAGGGCTGTGAGACTGGTCTTCTGCGGCACTCCCCGATTTGCGGTGCCTGCGCTGGAGGCGCTGCTGGCGGCGGGCCATGAGGTTGCCCTGGCGGTGAGCCAGCCTGACCGCCCGGCAGGCCGCATGCGGGAGCAGGCGACGCCGCCGGTGAAGACATACGCCGTGGCCGCCGGGCTGACCGTCACACAGCCGGAAAAAATCAAGGACAACGAGGAATTTCGAGCGCGGTTGGAGGCGATTGCGCCCGATGCCATCGTCGTGGTGGCGTACGGCCGGATCATTCCGCCGTGGATGCTGGAGTTGCCGCGGCTGGGATGCATCAATCTGCACGCTTCGCTGCTGCCGAAGTATCGAGGCGCGGCGCCAATCCAGTGGGCGGTGGCGCTGGGCGAGACGGTGACGGGGAATACCACGATGCTGCTGGAGCAGGGGCTGGATACGGGGCCGATTCTGCTGCAGCAGCGTGTGGCGATTAAGCCGGAGCAGACGGCGGCGGAGATGTTTGACGTACTGTCGGTGGCGGGGGCTCCGCTGCTGGTGGAGACTCTGGAGGGGCTGGCAGCAGGAACCATTGAGCCGGAGGCGCAGGACCATACGCAGGCCACGCTTGCGCCCATGCTGACGCGCGAGGATGGGCGGATGGATTTTGCCGCGAAGACGGCGGCGGAACTGAAGAATCGCTGGCGCGGCTTTCAGCCGTGGCCCGGCGCATTTACCACGCTGGACGGCCGGAAGCTGATTGTGCACCAGATGACCGTGGCGGAGCGGGGCGCGGGGAACGCGGAGCCGGGGCGCATGGTGGCGGAGAACGGGCGGTTGCTGGTGGCGTGTGCACAGAATACTTGGCTGGAGCTGACGGAACTGCAACTGGAAGGCAGGAAGCGGCTGGCGGCGGCGGAGTTTCTTCGTGGAGCGCAACCCGCGGTCCAAGCCCGGCTGGGTTGATGGCGATGGGTGCGTTGAGCGCGGCGCGCAAGGCGGCATTTGAAATTCTGCTGGCGGTGGAACGGGGCCGAGCGCACAGCGATGAGCTGCTGCGGAAGAGGCGCGTAGAGGCGCTGTCCGCGCCGGATCGTAACCTGGCAACCGCGCTGGTGATGGACGTGCTGCGGTGGCAGCTTCATCTGGACGGGAAGATTCAACCGCTGCTGAAGCGGCCCGGAGCGAAGCTGGACCCGGAGATCCGGATTGCACTGCGCTTGGGCGCGTTGCAACTGCTGCGCATGGATCGCATTCCCGCGCGAGCGGCGATTGACGAGAGCGTGGAACTGGCCAAGCAGGCGGGACATCGCTTTGCGGCGGGCATGGTGAACGCGGTGTTGCGCAGGCTCGCGGCCGAGGCATGGCGGGACCGGGATGCCGATGTGAGCGCGGCAGTGGAGTCGCATCCGGCATGGATGGTGGAGCGATGGACGGCCATTTATGGCGCGGAGACAACGCAGGCCATCTGTCTGTATGGTCAGTGTCAGCCGGCAGCGGCAATCCGGCTGGGAGATGCGGATGCTGAGGCTGAATTGATGGGCGAAGGCGTGCATCTGCGGCCGGGCGGGCTGCTGACGGCGGCGCGGGTGGTTGCCGCCGGAGACATGACAAGGACCGCGGCGTTTCGCGCCGGCCGGGTGCGGACGCAGGATGAGGGTTCGCAACTGGTGGCGGAGTGCGTGGAGAGGGGCGGCACGATTCTGGACTGCTGCGCGGCGCCGGGGGGCAAAGCGCTGATTCTGGCCGAGCGCAATCCGCAGGCACGGATTGTGGCGTGTGAGGTGAGCGCGCGGCGGCTGGCGCAGATGCAACGGCGGCTGGGCGGGCTGGGCGCCAGCGTGGAGTGCAGGCTTGCGGATGCCGCGGCGATGGAAGATGAGGCCGCGCATGACGCGGTGCTGTGTGATGTGCCGTGCAGTGGGACCGGGACGCTGGGACGAAACCCGGAGATTCGGCACCGGCTGCGGCCGAAGGACCTGCCAAGGCAGGCGGAGCGCCAAAGGGCGATTCTGCTGGCGGCGTTGCGCGCGGTGAAACCGGGCGGGCGCGTGGTCTATTCAACCTGTTCGCTGGAGCCGGAGGAGAATGACGAGGTGGTGCGCGCGGTGATGGCGGACCGGGTGGAGGCGCGGACCGTTTCCCTGTCCCGGCGCATTGGGGAACTGGAGAGCGAAGGCATTCTGACGGGAGCGGGTGCGGCCGGATTGCGCGACTGCCTGACGGAGGAAGGATGGTTGCGGCTGACGCCGGGCCGCTTCAAGCAGGATGGCTTTTTTATCGCGCTGCTCGAACGTGTTGTCTGAGCCGGAGTGCGGGCTATACGGGATCAAGGCGCAGCGCCGAGTAATCCTTGCCGAGCAGCTCGCAGAGCGCCTCCACGGCAAGCTCATGGTCGCTGCGCTGCGGCAGGCCGGAGACGGTGACGCAGCCGACGACGCCCGCCTGGGCGACCGAGAGCGGAAAAGCTCCGCCGTGGGTGCAGAAGTCGGCAAGCGCGAGGCCCTGCGACTCATAGATGGAATCGTTCTTGAGCTTTCCGCGCAGGCCCACGGAGTAGGAGCTGCGATGGAAGCGCGCGACGACGTTGATTTTGCGCCGGACCCATTCCGCGTTGTCCGGGGTGGTTCCCTCGAGCGCGGTGTAGAAGAGCGGCTGGCCGAAGCGGCGCACGTCAAGGACGACCGCGAGCTTGCGCGCCTCGGCCATGGAACGCAGGTGCACGCCAAGCTCCCACGCCGTCTCAGTGTCAAGGCGCGGCAGAACCAGTTCGCGTTCCTGCGCTGCAATCCGTTCGAGATCCTCACTCCAGCCCATGGCCGCCTCCGCCTGTGTTTCAGCCATGATAGAGCGGAGCGGCCACCATCCCGTGAAAAATTTCAGCTTTCGCCGGGCTCATCGATGGCAAGGCTGGACTGGGGAATGATGCCGAGGCGCTCGTAGACGGGGCGCATCTCACGGCGGATGCGTGGCAGGCGCGACCAGAACCAGGCGGCGCCGAGGATGCAGGCGATGCCGCTGACGATGACGGTGTGGGGCGCGCCAATCCTGCTGGCGAGGCCGCCCGCAAGCAGGTTACCGAAGGGCGCCATGCCGACAAAGGCCATGGTGTAATAGCTCATAACGCGGCCGCGCATCTCCTCGTCGACCAGGGTCTGGACGATGGTGTTGCTGGCCACCAGGCCCTGCATCATGCCAAAGCCGGTGAGCAGCATGAGAAGTATGGAGAGCCAGTAGGAGTGGGAGAAGCCAAAGAGGACGAGGCCCGCGCCAAAGGCGGCGGCGTCGATGGGAATGGTGCGGGTGAGCCCGCGAACGGAACGGCGCACCACCATGGCAAGCGCAGAGACGAGCGAGCCGATGCCGATGGCGCCCATGAGGAATCCGAGGGTGTTTGGCCCGCCGTGGAGGACCTTGGCGGCAAAGATGGGCATGAGCACCATGAAGGGCCATCCCATCAGGCTGAGAACGGCAAAGAGGAGCAGGATGGTGCGGATGGGCACGGAGCCCGAGACGTATGTCCAGCCGTCCTGAAGCTGGGCCAGCATGGAGGTCTGGGCGCGGGAGGCGTCCTCACCAGGCAGGATCATCATCAGCAGCGAGACGATGACGGCGATGTAACTGACGCCGTCCACAAGAAAGCACCAGCCCTCATTGGTGGCGGCTATGAGCAGACCGGCGAGCGAGGGGCCGAGGAGACGCGCGGCGTTCACCATGGAGGAGTTGATGGCGATGGCATTGGACAGGTCGGCGCGGTCGCCAACCATCTTGACCATGAAGGACTGGCGGCCGGGCATGTCAAAGGAGTTGATAAAGCCCTGGAAGACGCTGAGCGCGAGGATCTCCGGGATGTTGATGCGGTGCGAGAGGGTGAGCCAGGCCAGCGCGAGCGACTGGACCATGGCGAGCGATTGCGTCCAGACCAGAACCCTGCGCAGGTCAAGGCGATCGACGACCACGCCGGCGAAGGGGGCCATGATGAAGATGGGAATCTGGCCGGCAAAGCCCACCACGCCGAGCAGCAGCGCCGAATGGGTGAGGCGGTAGACCAGCCATGCGGTGGCGATGCGCGTCATCCACGTGCCGATGAGAGAGATGCTCTGGCCGCCGAAGAAGAGGCGGAAGTTGCGATGACGCAGCGCGCGCCACGCGTGGGAGTATCCGCGCAGCGTGGAGAAGGTTGGATGACTGCTCTGGGATGGGTTGTGGTGATCAGTCATGCGCTGGAAATTGGATGCGTCGGGCCGACGGAACGCGTCACGCCTACTTTGACACTGTAAGCCGGATCTCCGTGGTCTGGTCAACGCGCGCGCCGGCCGGGGGTTGCTGGGCGATGACGGAACCGGGCGCCACGGGGGTAACCGGCGCGGCTGGCGGATCCGCATCCGCGAACACCGGGGGCGCAAACCTGAGGCCCACGCCGGCCAGTTGTGTCTGGGCGGTGACGATGGGCAGCCCGATGAAACTGGGCATGACGTAGCCGTCAGGCGCCTCGTCGCCGGGCGCGGCAACGAGCAGATTGACCGAAGGCTGTTCGATGCCCTGCGCGTGGGGCGAGGGATCCTGCGCGATGATGGTTCCTTCGGTTAGCCCGGCGTCGGGCAGATGAGCGATGAGTCCGACCTCAAGGCCCACGCGGCGCAACTCGAGCGCGGCCACGCGGTCATCGCGGCCGATGACGTTGGGCACATCCACCTTTTGCGGACCGAGACTCTCTGAGACGCGCATGCGCCAATCGCGCCGCACGATGGTGCCGGGCGCGGGAGACTGGGTG
>DASSHM010000228.1:0-3612 GCA_035692885.1 Occallatibacter sp.
GGGGAAGAGGGCGGGCGGCTGGTGGGCGAGGGCCGTCCGGTGAAGATTGCGGCCATTCCCGGATCTCATACGGGCAAGTTTCTCGCCCGTTACTATGCATCGGGCAATGGCGTCCTCACCGCTGCCGGCCACTGCGATTGGGTTGAGGAGTCAGGCCCGGCTCCCACCATCGATACAGCTGAGATGAAACAGAAGTCTGCTCTTCCCGCGAGAAAGCCCTCCGCAGGCAGACCTGCCTCGAGAAAAAAGAAGCTGGTGCAGCCATGACCTGGCCGCCTGAGCACCACCCTGACTCAACGGATGATCAGAATCAGGTGCAGCAACCAGCCGACAGCATTGAAAACACACGGGCAGTCTTTGATGCATCAGAGCCACCCGCCGATGAACAGGCTGAACGTCTTTCATCGACCGGGGAAACGGACGTGCCTGCCACAAACTCACAGTCAGACCCTATTTCCGCTTTCAGCTCCGATTACGTCGAACCGCCCATTTTTCATGACATTTTCGAGCCCGACAAGGTCTACCCGGAGCGCATCCCTCATCTTGGCCATGTCGGTGTCCTCATTCTGCTCTCGCTGAGTGGGCTGTTCTGTACCAGTGTCGTCGCCCGGCTCGCACTGCGCTTTCATCTTTTCGGAATTCAGAGCGTCACCCAGGCTCTCACTGACATTCATTACACCTTGGGCAGCGAGGGCATCTTTTATGTCATCACCTTCGCCTTCAGTCTGGTGGTATTCCCCCTGCTATGGCACAAGAGTCTGCTCGCCGGTCTTCACTGGCGCGGTGACGTTGCCCTGAGGAGACGTGGGCGCCTGATCAGCGCTGCCCTGCTTTGTTTTCTGCTGGCACTGCTCGATGGGTGGATCATGCCCGGCCCCTCCAACTCCCCCATCGATCGCATCTTCAGGCTGCCGGGAGCCGCCTGGATGCTTTTTGGCTTCGGCGTCACCCTGGCCCCATTTTTTGAGGAGATGGGCTTTCGTGGATTCCTTTTGCCGTCTCTCTGCACGGCATTTGACTGGGCTGGCGAAAAGATCATGCACACACTGCCGCGTCCACTCGACGAGCACGGTCATCCGCAATGGTCGTTTCCCGCCATGGCCGCCGCAACCCTGCTCAGCAGCATGCCCTTTGCCCTGATGCACGCTGACCAGACCGGCTACGCAATCGGGCCATTTCTGCTGCTTTTCGCGGTCAGTATTGTGCTCTCCGCGGTGCGGCTTGCCACGCGTTCGCTGGCGTCCTGCGTTCTTGTACATGCGTGCTACAACTTCTTCCTTTTTGCGCTGATGTTTTTCGGCACCAACGGCTTTCGCCACCTGGAGAACTTTTAGCCCGCCCTGCGGCACGCCGCGCAAGTGCCCTCGTCGCTTCTGCTCGTGCATCCCCGCGCCCGTTACAATCACCTTTGATGACCACGTCAACCAGTTCTGAACAGCTCCTCGCCCTGCTGGCCCGCATCAGCTTTCGTCTTGGCCAGTTCACGCTTTCCTCCGGCACCACCAGCGATTACTACATCGATTGCCGCACGACCACCCTGCATGCAGAGGGCGGCCGCCTCACCGGCGAGGCCATTCTTGATTTGCTCAAAGAGCATGACATCGATGCTGAAGCCGTAGGCGGCCTTACCATGGGCGCGGATCCAATCGTCTCGAATGTGGCGACAGCCTCGGCCTGGCACGCCGTCTCCACCCCCGGCGCTCCTCTGCTTCATGGCTTTCTTGTCCGCAAGGCGGAGAAGGCCCACGGCACCGGCCGGCGAATCGAAGGCTTCTGCCGAGAGGGTGCCCGCGTAGTCATCGTTGACGATGTCTGCACCACCGGCTCCTCCACCATCAGCGCCATCCATGCCGCACAGGAGGCCGGGATGACCGTGGCCGCAGTTGTCTGCATTGTGGAGCGCGAAGAGGCCAAGGGACGTCCGGCCGTGGAGGCCGCCGCGCAGCGCGCGCCCTTCCTGCGCCTTTTTACCGCCACCCAAGTACGTGCCGAGCACGTTCGCCAGCTCGCAGAGGATAAGGGCTAGCGAAGCCCATTTATCGCATGGGCACAGAAAAAGGCCATTCGGTTTAACCCCGAATGGCCCTGGTATTCAATCAACGTTTGTGCTTCCTCTGCCTCCGCTGATTTCTAACTAGCGTCCGCTACCCTGCGGCGCGGCTGCCTGCTGCTCGCCTGTGCTGTTCATGTTCGTGAGCAACTGCACTTCCACACGGCGGTTCTTCTCGCGGCCGGCAGCGGTGGTGTTTGGCGCCACTTCCTGATCCTCGCCAATGCCGATCAGGTAGAAGCGATGCGGAGGGATGCTGTACTTCGAGGCCAGGTATTGCACCACGGCGTCGGCGCGGCGCTGGCTCAGCTCATAGTTGTACTGCTTCGGCCCGGTTGAATCGGTACCACCCGTCACCTCAAGAATGTAGCTCTTGGCCGAGCCAAGCTGGGCGGCAAAGCCGTCGAGCTGCTCCTTGTCAGATGAGGTCAAAACGGACTTGTCAAACCCGAAGGTTACGGTTACGTCCGCGACCTGCTTGTAGTTGTCCAGGCCCTTCACCACGCTGTCAAGGCTGCTGGCGCGATGAACAGCTTCATTGGCCGCGGTCTCGGCGTCGTTCGCCGACTTTGAAGCAACCTCTGCATTCTGGTTCGCGGTGTCAGCGGCGCTCTGCGCCTTGTTGATACCTGCCATCGCACGGTCGTTCACGTCATGGATGTCACGGTTGTTCTGCGCTGACTGGTCTTCCAGCTTGTTGGTGTGATCGATCAGCGGAGCTGTCTGGGTACGTACATAGTTTTTCGTCGCACATCCGGACACTCCTGCAATCGCCACAGTGGCTGCAATGATCATTCCCAGTTTCAATCTCATCATCCCCATTCCTTTCGCCGTTCCTCCCAACCTCGCGACCAGAAGGTTCACGGCACTCCTCTTCTTTGGTCAACCCATACCTAGCATGCCTGGTGCCAAACGATAGATACGTCTTAACCCCTTCTAATTAAGCGCCTTGCAGGGGATATTCTCCACATCCAGTTGAGATCGACTGTGTAATTCTTACCTGTCATTGGTAAGGTTTGCCCTATTCCGCCTTTTCGTGACTGACCCGCTATGCTAGAAGCTGGAAAGCTCTGGCTCGCGTAAATTCATGGACCTCCATCAGAAAATCCGTGCCCTGCCCACCCAGCCCGGCGTTTATCTCTATAAAAATGCGGAGGGAGAAGTCATCTATGTGGGCAAAGCCAAAAACCTCAGGGCTCGCGTCCGTTCCTACCTGCTTGAAGCGTCCCAAGCCAACGCAAAGACCGGATCGCTCATGCGAGAAGCGGTTGATCTCGACTACATCCTTGTGGCCAACGAGCATGAAGCCCTCGCACTCGAGAACAACCTCATCAAACAGCGCAAGCCACGCTTCAACATCCTGCTGCGCGACGACAAGACCTACCCCTATGTAAAGCTCACGCTCGGCGACCGGTATCCCAAGGTTTTTGTCACGCGACGCCTGCGCAAAGACGGTTCTGCCTACTATGGCCCCTACTTTCCCGGCAATCTCGCGTATCGCGTCGTTGAGCTCATTCACCGCAGTTTTCTTATCCCCAGTTGCAAGGTTGACCTATCGCGCT
>DASSHM010000229.1:0-5316 GCA_035692885.1 Occallatibacter sp.
AAAGATGTGCGAGTGGTCCTTGGCCCGGTCAAAGTCGATGAATCCCAGCGCCAGTTGATCCTGCGCGGCCAGCGCCTCCGGCGGCAGACCGTGCGACGCCGCCAGCCGCAGCCCGCCGCTTTCCTGCGTCAGAAAGACGGCTACGCGGGCCACCAGAAGCGTGCGCGGCAGTTGCTCGACGATGGAATTCAGCAGAGCCTTCAGATCGGTCTCAAAACTCAGCCCGCGGCCGAATGCCACGAGTGCCCGGCGATAGTCATAGCGGTGCCGGTCAAAGATGCGATCAACCCATCCCTGGATCCTGCGCTTCAACGGATCGAAGACAGCCGCCGTCACCAGAATCGCAATCACCAGCGCCGACTGCCTCATCGCTTCGGGCATGCCCGCGTGCACCATCTCCGCGATGGCCGCGATGATGCCGAAGTAGGCTCCCAAAATCAGGCCCGTGGCCAGAGTATAGGCCACCCCGCGCTTGAAAATCAGATCCGTGTCCATCAGCCGGTAGCGCACGATGGCCCAGCTGAAGGTGAGCGGCACAAAGACCAGTGACAGCCCGGCCAGCTTCGTCAGCAGGCTCGGCATCGGCCAGTCCATCAGGAACGGTATGGCGTTGAGCAGCGTAAACGGCAGCACCGCCAGCAGCGTGCCGCGGGTCAGCCACTTCAGTTGCTGCCGCAGCAGCGGCGTATCGGCGCGACGATAGCTGTGCATGAAGAGAGCCGCCGCGATTACATAAAACGCCGCGTAATACGCGATGCCGGCCTGATCCAGCCGGTGCTTCAGCACGCCCGTGGCTTCCCACCGCGTGATGGCGGTAATCCACAGTCCCAGCAGCCCGATGCCCGGCGCATACACCAGCGGCAGCAGCCACCGGCGGCTGATGGTCTTGAACCGCTCCTGCGGGAAGCACAGCGCAAAGTGAAGGAATAGCGCCGGCTGCAGCGACTCCGCCATCACATTGCCCCAGAACACCGTCTGATCCAGCAGGTCCCACTTGCCCGTATACTTCAGCGCATTCAGCGCGAATGAGACCAGGCAGAATACATAAAAATGCGTGGCGCGCGGGGCGGTCCATCTTCGCAGCAGCACGTAGAGGCCAATGGCCAGATAGATGAGGCCGATCAACCGCAGCGCCTGCTGCACGCTGCGGTCCGGCGGCACCGGAATCACCGGAACCGGAGTGTCCAGCCGAATGCCGTCGCGGGTGATGGAGTAGTTGGCCTTGCCGTAGACGCCCGTGCTGTAGAGTTCCCGCTCCAGGTCCGACTGGTGAACGACCGGCTCGTCGTTCACGGCCGTCAGTAGATCGCCCGCCTCAATGCCAGCGCGCTTTCCCGGGCTGTTGGCCAGTACCCGCTGCGCAATCAGCCCGTTCCCGGTTGCTGACTCGGCCCACCATACCCCGTCATCCGGTTGCTGGAACTGGCTCTCCTGACGAAAATTCCACACCGCCAACAGCACCAGCCCGACCGTGGCAACGGCCAGCAGTGTCGCCTGCAAGCGGTTGAAAAGGTTCGTCTCCATGGGGGAAGCCCTTCGACCCTATGATCCCCTGCACGTAAGTTGCCATGCCCGGGATCCCCCGGAACGCGGGGCGATTGAAAATACAACCCTCTGATAAGCGGTGAGATACTGACGATTCTCCCGCGATTTTGTTACCCGGCCGCGATGCAAGTTCAAATGAAGATGCAGAAAACCGTATCAGGCCTACAGAAAAAGAAATTTACCTATCGAAATACGGATTCCTCTCAATCGGCTGGCCCAAGTGCCCGTGCACAACATTCTAACCCGTATGGAACGTTGGTTTGATTGAGTTTTTTCACAATCAGCCGGTCCGGGCCTCCTCAGCCCTGGCCGTAGGTCGCCTTTGGCCCATGCTTGCGCTGATAGTGGTATTCGCTCACATGCTCGGGAATCGGCCCTGCCGCCTGATTCAGCAGCACCGTCTTGAAGGCCAGCCGGGCAATGTACTCCAGCACGTCGGCATGCTCCACGGCCTCCATCACCGATTTTCCCCACGCAAAGGGCGCGTGACCTGCCACCAGCACGCCGGGCACTGCCTCAGGAGCCAGACCGCTCACCCGAAAGCGCCGCACGATGACCGCCCCGGTGTTGCGCACGTAACCGCCGGCCACCTCGCAGGCGGTCAGCGGCTCGGTCACGGGTACGGGGCCGTGGAAATAGTCGGCATGCGTGGTGCCGAAGCAGGGAATCGGGAGTCCGGACTGGGCCCACGATGTGGCAAACTCCGAGTGCGTATGCACAATGCCCCCAATCTGGGGGAACTCTCGATAGAGCAGCGTGTGCGTGTCCAGGTCGCTTGAGGGGCGCAGCGATCCCTCGACAATCTTTCCCTCCAGGTCGGTCACCACAAGATCGGCCGTGGTGAGCCGGTCATAGTCCACGCCGCTGGGCTTGATGACCAGCAGAGGCTGCCTGCCGGAGCGGTCAACGCCGCTGGCGTTGCCAAAGGTATGCGGAGCCAGGCCACGGCGTGCAATTTCGCGGTTGGCCAGGAGAACCTGTTCGCGGAGGGATTCAAGCAGCATGGGAACTCTTCCTTGGAAACATCTTTCACCATCTTCGCTCAAAGGTCTGCGGGGCGCATTTGGTAAGCGTTTACCCGTCAAGTCTACCAACAATACTCCTTCCTTTGGAAGTGCTTGGAGTCCAGCCCTCCTCATACCCCTCACCCTGTCGCAAGCAGCTCAGGCTTGTCGTGCTTCCACGGCTCGACAAAAACCACTCCCGCTGTAAACTTGGCTCCGAAGCCGGCGTCTACCTGACTGATGGCAGCCGGAGCAGCACTGGACACGATCACGATGGCCACGGCGAACGGGAATGCCGCGCAGGATTTCGACAGTGTTGTCGCGAGTCACCGCCTGCAGATCTTCCGTTTTCTGCTGTCCTCCACACGCGACTTCGATCTGGCTGAGACGCTGACGCAGGAGTGTTTCCTCAAGGCCCATCGCAGTTGGGCGGGCTTTCGCGGCGAGTCCTCCGCAATGACCTGGCTCATGCGCATTGCCATCAACCTGCAAAAGGACCATTGGCGCAACCGCCGGCTGCAGTTCTGGCGGGCAGCCTCGGCCAATGCCGTGGATCTGGATGAGGCAGGCGAATGGCTGCCCAGCGGGGAGCGGACGCAGGAGCAGCTGTTGCTGGCGCGCGAACGGGTGGGGCAGGTATGGCGCGCCGTCGATGGGTTGAGTGAGCGGCAGCGAACCGTTTTTCTGCTTCGCTTTGTTGAAGATCTGGACCTGGAAGAGATTGCGCTGGCAACGGGAATGCGCGAAGGCACGGTCAAGGCGCACCTTTCACGGGCGCTGGCGCGCGTGCGCCAGCAGTTGGGAGGGAAACGATGAAGCCGATAAACAAATTTAACGCCGGCGCAGGGCAGCCGCAGGAGTGGGATGCGCTGGAGTTGGAACTGGAGCCGGAGCTCAGACAGTCTCTGAGCGACTTCAAGGCCAGCGTGCATGCCTGGAGCGACGCGGCCCTTAACCGGCCGCGCACGGTCGCCACGCCTCCGGCGCGCAGTGCGTGGCGCATGGCCGCCGTCTGGGCACTGGCAGCGGTGCTGCTGGCCGTGGCGGTCTCCGGCGGACTGTACGAACGTCATCAGCGGCAGCAGGAGGCGCAGATTGCAGCGCAGCGCGCCGCCGGGCAGCAGCGTGGGCAGGCTGCCCAGCAGGCGGTCAGCAGCGAAGACCTGCTGGCCAATGTCGACAGTGACATTTCACGCGAAGTGCCCAGCGCGCTTGAGCCCCTGGCCTCGCTGATGACAGACAACGGGAACCAGTAGCACGAGTAAGCAGAACTGCAAATTCAACATGACAGCCCCGCTGTTAACGGGTGCCCGGAGACGATGGGCAAAGGAGAAGAGTATGAAGTTGAAATCATTGGTTCGGATGAGTCTGGCGCTTGCCGCGCTTGTTGCCACCGGCCTCGTGGGGACTGCGCAGGCGCAGCGCGTCGGTCCGGGGTTTGACCATAGCCGGCCGCCGATGGAGCGCATGCTGGGTCCGCGCAGCCCCCACGGGCACTGGTGGAACAACCCCACCATGGTTGAAAAGCTCAAGCTCACCGATGAGCAGCGCAAGGCCATGGACGACATCCTGCTGCAGCATCGCGAAAAGCTGATTGACCTGCGCGCCAACCTGGAGAAGGCGGAGCTCGTGCTGAAGCCGATGATGAGCCAGGATCAGCCCAACGAGGCCGGTATCCTGGCGCAGATTGACAAGATTGCAACCGCACGCGCCGACCTCGAAAAAGCCAACGCGCGCTTCCTGCTCGCCATCCGAGCCAAGCTCACCGCGGACCAATGGAAGACGCTGCAGGCCGACTGGGCAAGCCGCAGGCACAATCGCGGGTGGGACCGAGGTCACCGCGGCATGAGAGGCCACGGCATGATGGCGCCGCCCAGCTCGCCAAATCCACCCAATCCGCCCAGTCCCCCGGCAGATACAAACCAGTAGGTGCGGACCTGTCCTCAGCAGTGAGCCGCTGCGGTACAGCGAGGTTCGCTCAGTCATCAAATTCGTGCTCCTGTAGCAAACCATGGCGGCAGAAGGGTAACCTCCTGCCGCCGATTTTTGTCCGGTGATGATGTAGACCTACCTGGGCAGCTCCATCGATCCGGTGATGGTGAAGCCAGCCTCTGACTTCGACTTTGTCTCCTGCGGCTGCGCTCCGCCCACGCTCAGCGTATAGTTCCCGGGCAGGATTGACCGGTTGCCCTGGTCGTCCACGCTTGAAAGCGAACGGGGGTCGATCTTCAGCGTGACCTCCCTGCTTGCGCCCGGCTCAAGGTGGACCCGATCGAAGCCCACCAGCGAGTGAATTGGACCACCTGCCTGGGGCGTCTTCAGGTAGGCTTCCACCACCTCATCCCCGGCCACCCGGCCGGTGTTGGTTACTGAGACAGTTGCGGTCAGCGGCTCGCCGGCCTTGAGGGACGCGGCTGAGAGCCTCACCGGCCCATATTTGAAGCTGGTGTAGCTCAGGCCATAGCCAAAGCCCCACAGCGGTTCACCCGTGAAGTAGCGGTAGGTGCGGTTCTTCATCGAGTAGTCGGTGAAGGGCGGAAGGCTGTCGAGACTCTTGTAGAACGTTACCGGCAAACGGCCCGCCGGATTGTTCAGCCCGGCCAGCGTACGCGCAATCGCCGTGCCGCCTTCCACCCCCGGATACCACGCAGCCAGAATCGCGCCTGCGTGCTCGTTGGCCCAGTTCAGCGCCACGGCGCTGCCGCTCTGCAGCACCACCACCAGCGGCTTGCCCGTTGCGGCCACTGCCTCCAGCAGCTTCTTCTGC
>DASSHM010000230.1:0-11857 GCA_035692885.1 Occallatibacter sp.
GGAAGCTGGCCCACTTTTCCGGCACCGGCCCTGAAAATACCTTCTGAATCACCGTCAGAATCACCGCTGCCGTAACCAGCAGGCCCAGAATTGAGAATGACGCCGCAACCCACGTGAGCGGATAGACTCCGCGGAAGATGAGAAATTCACTTACAAACTCGTTCAGTCCCGGCAAGCCAAGCGTCGAAAACAACACAATCCCCATCATCCCCGCCATCACCGGCGCCGGCTTGCGCAATCCGCCAAAGTCCTCGATGCCGCGTATGCCGCCGCTCCGCTGCTGGATCATCGCGATAAACCAGAACAGCGCCGCAGCCGTGATGCCGTGATTGAACATCTCCAGAATCACGCCGTTTAGTGCTGCCGCCTGCCCAGCACGCGCGGTTGCGCCCGCCGCCGGCAGCGCCAGAGCGAAGATGGCGAGCAGGCAATAGCCCAGGTGATTGACCGAGAAGTAGGCAAAGACGCGCTTCAGATCCTTTTGCGCCGCCGAGGCCCATGCGCCCATCACCACCGTCACCACCGCCAGCACCAGCAGCGGCGTCCGCATCGCTGCAATCTCATGTCCGAAGATCGGCAGCGCAATCCGCAGCAAGCCGTACAAACCCATCTTCGACATCGCTCCCGTCAGCAGCATCGTCACCGGCGAGGGCGCCTCGGCATAGGCATTGGGCAGCCAGGTGTGGAACGGCATTAGCGGCACCTTCACCGCAAACCCTGCCAGCACGCCAATCGCCAGCCACTTCATCACCGGACCCAGGTGCATGGTCACCGCATGTCCCAGGGCCCCGGTTGACGCCATCTCGGTCAACTGCCCAAAGTCCATGCTTCCCGTGGCCAGAAAAACGGCGAGGAATGAGATAAGCAGCGCCACCGAGCCCGCCATGGTGTACACAAAGAACTGCGTTGCCGCCGGACCGCATTTGGCCCCGCCCCACAGCTTGATCAGAAAGAATGCCGGAATCAGGCTCAGCTCCCAGAACAGGAACCAGTGGAAGAAGTTCAGCGCTGTAAACGACCCGTAGAGCCCTGCCTGCAGCAGCAAAACCAGGCAGAAATACAGGTTCGGCTGCCGGTGCACATGCTGGGCCGCGTCCACGCTCATCAGGGTTACGATTGCCGACAGCACCAGCATCAGCGCGCCCAGCGCGTCCACGCCCAGGTGATATTCGATTCCCAGCGACGGCGCCCACGCCGCGCGCTCCACCAGCCCCATGCTTCCATCCGCGGGCAGTTGCGTCCACACCACCAGGGCCAGCGCCAGGCCTGCAAGCGACGTCACCACCGCCACGGCACGCGCATGCCTGCCCGCAAACAGCGCAATCACCGCCCCCACCACGGGCAGCACGGTTAACACAGTCAATATCGGAATACCGTTCATCCGCGGCTGCTCCAGATAAGAATCGCGGTCAGCACCACCACCGCCAGCGCCAGCAGCCGCAGATATGTCTGCACGCGGCCGGACTGCACCCGCGACAGCAGGCCGCCGCTCGTGTCCAGTTCCTCGCAGCCCTTGTCAAAGCCGCCATCCACCCAGTGGATGTCAAACAGCCGGCTCAGGTGCGCGCCGCGTCGGAACAGTCCCGCCACGCCTGCCACCGCCCCGCCCCACACGCGGCGGTCCAGCCAGTCTGAAACCCGCGCCCACCATGCGTAGAACGCAAGCACGGTCGCTCCATACAGCTCGTCCACGTAGATCTTGTTGCGCAGCACCGTCCACACGGGAGGCAGCGCCCGCTGCAGAGTGTCCGGCTCTTCGGCCTGCGGAGACTTGTTGCCATAGCACCACCAGCCCACCAGAAGACCCAGAATCACCACCGCGCTCGAGCTCAGCATCAGCGCCATCAAACCCGGTTCGCTGAATCCCGCCATGCTGAACTCCGTCGCCCGGTCCCCCAGGAACGCATGGAACCACGGCCACGCCGGCGTCCCGATTGCGCCCAGCGCGATGGCAAAGAACGCCAGCACGGCCAGAGGCAGCGTCATCACCTTCGGGCTCTCATGCGCATGCCCCTCGCCACGCCACCGGCCAAAGAACACGTAGCTGACCTGCCGCGTCATATAGAACGCGGTCAGCGCCGCTCCAAACACCAGCAGGTAGAAGGGGCCGCTGGAAATGCTCCAGTGCTTGGCCGCCTCCAGAATTCCATCCTTGCTCCAGAAGCCGGAAAAGAAGATGGGAAATCCGCACAGGGCCAGCATGCCCACCGCATAGGTGACAAAGGTCAGCGGCATCACGCTGCGCAGGCCGCCCAGCTTACGCACGTCCTGCTCCTCGTGGCTGCCGTGAATCACCGAGCCCGCGCCCATGAACAGCAGCGATTTGAAAAAGGCATGCGTAATCAGATGGAACATGCCCACCGCCACGCCGCCCAGCCCCAGCCCGGCCATCATGTAGCCGAGTTGCGACACGGTGGAGTACGCCAGAATGCGCTTGATATCGTCCTGCGCGATTGCAATCAACGCCGCAAAAACCGCCGTCAGCGCGCCCACCCACGTCACCACCATCAGGGCCGTCGTCGTCCCGCCCGGGTGTATCCCCGCCGCCATCAGCGGATACACGCGTGCAATCAGATACACGCCCGCCGCCACCATCGTCGCCGCGTGGATCAGCGCCGACACCGGCGTCGGCCCCTCCATCGCGTCCGGCAGCCACACATGCAGGGGAAGCTGGCCGCTCTTGCCCACCGCCCCGGCAAAGATCAGCAGGCCAATCCCGCCCGCCGCCGTCAGCCCCAGCAGCGAAGGTGTCGCCAGCATTCCCTCGATCGCCAGCGGTTCCAGCGAGCCCATGCCGCCGTTGTAGAACAGCAGCGTGCCCGTCTGGGCAAACAGCCAGACAATACCCAGCAGAAAGAAGACGTCGCCCACCCGCGTGGTCATAAACGCCTTCTTCGCCGCCGCCGCCGCCGAAGGCTTGTGATACCAGAATCCAATCAGCAGATAGGACGTCAGGCCCACAATCTCCCAGCACATGAAGAGGAGCAGAATGCTGTTCGAGATCACCACGCCCAGCATCGCTCCGGCAAACAGCGCCAGAAAGCAGAAGAAGCGCGTGAAATTCACGTCATGAGCCATGTAGCCGACTGAGTAAATAAAAATCAGCAGGCCCACCAGGCTCACCATCACCATCATCACGGCCGACAGCGGATCCAGAACCCAGCCCAGATCCACGTGCGACGCGCCGGTCTGCACCCAGGTGAAGTTCACCGCCTCCCGCACCGCGGCGTGGTGCGCCCATTGCCCCACCACGTGGACAAATGCCGCCAGCGACAGCACCAGTGAAACGCTCAGCGACGCAATTGCAAGCCCGGCAGCCGCCTTCCGCTTTGGCTGCCGCATCAGCGCAATCACGCCCGCGGCCACCATCGGCACGGCCGGAATCAGCCAAAGAATTCGGGCAATGCCCGAGACAATCTGCTGGTTCGCGGGATGAAAGGCGGCTGCCATCTCATGCTCGATCAACATCCGCTCACCCCTTCATCCTGTTCATCTGGTCAAGATCGGCGGTCCTCATATGGCGGTAAACGCGGATGACGAGGCCCAGCCCCACCGCGGCTTCACCCGCGGCCACGGCAATCGAAAACAACGCGAACATAAAGCCCGTCAGTACCTCCGGGCGCGGCCCGTAGCGCCAGAAGGCAATCAGGTTCAGATTGGCCGCATTCAGCATCAGTTCGATGCCAATCAGCACCAGAATCGCATTGCGCCTGGTCAGCGCCCCCGCCAGCCCTATGGCGAACAGCAGCGCGGCAATCAGCAGATACCCCTCCAGCGGTGTCACCGGCTCCCCTCTTTCTCATGCATCGCCACAATCACGGCCCCAATCAGCGCCGCGGTCAGCAGCAGCGCCACGATCTCCAGCGGCAGCACATAGCGGTTCATGAGCGCGTGGCCAATCTCCTCCACCGTTACGGTCGGCGCTGCGGCCACCGCCGGCAGCCCCTGCGCGGCCTCAATCACCGCCCAGCCCAGCACCGCAAACACCGCCGCGGCCACGGCCAGCCCGGCCGGCCACGACCGGCTCACCAGTCCGCCCTCCCCGGCCTCGGCCTCCGGCCCGCGCGTCAGCAGAATTGCAAACACCACCAGAATCGCCACCGCGCCGATGTACACCAGAATCTGCGCAAAGCCCGCGAACTCCGCATCCAGCTGCAGGAACAGAAGCGCGAGCCCCGCAAAGGCCACCGTCAGCGCCAGCGCGCAGTGCACCAGGTTCTTCAGCAGCACCGCCGCTAGTCCCCCGGCCACGGTCAACGCCGCCACCACCACAAACACAGGACTCATCGGCGCGCGCTCCTTTCCCGCATGCCCTGCCCGGCCTTACTCTGCATAGCGGTAGCTCCTCGGCCCGATCTGCTTGCGGCGCAGTCCCACGCGGCTCATCGCCACATACGCGATGACCACAACCGCCGAGCACACCAGCCAGCGCGGCAGCCCCTCGCCCATGAATCTCCACACCGCGGCCACCACCAGATTCAAAATCGTCATCGGGAGCACAAACTTCCACGCAAAGTTCATCAGTTGGTCCTGGCGCAGGCGCGGCAGCGTTCCACGCAGCCAGATGAACAGGCAGATCCACAGCTCCACCTTGGCAAAGAACCATATCCAGGACGGCACCCAGCTTAGAAATGCGAACGGCGCCGACCACCCGCCCAGAAACAGCGTTGTGCCCAGGCCCGCAATCCCGAACATGCCCACGTACTCGCCCAGAAAGAACAGCGCGAACTTGAACCCTGAATACTCCGTGAAATATCCCGCGATAATCTCTGACTCGCCCTCCGGCAGATCAAACGGAGTGCGGTTGGTCTCCGCCGTCGAGGCAATCAGGAACATCAGAAATGCCGCAAAGCCCCATGGGGTGAACACAAACCAGTGCGGCAGCCCCCACGTGTAGTGGTTCTGCGCGTCCACCATCTTCACCAGCGAGAGCGACCCGGTCATCATCACGATGACCACGCTCGACAGCAGCAGCGGCACCTCGTAGCTGATCATCTGCGCCACCGCGCGCATCGCGCCCAGCAGCGAGTACTTGTTGCGGCTTGACCAGCCGGCCATAAAGATCGCAAGCTCCGTCGATGCGCCCATCGCGAAAAAGAACAGCAGGCTGGAGTCCAGATTCACCAGAACCATGTTCCGGCCGACGGGCAGCACGGCAAAGCCCATGAATACGGTGATAACCAGCAGCACCGGCGCGAGAAAGTGCACCACCGCGTCCGAGCGGAATGGCACAATATCTTCCTTGGTCAGCGATTTGACGGCATCGGCCAATGGCTGCAGAATCCCGAACACGCCCACGCGGTTCGGCCCGTAGCGGTTCTGCATTCGTCCCAGCCCCTTGCGCTCCATCAGGACCGCCAGGGCAAAGAGGAAGCCAAACACCACAATGATGCTCGCCACGCACAGCACCACTGCCACCGCCGGCCGCCATGTCGCCGGCAAAAAGCCCACCAGCCAGTGCAGGATGAAAACGAAAAGTTGATCTGCCCGTTCGGCCATCGCTTACTGTTCCCCTCCGGCAGTCTTCCCGCCTTCCGGCGTCTTCACCGATGGGGCCTGTACCGGCTGCGCAGCATCCGCTGATGCCGGCGCTGTCGCCGGCGCTTCTGCAGCAGCCTTGGCCGCCGCCTTCGCGGCTGCCGCCTCTGCCGCGGCCTTCGCCTTGGCCTCTACTTTGGCCTTTTCCTCTGCCAGGCGCGCGTCCACCTCCGCGGCCTCAGTGGGATGGATGGTGTAGTAGTACTCGTTCGACTTGGCCAGTCTGCTCTTGTCCAGCAGCAGCCCGGCAAAGCGGTCATCCGTGGCCAGCTCAAACTCCGTATCCATCTTGATGGCTTCAAACGGGCACACTTCAACGCATATCTGGCAGCTCATGCACACGGAGACATCGATATCGAATCGCGCCGGATATATCTGCATCTTGCCCACGTAGTCCGGCTTCTTGTCCGTGCTCTTCTCAATGTAGATGCACTTGGGCGGGCACTCCTTTTCGCAGATCTGGCACGCCACGCAGCGCAGTCCCGCCGCCCAGTCCGTCCCGTCATACACCAGAAAGGGAAACACCCGCGCGGCCTCCACCTGCGGTATCCGCTGTTCCGGATACTCGACCGTGGTCAGCCGGTCCTTTGAAAAGTAGCTGCCGGCAAAGTTCCTCGCCGTCTCCACCAGCCCCTTCAGGATTCCCTCTCCCAGCAATTTGATTCTCCTCGCCTGTCCTACCGGTCCACTTCGCCCAGCACGATATCGATTGATCCCAGAATCAGCACCACATCGGCCACATTCTGCCCCAGGCACATATCCTCAAGCACTGTCAGATTCACAAGACTCGGCGGCCTCACCCGGTAGCGGTAGGGATTGGGTCCGCCGTCACTGATCAGATAGAACCCCAGCTCGCCTTTGGGAGCCTCGATGCGCCCATACGCCTCGCCCGGCTTCGGCCTGAAGTTGCGCAGCCTCGCCTTCGGATCCATCACCGGCCCGCCCGGAATCTGCTTGAGCGCCTGGTCGAGAATTGCGAGCGACTGCCTCAGCTCCAGTAGCCGGAGCATGAAGCGGTCATAAACATCGCCATGCTCGCCCAGCGGCACCTTGAACTCAAACCGGTCGTAGATGCCGTAATGGTCCACCTTGCGGATGTCATAGTTCACGCCGGAGGCACGCAGTCCCGGTCCGGTCACGCCCGCGCTGATGGCCAGGTCCGCCGGCAGTATTCCCACGCCCTGCGTCCGCGCCATCAGAATTTCATTCGTCACCACCAGCCGCTCCAGTTCATCCACAGGCTTCGGCAACCCGTCCACCACCGTGCGCACACCCTTCAGCCAGTTCTGTGACGCGTCCACGCGGCAGCCGCCAAAGCGCATGTAGTTGCACATCATGCGCGCCCCGGTCAGCGACTCAAACAGATCCAGAATCTTCTCGCGTTCGCGAAAGGCATACATCAGCGGCGTGGCGCTCGCGCCCATGTCCTGCAGCAGAAATCCGACTGAGATGAGATGGTTCTGCACCCGCGTCAGCTCGCCCACAATCACGCGCAGGTACTCGGCCCGCTCCGGCACCTCCTGCCCTGACAGCTTCTCCACCGCCAGCGCATACGCCCAGTTATTCGTCAGCGAGCAAAAATAGTCCAGCCGGTCCGTATACGGCATCGAGGCCAGGTAGCTCTGATGCTCGCCCAGCTTCTCGTGATTGCGGTGCAGATATCCGAACACCGGCTTCAGTTGCGTAATCTGCTCGCCGTCCAGCTTCAGGTCCATCCGGAATACGCCGTGCGTCGATGGGTGGTGCGGCCCCATGGCCACTTCAAGCAGTTCGGCGCCGCTCTCGGGATCGATCACCATCCGGCCTTCAATCGCCTCCCTGCCCGTTGGCCTTGCCTGCGCTTCCATTGCGGAGTTGGTCACTGTGCGGCCCCCTCCTGCGCGTCGTTGTCCGCGGCATTCCTCGCGGCCAGGTTGGCCTGCGCTCGCGCCAGCACCTCGTCATGCGCCGTCGGCTCGTAGTCAAAGTCATCCGGCTCCACATAATCCCGCCGCATCGGGTAATCCTTGAAACCATCCCACATCAGGATGCGCCGTAGATCCGGATGACCCGTAAAGCGCACGCCGTAGAGATCAAACACCTCGCGCTCCTGGAACTCCGCCGAACGCCATAACGGAGTCATCGAAGGCAGTTCCACCCTGTCTGAGCGATTCTCCGTGCGCATCCGCAACACCACGGGCCCGTGTTTCCGGGTCATGGAATAGAGGTGATACACCACCTCGAGATGACCCGGCTCAAGGTGTTTGCGCGTCTCCTCCACCGTCTCCTCCGTGGTCTGCTCCACGCCTTCCACGATCTTCGTCACCGGCCTGGTCACCTTCACCTTCTCGGTAATCTCCCTGTCCGGCCAGTCCACTCCGGTCACGTTCGACAGAAAATCCAGCCTGAGCTCCGGGTCGTCGCGCAAGAACTCCGCCACCGCCACCGCGCTTGCAGCCTTCAGCAGCAGTGAGTGCTCCGCGCTCGGCCCGGGATTCTGGATGATCTCCACCGCCGCGTCCGGCACCGCCGCCTCAATCGCCGCCTTGATCTCCTCTACCGTCTTCACTTGATCACCACGGGCAAGGTCCATACGTTCTTGTTTGCCGGCGGTTCCAGGTCATGCTCGCCCGGTTCCGGCACCGGAAACTCGCCCGGCGCGTCGGCATCCAGAAAGCGCGGCCGGCCGGCCCCGGTCAGCGCCTGCTCGTCAATCTTCTTCTGCAGGGTGATAAAGGCTTGGAGCAGCGCCTCGGGCCGCGGCGGACAGCCCGGTATGTGCACGTCCACCGGGATGTACCGGTCAATCCCCTTCAGCACGTTGTAGCCCTGCTTGAACGGCCCGCCAGAGATCGCGCACGCGCCCATCGCAATCACATAGCGCGGTTCGGCCATCTGGTTGTAGAGGCGCACCACCTGCGGCGCCATCTTCTTGGTCACCGTACCCGAAATGATCATCAGGTCGGCCTGGCGCGGTGACGCGCGAAATACCTCAGCCCCGAACCGCGCAATATCATAGCGCGCCATTGTCGTCGCGATCATCTCAATCGCGCAGCAAGCCAGTCCGAAGTTCATGGGCCACACCGAGTTGCGCCGGCCCCAGTTGTAGAGCTCCTGGAGTGTCGTTACCAAGACGCCCTGCTTGCCCAGTTCGACCTTCAGTTGCTCATCTACCGCCATTGCCTGCTCCTCGCGCGCCGGTTTCCCGGCCCGCGCCGTTGCCTTACGCCCACGTCAGCACGCCCTTCGCCCACGCCCAGGCCAGCCCCTCAATCAGCAGCAGCACAAACACCAGCATCGAAATGCACGCCGCCACTCCCAGTCCCGTAAACGCCACCGCAAACGGCAGCAGAAAAACCGCTTCCACGTCGAAGATGAGGAAGATGATGGCATACAGATAGTAGGCCGACCGGAACTGCATCCAGGCATCGCCCTTGGACTCAAGGCCACACTCATAACTTGCGTTTTTGATTGCATTTGGCTTGGACGGTGAAAAGACCTTGCGCCACAGCCACGCCAGCGCCAGCGGCGTCAGTCCAAACAGCAGGGCGGCTATAAAAAGGACGGCGAGTGAAAAGTAAGGACTTGAGGCCATGTCAAAACACTATCCTCACATCAAAATTATCAGCTTCAGCCACCCTTTGGCTAAGCTGAGGCAGGTAGCGGTGCTCCGGTCAGTGCCATTTCACGCCCATTCATCCCACTCTGTGAACCGTTCGCTGTGACCGCATCAAAACGCTTCACCGTCCACCTCATGTAGACCAGCCGCGGCCCTGTGAAGTTACCTGCCTCCACCTTTCGGTGGAAGACAGTGCAGCCCTTCGGGCTGTTAACTTGTCAGTACTCCCGCGGACCTCCCCCTTCTCCGTCCGTGGCGTCTTTTTGATTCTTCATGGAACGTTTCCCGGAGATCACCAGAAGATGAGCTCCTCTGCCTGCCGGCGCTGGCTCCTGACCGTTACCCTTCTTGCCTTCTCTCTCACGGCCACCTGGGCGGTATTCGCAGCCGGCGAGTCCGCATCCTCCGCGCCTGCCGGTTCCGTCTCCGCCGTCTCCTCGGGCCACGCGCCAGACGACCCCCTCCCCGACCCCGCCACCCACATCCCCGTCACCGGAACCACCACCGCATTTCACGAGTCGGTGGCCGCGCGCTACAACTACGCCTTTGGCAGGGACACCCCCTTCCTGCCCTCCAACGCCTCCTCGGTCAACGGCCAGTTCCTTAGCCCGCGAGCCTTTCCCACCGCCAAATACTGTGGCCACTGCCACCAGCAGGCCTACAAGGAGTGGCGTGAGTCCGTCCACTCAAACAGCTTCCGCCAGCCTTGGTACCTCAAGAACGTCAACACGCTCATCGGCGAGAAGGGCGTTCAGTACTCCCGCCACTGCGAGGGCTGCCACAATCCCGTCGCCCTGCTTTCAGGCGACCTCTCCCAGGGCATGCCGGAAAAGCGCCCGTTTGAGCAGGAAGGCATCACCTGCTCCACCTGCCACTCCATTGTCAAGACTGACACCACCGGCACCGGGAGCTACGTGATGGGTATCCCGGCCGTCCTCGTGGACGCCAGCGGCAACCCCATCACCGGCCCCGTCTCCGACGCTGAAATTCTCGCCCACCTTGACCGCCACTCCCGCGCCGTCATGCGGCCCTTCTATAAGACGCCAGAGTTCTGCGCCGTGTGCCACAAGGCCTCCATCCCGCGCGAGCTCGACAACTACAAGTTCCTGCGCGCATTCACCGTCTACGACGAGTGGCAGGGCTCCAGCTTCAGCCGGCAGAATCCCCTCCCCTTCTACCGCAAAGACGCCGTTTCAACATGCCAGACCTGCCACATGAAGGAGGTTCCCGTCTCCACCAGCCTGTCCGAGCCCGGCGCCAAAAACGGCTTGTTCCACAGCCACCGCTGGACCGGCGGCAACACCCTCAACCCCGTCTACTTCAAATACGACGACCAGCTTAAAGCCGTCATTGACTTCCTCCAGCACGGGCCCGACGGCAAGGGCGTCATCGGCGTTGACATCTTCGGCCTTGAAAATGAGAGCGCCGCCGCCACCCAGAGCGACCGCGTGCTCATCGCCCCGCTCGGCCTCACCCGCTTCTCCCTCGCCCCCGGAGAAACCCTCGTCGCCGACGTGATCCTGCAGAACAAGGGCATCGGCCACTCCTTCATCCCCGAGCAGCGTGATTTTTACGAGGCCTGGCTCAACTTCACCGTCAAGGACTCCTCCGGCAAAGTTCTCGCCGAGAGCGGATTTCTCCAGCCCGACGGCTATCTCGATCCCTCGGCCCACTCCTTCACCAACCGCCTCGTCGATAACAAGGGCAACCGCAACTACATCCACCAGATCTGGCACAACCGTGTCACCGCCTACGACAACACCATCCAGTCCGGCCGCTCGCAGCTCGTGCGCTATCGCTTCCGCCTCCCCCGGAACATCTCCGGCGCCGTCACGCTCACCGCCACCGTCTGCTATCGCCGCTTCAATCAGCACTTTCTCGACTACGCATTCGGCCAGAAGCACTACCCCGAGCCCATCGTTGACATTGCCTCGCAGACCCGCGTGCTCAACATCGGCGTAAACAATCCCGTCGCCCCCGGTCCGGACGAAAACCCCGAGTGGATGCGCTGGAACAACTACGGCATCAGCCTCCTCGACGCGCTTCAGTACCCGGCCTCTGTCGAGGCATTCGAGCGCGTTGCCACCCTTCGCCCCGGCTACGCCGACGTCTACACCAACATGGCCGTGGTTCAAATCGCATGGGAGCGCTACAAGGATGCCGGCGCCAACCTCGCCAAGGCCCTCGCCCTGCTGCCCGGCGATCCACGCGCCCTTTACTACCGCGCCCTCGTCGAGCGCAACGCCGGCCGGAATCAGGAGGCCGTCAACGACTTCAAAGCCGTACTGGCCAGATATCCGCGCGCCAAGGACGCCCTCCGCGAGCTCGGCTTCAGCTACTTCCAGCAGCGCCGCTACGCCGAGGCCGAAGGCATCTACCAGCGTCTGCAGGCCATCGACCCCGACAATCTCGCTGCCCACTACGCGCTGGCCATCATCTACCGCCGCCTCGGCGACCGCAAAAAGTCGGCGCTCGAGTCCGCCAAGTACGTTGACCAGAAGGCCGACCCCACCGCGGGCGTCTACGCGCTCATGGTCCTCCGCAAACACCCTGAGGTGGCCGCCGAATCCGTCACCTGGCACGTCCACGACCTCACCGGCGATCCCGTCCGCCGCTCCGGAAAACTCGAGTACCACCTTCCCGGCGCAGGCCGCTGACATCCCTCCCCCGCCTGTGCACCACCCGGCCCATCCTCTACGCTGACTCAGCCGCGAGGATGGG
>DASSHM010000231.1:0-2895 GCA_035692885.1 Occallatibacter sp.
ACAGTCTGCACCTGCTTTACGTTGCCATGCTCATCGCCCGTGAACCGGATGCTGTTTACACTCCATTCGCGGATTCCGCCCTCTTCGTGCGCGCTCTCAATGCGCAGCTGCAACGGCCACAGCGGCCACGGGGTGGAGGGAGAGCGTGTCTCAGGCGGCTTGGGCATGATCTCCATTTGATGCACGCTCTTCGCCCCTTGACGATGGCAGGTGCCCAGGCAATCGGCACCCGTGTCGCCGCCGCCGATGATGAGCACGCGCTTGCCGCCCGCGGTGATCGCCGTGGAATTATCAACGATGTCACCCTCGTTGCGGTGATTCTGTTGCGGTAAAAACTCCATAGCAAAGTGAATGCCCTTGAGCTCACGGCCCGGAACTTTGAGGTCTCTGGGGTGCTCCGCGCCACCGCATAGCACGATGGCATCGTAGTGGCCGGTCAGATCTTGAATCGGCACGTTGACGCCGACATGGGCATTGGTCAGGAATGTGACACCTTCAGCGCGCATCTGCTGGATGCGCCGGTCGATGACGTGCTTTTCCAGCTTATAGTTGGGAATCCCGTAGCGAAGCAGGCCGCCGATGCGGTCGTTTTTTTCATACACCGTTACGGTATGACCAGCGCGGCGAAGTTGCTGCGCCGCGGCCAGTCCTGAGGGGCCGCTGCCCACCACCGCAACGCGCTTGCCTGTGTTCTGCTCGGGAGGCTCCGGGTGAATCCACCCCTCTTCCCATGCGCGCTCCACGATGCTTTTCTCGATCAGCTTGATTGAAACCGGAGGCAGGTTAATCCCCAGCACGCAGGCAGCTTCGCACGGCGCGGGGCAGATGCGCCCGGTAAATTCCGGAAAGTTGTTCGTCGCATGCAGGCGGCGAATCGCGCTCTCCCAGCGGTTGTTATAGACCAGGTCGTTCCAGTCTGGAATAAGATTATTGACCGGGCAGCCGGTGTGGCAGAAGGGAACGCCACAGTCCATGCAGCGCGCGCCCTGCTCGCGCAGCTTTTCCTCGGGTAACTGCTCATAAATTTCGAACCAGTCCTTTACGCGTTCTTCCACTTTGCGTCGTGCGGGCTGCTCGCGGTTGAACTCAAGAAAGCCTGTCACCTTACCCATGCTGCACCTCTGCCGTCGCCACCAGAGGCGACGATTTTGCGGGGGCCACGTACACCGTATCCACCCGTTCCACGCCCAGCACCCGCTTGTATTCGTGAGGGAAGACCTTGATGAACTGCCGCTGTGCCTCGGTCCAGTGTTCCAGAATCCACGCGGCGCGCGGGCTTCCCGTCAGATCACGATGGCGCTCAAGCAGGCTGCGCACCTCGGCCACGTCGGCATCGGTCACAAGCGGCTCCAGATCCACGCTGGCCTTGTTGCAGCGGCGCGTGGAGAAGTCACCCTGATCGTCGTAGACAAAGGCCCGTCCGCCGCTCATGCCCGCGGCAAAGTTACGCCCGGTTGAGCCGATCACCACCACCGTTCCATTGGTCATGTACTCACAGCCGTGATCTCCGACGCCCTCAACCACCGCCGTGGCTCCGGAGTTGCGCACCGCGAATCGTTCTCCGGCAATGCCGTTGAGAAAGACCTCGCCGCTGGTGGCGCCGTAGAGGACCACATTGCCCACCAGAATGCTTTCCTCAGGCAGAAAGCTGGATGTCTTGGGCGGATACGCGATCAGGCGTCCGCCGGAGAGGCCTTTGCCAAGGTAGTCATTTGAATCGCCTTCCAGTTCCAGCGTCACGCCCGCTGGAACGAATGCGCCGAAGCTTTGTCCAGCCGAACCGTGGAAGCGATAGTGAATCGTATTGTCCGGCAGCCCGGCAGAGCCGTATCTGCGCGCAATTTCACCACCGAGCATCGCTCCCACCGTGCGGTGCACATTGCGGATGGCAAATGTCCCCGTGACCGGTGTCCTGGTCTTGAGCGCCTGCTTTGCCTCCTCAATCAGTGCGTGGTCAAGTGCCTGGTCGAGCCCGTGATCCTGCTCTTGGACTTTGCGCCGGGCAACCCGCGCGGGCACCGTGGGAGCGTAGAGAACGGATGAAAGATCGATGCCTTTGGCCTTCCAGTGCGCATCGGCGATGGAGGCGTCAATCCTGTCCACGCGGCCCACCATCTCGTTGAAGCTGCGAAAGCCGAGCTTGGCCATGTGCTGGCGAATCTGTTCGGCAAGGAAGAAGAAAAAGTTGATTACATGCTCGGGCTGGCCCTTGAAGCGCTGGCGCAACACGGGGTCCTGGGTGGCGATGCCAACCGAGCAGGTGTTGAGGTGGCACTTGCGCAGCATGATGCAGCCCATCACGATCAGCGGCGTGGTGGCAAAGCCGAACTCCTCGGCGCCGAGCAGCGCGGCGATCACCACGTCCCGGCCGGTTTGCAGCTTGCCGTCTGTCTGCACCTTGATGCGGCTGCGCAGATCATTCAGCAGGAGCACCTGCTGGGTCTCTGCCAGGCCAAGCTCCCACGGCAGGCCGGCATGCTTGATCGAGCTCAGTGGCGACGCGCCGGTTCCTCCCGTATCACCGGAAATCAGCACCACATCGGCGTGCGCCTTGGAGACACCTGCAGCCACCGTGCCCACACCAACCTCTGAGACCAGCTTCACTGCAATGCGTGCCTTCGGGTTGACATTTTTCAGGTCGTAGATGAGCTGGGCAAGATCCTCAATGGAATAGATGTCGTGGTGCGGCGGCGGCGAAATAAGGCCGACACCCGGAATCGAGTGGCGCGTTCTGGCGATGACCTCGTCCACCTTATGGCCGGGCAACTGTCCGCCCTCGCCGGGCTTCGCTCCCTGCGCCATCTTGATCTGCAACTCGTCTGCGTTGACCAGATAGTTGGTGGTCACGCCAAAGCGCCCGCTGGCCACCTGCTTCACGGCGCTGCGGCGCGAGTC
>DASSHM010000232.1:0-3321 GCA_035692885.1 Occallatibacter sp.
CCTTGGGCAGGAATTCCTCAATCACGGCAATCTCCGCCGCCTCTTTTGCCGCCAGTTCCGGCCGGTTGCCCCGGGTGAACTGCTCGATGGAGTCGCGCCGCTGCTTGATCATCGTGGCCAGCGACTGCTGCTCCTCCACCGGCGTCAGCATGGCACGCTTCTCAATTGCCTTATTTTTCAATGCGTTCTTAATCAGCCGCAGCGCGCCCGTGCGCTCAGCGTCGCGGGCTTTCATCGCCGCAATCATCTGCCCGGTAACCCGGGCCTCCAAGCCATCCGCCTCCGCCATGCTTCCCTTTCTGACATCTCGATTCTAATTGAAGCTGGAACCCTGCGATTCATCCATGCTACCTCGCCCGGCAGCAGGTGGACCGGCTTCACCATGCGAATTGATTGGTCTCAATTCTTCAGAAAAATCAAAGCAGACCCATCCGAACCCCGGCTTTGCACCTCCGACTATTCACAAAAGCCACAAAAATGTGTATTCTGTTGTTTTGAGGCGCTATCCTGACGGGAATGCCGGGTGGCCCGAAAGCGAGGAACTGATGATTCGCAAAGCGCGTTTGTTCACGCCCGGTCCCACCCCACTGCTGCCTGCGGCGCAGTTTGCCATGGCTGCGGCGGATATGCACCACCGCACCCCGGAGTTCCGCGCGCTTTATCAAAAAGTGCTGGCTCAGTTGAAGGTCTTTGCCGGTACGCAGAATGATGTGCTGCTGCTCGCCTCTTCGGGCACGGGGGCCATGGAGGCCGCGGTGTCGAATCTGACCTCGCCCGGCGACCGCGTGCTGGTCATCACGGCCGGCAAGTTCGGTGAGCGGTGGGCGGATCTGGCTGGCGCCTTCGGATGCCGGATTGATCTGGTGAAGGCGCCCTACGGTCAGACCTTTGACCCGGCCGACGTGCAGGCCGCGCTCACGCCGGATACCCGGGCCGTCTTCATGCAGGCTACTGAGACCTCGACCGCCGTGCGGCATGACGTGGAAGGTGTTGCCCGGCTCATCAGGCAGTCGGGCAGCGAGGCGCTCCTGGTGGTTGACGCCATCACCGGGCTGGGCACCACGCACTTCGACGTTGATGGATGGGGCGTCGACATCCTCATCGGCGGATCGCAGAAGGCGGTGATGATTCCGCCCGGTCTCGCCTACCTGAGCGTCAGCGATAAGGCGTGGGCCGCCATGGAGAAGTCAAAGAACCCGCGCTACTACTTTGATCTGCGCAAGGAGCGCAAGAACGCGGCCAGGGGCGAGAGTGCCTATACGCCCGCCGTGGCGCTGATAGCCGCGCTGGGGGCCGCGCTTGACTATATCGCCGGGCAGGCCGGCGGCGATCTCGAAAAAGGCCGCATCGCCCTGGTGGACAACGCACAGGTGAACGCGGCGGCGGCGCGCGCGGGACTGGTGGCCCTCGGCTTCACGCTTTTTGCACCCACGGCGCCAGCCGCGGCCGCTACTGCCGTGGCCGTTCCTGACGGCATGGACTCCGGCGAGGTGGTCAAGGCGCTGAAGGCGCGCTTTGCGGCGGTCATCGCCAATGGTCAGGGCGAGATGAAGGGCAGAATCTTCCGCGTGGCCCATCTCGGTTTCTTTGACTACCTCGATACCATCGCGCTGCTTGGGGCGATGGAGCACATTGCCAAAGACACGCTCAGGCTGCCGGTCAAGTTCGGGCAGGCGGTGGCGGCCGCGCAGCAGGTGTTTGCCGATGCCGCCAGGACTGCTTAATGCAATTGCCGGATTGCCGGTGAGGCGCACAAGCACCATGAGCAGAACCCTCTTTGCAGCGGGGAACAGAGACAATGGCTGAACTGAGCTTTGGAGAGAAGCTGCTGATTGCGCGCAAACAGCTTGACCTCTACCAGTACGAGATGGCCGAGCGGCTCGGCGTGCATCCAAACTCCATTACGAATTATGAGCGGGGAGAGGGCAAGCCGCATGCAGCCGTGGTGCGCATGTTTGACCTGCTGTGCGAGCAGGAAGGCATCCGCTTCGACAACTACGAATCCGCGCAGGGGGGCAGGGGAGAGGCGATGAAGATCATTCTGGCAGAGAAGGTGTCACCGGCAACGCTGGCTGTCTTTGAAGCTGAGCCGGGATGGGAAGTGCTCACGCACGATAAACTGCCCGCCGGGCTGCCCGCGGCGCTGGCGGACGCGGATGCGCTGGTGGTGCGTTCGGCTGTGCAGGTGGATGATGCGCTGCTCCAGCAGGCGCCCGGCCTGCGCGTGATTGGCCGCGCGGGCGTGGGTGTTGACAACATTGACGCCGAAGCCGCCACCCGCCGCGGCATTGTGGTGATGAACACGCCCGGCGCCAACGCCGTGGCCGTGGCCGAGCTCACCATCGGCCTGATGCTGGCGCTGGCGCGCAAGCTGCCCGCCGCCAACACATCGATGCATGCGGGCAAATGGGAAAAGAAGAGCCTGCTGGGCGCCGAGCTGCGCGGCAAGACCCTGGGCATTCTTGGCCTCGGCCGCGTGGGGCTTGAGGTGGCGCGAAGAGCCCGGGCCTTCGGCCTGGAAATTACGGGCAGCGACCCGTTCGTCTCTGCCGCTGTCGCGCGCGAAAACGGCATCCGGCTGGTCCCCACCGACGAGTTGATTGCCACGGCTGACTACCTCACGCTGCACGTCGGCCTCACGCCGCAGACTGCCGGTTTCATCAATGCCAAAACTCTGGTGGCCATGAAGAAGGGCGCGCGCATCATCAACTGCGCCCGCGGTGAACTGGTTGACGATGCGGCACTCATTGAGGCACTGAAAAGCGGGCACATTGCCGGCGCGGCGCTTGATGTCTTCTCAGTGGAGCCGCCGAAGAACTCTGCCTACCTGGACCTGGATAATGTCATCCTTACGCCCCACATCGCCGGCTCCACGGCCGAAGCGCAGGAGGCGGTGGGAGTGCAGATCGCCATGCAGGTGCGCGAATACCTCAAGCTTGGCGTGGTGCAGAACGCTGTCAACCTGCCATCGCTCAGCCACGAGGAGTACGTCCAGCTCGCGCCCTACATCAACCTCGCCGGACGCCTTGGTTCCTTTCTTGCGCAGGCAGGCAAGGGCGGCATCGAGTCCATCCACCTTATTTATAGCGGCCTGCTGGCCGAGGCCAAGACCGACCTGGTGCGCAACGCCGCCATTGCAGGCCTTTTGCAGGGCTCTGAAAATGTGAACAGCGTCAACGCCGCGGCAGTGGCTGGCGAGCGCGGCATTCGTATCCATGAGGAGAAGCAGGCGGCAGGCCACGGCGGCGCGGGAACCGTGCTCACCATCGAACTGCACTCAGCCGCCGGAAAGAGCCACGCCAGCGCCACCGTGCTGCACGG
>DASSHM010000233.1:0-19496 GCA_035692885.1 Occallatibacter sp.
CAGGGCAGCGGCCGCCAGCTAGTGTCATGGATTCACGAGGCAGACTTTGTCCGCTCGGTCCTGTTTCTCGTCTTCCGCGAAGACCTCGCCGGTCCTTTCAACCTTGCCGCGCCCAATCCGCTGCCCAACCACGAATTCATGGCCGGTCTGCGCGAGGCATGGGGGATGCCGAACGGCCTGCCCGCTCCCGCGCCGCTCCTGGCGCTGGGCGCCTTCCTGCTCCGCACCGAAACCGAACTCGTGCTCAAAAGCCGCTGCGTCGTGCCCGGCCGACTGCTCGACGCGGGATTTGAGTTCCAGTTCCTCCGCTGGCCAGAGGCTGTTCAGGACCTCGTCCGCCTGTGGCGTCAGCGCAGCGCATAAATCTTCCGTCATCAATTCTTCGGCGTGATGTCCGTCACGGGCAGATCCCAATGCGCCAGCAGAATTTCAAAGCGCCGCTGCTCCTCGCGCTTGTAGGTCGCCTGGTCCGGCCAGAGCTGCCTGACGAACTCCTCTTCCTGCGGATTCGACGTGGTGGCCAAGGTGGAATTCTTGTAGGTAATGGTCACGCGATAGTCCCAGCGCCCATCCTCCGTCGTGTGATACGCGGGTGACTCAATCTTCAACCCCACGATGCGGCCCGTCGATCCAATCTTGCGCAGCAGCGGGTAATGGTTCTTCAAAAACAGGTCGAGAAACTCCTGCTGATGTCCCCACTGGCACTTGTAGTAGTACTCCACTGTATACGGCTGATTTGCCCCTCCCTGGGGCGGCGCTCCCTGTGCCCAGAGCGTCGCTGTACACCCCAGAGCAGCCGAGACCGCGATGATCACCGCAACCATCCTCGATAGCTTCCTGCTCATACAACCCCCTTCATGCGCTGTTAAATGTGGGACATTGTAGCGCAGTACCGTCTGTGTTATCCGCACTCCGCCGCCGTTGCCTGCGATGAAGCACTTCCCTCGGTCACTTTGCCCTGTCGCGGTACAATTCCTTCCATTCAGGGAGTGAAGAGGAGGAGATGTGAATAAGCGCTGGGTCAAAATCTTGGTTGCAGTGATAGCGGTGATTGTTGTCGCCATCGTGTCCGTCCCATTCCTCATCAACGCCGATACCTTCCGTCCCCGCATTGAACAGCAGCTATCCTCTGCATTGGGGCGCGGGGTCACGCTCGGCCGCCTCAGCTTTTCCCTGCTTCGCGGCAGCCTCGTGGCTGAGAACATCACCATCGCCGACGATCCCGCCTACAGCTCCTCTCCATTTCTCCAGGCAAAATCCCTCTACATCGGCGTTGAAACAGGACCGCTGCTCTTCCATCATGAACTTCACATCACCCGGTTCGCCGTGGATGCTCCTGCCATTCACCTCATCCAGAGCGAAAACGGCAAGTGGAACTTCTCGAGCATCGGCGGCGCCTCGAAAGCCTCGTCCAGCCAGCCGGCAGCAATCCCCAACTTCACCGTGGGCGAGTTCGCCATCAAGGATGGCACCGCCACCGTTTCCTCCCTTCCCGCCGTCGGCAAGCCGTTTGTCTACTCGGGCATCAATCTCAACGTCCAGCATCTTGCCTTCGCCAGCTCCTTTCCCTTTGACCTCACCGCCAAGCTGCCTGCCGACGGCACGCTCAAGCTTGCAGGCAATGCCGGTCCGCTGGCCCAGAGCGATGCCTCAAGAACGCCCTTCCAGGCCGCCCTTGAGCTGAAGCACTTCGACCCCGTCGCGGCCGGCGTGATTGAGCGCGGCAAGGGCATCTCGATGATCGTGGACCTCAACTCCAAACTCACCTCGGACGGCGGCACAGTCTCAAGCAGCGGTAAAATTCAGGCCGCTCAACTGCAGCTAGCCCGCACCGGTTCGCCGGCGCCCCGGCCGGTTGATATCGACTACGCAATCAGCAGCAATCTCGCCACGCGCACCGGCCGCGTCTCTGATATCGCAATCCATTCCGGGTCAGTCGTGGCCCATGTCACCGGCGGGTTCCGGCAGACGGCGCAGGCCGTCCTGCTCGATCTGCATCTCGCCGCGCCCAATTTACCCATCGATCAGCTCGTGACCATGCTGCCCGCGGCCGGCGTCACCCTGCCCAGTGGTTCATCGCTCCGCGGGGGAACCCTCTCCGCCACGCTCGACATCTCAGGACCTGCCACCGCCACCACCATCACCGGCCCTGTGGAGGTGGACAACACCGAGCTGGTCGGCTTTGATCTACTGTCAAAAATCCAGGGAATGAAACTGCTCGGCCAAAGCGGTCCGGGCGGGGGAACCAACATCCAGACCCTGCGTACGGTGGTCAACTCCGGCCCGCAGATCACCCAGTTCAGCAACATCTATGCTTCTGTGCCGTCGGTCGGCACGGCCTCGGGCAGCGGAACCGTTTCGCCCTCCGGCGACCTTGACTTCAATCTCGTCGCCAAGTTCAACTCGTCCTCGGTGGTCGGCAACGTGGCCAATCAGGCGGTCAATGCGGTCAGCGGTCTGGTGAGTGGATTTCTGCATCCCAAGGCGCAGCCCAGCACCACTAAAGCGTCGGACAGGGGCATTCCTCTGACGATTAAGGGGACCGCCTCCAAGCCATCCATTCGCGCCAACGTGGGCGCCATGCTCAGGTAGTGCGATTTCCCGGCGTAGAATCTTCCGCTCTGCGTTCCCGGCCAAAGCGCCCCCTGTTCCAGCCATGTGCGCCGCGCGATCCTAAGAGCCTGTGCGCAGCCTTGCCCGGATTACGATGTCCTGTTTGAAGTGTGGCAGCGTGATCACGGAGTCCGCGCCGCCCTTGACCTCAATGGCCGGGGACGGCTCACCGGTTACGGGCGAGTAGAGCGAGACATCATAGGTTCCAGCAGGCAGGTGCAGGGTCACCGCCCCTGAAATCGGCGCGCCCGCCGTGGGATCACTTAATTCGCGATCGTCGGCCAGGTAGGCAACATAGTCCCGCCCTGAGGCGGACAGAGCCGAAACCAGCAGATGCTCTGGCTCCCGCGTCACCCAGTCCCGCTCCGGCCTTGAGTGGACATAGTCAAACGACGCCATAAACTCCGACAGATGCTCCATCCACGTGCGAATCTCCGCTCGCGACTCCGCGGTTCCTGCCTCGCTGCCCACGGTAATCGAAAAGTCGATGTAGTCGTAGTGGCATCCGCTCAACAACGCCGTCCATGCCCGCTTGCGATGGATGGTCCACCCCGTGGTATCGCGATACAGACTGGCAACATTGTCCTCGTCCAATGAAACCGGCCTTGCGCGCTCATAGGTCGCGAGGCAAAAATCACGCACGTCCTTCAGCCTTAACTCCTTCGACATGAAGTTCCCCATGTCGTATACCTTTCCGCTGAACTGCGTATTGGGCAGCGGATGGTCATTCACAATGTCAAAATTGCCGCTGGTGAACGTTGCGTCCATCGGAAATCCATTTTTTGAGCCATACGAGAATGCCTGCTGACCGGCGAGCAGATGCGGCCTGTGCAACCGCTCCAGTTCCTCGCGCAGCACCCGCGCCATTTCACTCTGCCACGCGTCCACATCCGCGCTGGTCGCGTGGCCGGGGATTCCGCCCCCGGGCTCATTGCATATCTCGTAGTAGACGTTGTCATAGCTGCTGGTCTCGTCAATAATCTTTCGCGCATACCGGATCTGCCAGCGCACCAGTTCCGGATCCTTCAGGGAGATGTAGTCTTCCCATGCCACCTTGCCCACATGCTGCAGATTGTTCTCTGCCCGCAGCGGATTCAACGCCCAGATGTTGTCTGCATAGGTATTGCTGAAGACCGTCAGCTCCACCACGATCCCCCGCTTTGAGGCTGCATCCAGGAACTGGTGCAAGCGCTCGAAGTACTCAGGATTCCACTGGCTCAGGTCGTACATCGGCTCGCCATCCATAGCCTTGCCGGGGCCCGTGCGCATGAATGGCGAAATGTAATCCGGAGACTCCGGCTTGCAGGGGGATGACGGGTTGCGGGCGCTCTGCAACTCCCGGTACAGCAGAAACGTCCGCGTCACGGTCATCTTGTGTTTCTGCGCGTCATCCAGGTACTTCTTGAAGTCAAATGGCCGGTTGATGACTGATCCGTAGTGCTCCGATGCCGAGATCAGCGCCAGCGGCTTGCCTCTGAACTCGAGGTACTTGGGATTGACCGGATCAATCCTGACCGCGTCCTGCGCATGCACCCCGTCCGCCGCGGCCAGCGTCAGCAGCAGCACCATCCAAATCATCGGCTTTCTTGCCATCTTCCCCATTCCCCCGCCTGCCGGGCCCTCCGGCCACGGCCTGCCGATGTTAATTTCCAGCCTCTGCCAAGTCAAACCGGCGCCGGCCTTATTCGCCTCTTCTTCGCCTTTCGCGTATAATCTGCCAATGGACTTCCAGCTCGTCACCAACTACAGGCCACGCGGGGATCAGCCCCGCGCCATCGACGAGCTGGACGCGGGACTTGCAGCCGGAGAAAAGCACCAGGTCCTGCTCGGCGTCACTGGCTCGGGCAAGACCTTCACCATGGCCAAAGTCATCGAGCACAGCAACCGCCCCGCTCTGATACTTGCGCACAATAAGACACTTGCCGCCCAGCTCTACCACGAGTTCAAGCAGTTCTTTCCCGGCAACGCAGTCGAGTATTTCGTGAGCTATTACGACTACTACCAGCCGGAGGCCTATATCCCCGCAGGCGACCTCTATATCGAGAAGGAAGCCACCATCAACGAGGAGCTGGACAAGCTGCGCCTGTCGGCAACCCGCTCGCTCTTTGAGCGCCGCGACTCCATCATCGTCAGCTCCGTCAGCTGCATCTATGGTCTGGGCTCGCCCGAGGCCTACTATGGAATGCTTCTCCTGCTCGAAAAAGGCCAGCGCATCGCACGCAAGGACATCACCCGCCGCCTTGTCGAGATTCTCTACGAGCGCAATGACTCGGACTTCCGGCGCGGCACCTTTCGTGTCCGGGGAGACATCATCGAAGTCTTCCCCACCTACGACGAATCCGCCTATCGCATTGAGCTGTTCGGCGACGAGATCGAGTCGCTCTCGCAGATCGACCCGCTCTTTGGCACCGTCCGGCAGAAGTATGCACGGCTGCCCATCTACCCCAAGAGCCATTACGTGGTGCAGCCCGAGCGCCGCAATGAGGCCATCGCATCCATCCTTGCCGAGCTGAACGAATGGGTCGCCCGGCTGGAGTCAGAAGGCCGCATGGTCGAAGCCCAGCGCATCCACCAGCGCACCCGCTTCGATCTGGAAATGATCAAGTCAATGGGCTACTGCCACGGCATTGAGAACTACTCGCGCCATTTCAGCGGCCGCCTGCCCGGCGAGGCACCGCCCACTCTGCTTGACTACTTCCCGCGCGACTATCTGCTTTTCGTCGACGAAAGTCACGCCACCATTCCCCAGGTCCACGGCATGTGGCATGGCGACCGGAGCCGGAAACAGAATCTGGTTGATTACGGCTTTCGTCTGCCCTCGGCGCTCGACAACCGCCCGCTCACCTTTGAGGAGTTTGAGAACCGCGTGAATCAGGCCATCTACGTGTCGGCCACCCCGGGCCCCTACGAGCTCACGCGCTCGGCCGGCGTTGTCGTCGAGCAGGTCATACGTCCCACGGGCCTGGTGGATCCCCAGGTTGAAGTCCGCCCCGTCAAGGGGCAGATTGACGACCTGCTGGCCGAGATCCGCGACCGCGCCGGGCGCAACGAGCGCGTGCTCGTCACCACGCTTACCAAGCGCATGGCCGAGGATCTCGCCGGCTACTACACCGAGGTCGGCGTCCGCTGCCGCTATATGCACTCTGAGATTGAAACCCTTGAGCGGGTCAAGCTGCTGGCGGGCCTGCGCAAGGGGGAGTTCGACGTGCTCATCGGCATCAACCTGCTGCGCGAAGGCCTCGACCTGCCCGAGGTTTCGCTGGTTGCCATCCTCGACGCGGACAAGGAGGGCTTTCTTCGCTCCTCCGGCTCCCTCATCCAGACCATGGGCCGGGCCGCGCGCCACATTGAGGGCCGCGCCATCCTCTACGCTGACGTCGTCACCGATTCCATGCGCCGCGCCATGGATGAAACCGACCGCCGCCGCGCCATCCAGACGGCATTCAACCAGGAAAACGGCATCACGCCCCAGTCGGTCATCAGCGCCGTGGACATGGGTCTAGCGCAGATTCTCAAGGCCGAGTACGGCGAGATTGCCGAAGAGGAGGCCGGCGGACTTCCGGAGTTCAAGTCGCAGAGCGAAGTTGATGAATTCATCGTCAGGCTTGAGTCCGACATGCGCGAGGCGGCACGCAAATTTGAGTTTGAGAAGGCCGCGCGCCTGCGCGACCGGATCAAGGAACTGCGCGACAAGGAATTCCTTTTCTCCTGACCCATCGCAGTTAACCTCCGCTCAGGCAACCGCAGCAAAAGGTGCGTCATCCTAGCTGATGAGCACGTATTCCACACGGGCAACGGGCCGCGGGCCTTTTGCGGGCTCAGAGGTAAATGACAACAATTCTTCTGGTGGATGACGACCCCCTACGGGCAGTAGTTCGTAAGTCCATCCTGGAAAAACGCTTTGCAAATGTGCTGCGGGCTGCCGACGCGGCCGAGGCGTTGTGTCTCGTCGAGGAACCGAAGCTCAGCGGCGAGCTGAGCCTGGTCGTCTCCGGCCTGAACCTGCCCGGTATCGGCGGCCCCGCCTTCGTCTCCGAGTTGCACTCCCGTCTCCCGGCAGTCCCCGTTCTGGTTCTGGGCGGCGTGGGCGAGGCGCCCACGGACTATGCCGGCCAGCCGGTCGAATTCCTGCCCCGGCCCACCACCGCCGATGAACTGCTCGCCGCGGCGGGGAAATTGCTCGGCCAGACGGGACGCTGACCCCGGCACGGCGGCCCGGACGCGTTCGAGCCCATCTTCCGCCTCCACCTCAGGTGTGAGGCAAATCACATGCCAATGTCCTATGATTGACTCACACTCGTCATGCAGGGTGCCATTTTCCTGGCTGCCAGCCCGCGTGCGAAAATCATCGTGGAGACTCAATGGCAGCCTTTGGTAGTTTTGCTCTGCTTGTTGCCCTGGCTCTGGCCGCCTATAACCTGCTGGCCGGGATGATTGCCCTCAGGCTTCTGGCCACCGGGCACCCTGCCCGCATTTCCCCTGAGCGCCTTGCCGATACAGCTCGCCGCGCTGGAATTGCAGGGTTTATTGCTGTTACGGCAGCAGCGTTTGCGCTGGTCTGGGCGGTCTTCAGCAACGACTTTTCAATCACATATATTCTTGAGCACTCCAACCGGGCTTTGCCCGTGCCCTACAAGTTTGCCGCGCTCTGGAGCGGCCAGGAGGGCTCCCTGCTCTTCTGGGCATGGCTGCTGGCCGGTTACGGCTTCGTCCTGCGGCTTACCCATAAGACCGATGTCAAGCTCTATGCCTATGCGGGCACCATCCTCGCCGGGGTTCAGGTCTTCTTCCTTCTGCTGTGCAATTTTGCTGCGCCGCCGTTCTCGCTCTACACCGGACCGCTGCCGGCTGACGGCAACGGCCTGAACCCGCTGCTGCAATATCCCGAGATGGTCATCCATCCGCCCATGCTCTACCTGGGATATGTCGGCTTCACGGTTCCGTTTGCCTTCGCGCTTGGCGCGCTCATGATGCGCTATCCCGGTGAAAAGTGGATCAGGATCACCCGGAGCTGGACCATGGTCACCTGGCTCTTCCTCACCCTGGGAATCTTCCTCGGCATGCACTGGGCCTACGCGGTGCTCGGCTGGGGCGGCTACTGGGGGTGGGACCCGGTTGAGAACGCCAGCTTCATGCCCTGGCTCACCGGCACCGCCTTTCTCCACTCCGTGATGATGCAGGAGCGAAAGGGCATGATGAAGAGCTGGAACGTGTGGCTCATCTTCGCAACCTTCATGCTCTCCATCTTTGGCACGTTGCTCACCCGCGGGGGACTCGTCAGTTCGGTTCATGCCTTTGCCCAGTCGCCCATCGGCAACTGGTTCATCGCCTTTCTGGTCATCGTGCTGGCGATCTGCGTCTTCACCTACATCCTGCAGCGCAGCCACCTCAAGAGCGAGCAGTATGTCGAGTCGCTCGTCAGCCGCGAGTCCAGCTTTCTGTTCAACAATCTGATCCTGCTCACTGCCTGCTTTGTCATTCTGTGGGGAACCCTCTTCCCCATCCTGAGCGAGTATGTAGAGGGAACCAAGGTGACGGTGGGTCCGCCGTTTTATAACCGCGTCGCCATTCCCATCGGCATCTTCCTCTTGTTTCTCACCGGCGTTGGCCCTCTGCTGCCGTGGCGGTCCACATCGATGCGCGCCATCCGGCGCAACTTTGTCATTCCCGTCATCGTACTGTGGTCTGTGGCCGTCATCTGCTTTCTTACCGGCCTGAATCCATGGAAGGGCGGCACCTTCCACGTCGGCGCATTCTATGCGCTCGTCGCGTTCGCCACGGGGGCCGGCGTACTCACCGCGATACTCTCCGAGTTCCTGCGCGGGGCGCGCGTCATCGCCCGCCAGACCCGCCGCAACCTTGTCTCGGCCACTTATCTGCTCATGCGCCGCAACACCCGACGTTATGGTGGATACATCATCCACATCGGCGTGGTCGTCGTCGTGGTGGGGCTGTCCGGAGCCGCCTTCAACCGCAATCGCGAAATGGAGATGGGCCTGAACGATTCAATGGCCATTGGCCCGTATACCCTGAAGTGCGTCGGCTTCACCCAGGACTCAAACCTGAACTACGACTCAGAATATGCTCTCCTCAACGTCTACAAGGACGGCCACAAGGACTTCCAGATGACGCCCGAGAAGCGGGTCTATCTTGCCAGCGGTCAACCGCAGACGATGGTCGCCATCCACTCGGTGCCGGAGTGGGATCTTTATATCGTTTATGAAGGCACAAACCCGGCAACCGGCCAGCCCATCATCAAGGCATTCCTCAATCCGCTGGTCAGTTGGATCTGGGCAGGCGTTGTCCTGATGGTCTTCGGCACCTTTGTGGCCCTGGTCCCCAGCCTTACCCCCTCCGCGGCCTCATTGCGCGTACCGGCTGCACGAACGGCGCCATCCGAAGCGGCAATGGGCGGAGGCGACTGATGACATCCACTTCCCGTTTCACGCTTTGCATGAAAGCAGGACAGGCTTTGCTGCTAGCCGTCGCTGTCTGCTTCTCGGTGGGTGCGACAGACGCCGGTGCGCGCTATGACAACCTGAGCCATCGTATGATGTGCACCTGCGGCTGCGCCCAGTTGCTGGGTGAATGCAACCATGTTGGCTGCACTGAGTCCACGCGCGAGAACGCCGAGCTCAGGGCCGGCATCGCCGCCGGTCAATCCGACAAGGTCATCCTCGCCAGCTTTGCCGAGCGATACGGCGTCACTGTGCTCGCGGCTCCGCGCACCCACGGCTTTGATCTTGTGGCATGGATTGCACCCTTTGCGGTCTTTGCCGCCGCGCTGCTCGGAACCATCCTGCTTGTTCGCCAGTGGTCGGCCGGCCGCGTCAAGGCGCTCGTCCCGCTCAAGGACAGCCACACGGAAGAGCTGCGTGAAAAGATTCGCCGTGAAACCAGCCCGGAAGGCGAGGGAGATAACTGACCCATGAATGACACACTGGGACTCGTCGCCGGCATCATGCTTGCACTGGCTCTCGGCGTCTTTACCTTCTGGCCCGAAAACGTCTTTGCCAGCCAGCGTGAAAAGTCGCGGTTGGACTACCTCCTCGAGCGCAAGGAACAGCTCTACGAAAACCTGCGCGACCTCAACTTCGAGCACCGCGCCGGCAAGTATCCTGAAGAGGATTACCTTGTCCAGAGAGCCCTGCTGGAAAACGAGACGGCGCAGTTGCTCGCCGAGATCGAGCAGTTGCAACAGGCCTAGTCCCACGCACCGCTCCCGACAAAATCCACAAGGAACTCCATCAGAACCATGAGATCGATCAAGTTGCTCCTACACTCCGCGGCGCTCTGCGTTTTTCTGGCAGGCACCTTCGCACTGGCCTATCCAATCAGCGGCACCGTGACGAACAAGACCACCGGCAAGCCCGCCGCGGGTGACAAGGTCGTTCTCATTGACGTACAGGCCGGGATGTCGGAGGTGTCTTCCGCCACCACCGACGCCAGGGGCCGCTACACGCTCAACTCGCCCTCCGACACTCCACACCTCATCCGGGTCACCCACCAGGGAGCCGGCTATTTCATTGCCGCTCCGGAAAGCGGCCAGCCGGGAGATGTGGATGTATACGACGTATCCGCCAAGGTTGACGGCGTCTTCGTTGAAGCCGATGTGCTGGAGTTTGAGTCCGAAAACGGCCAGCTTCGCGTTACCGAGCGTTTTTTCGTCCATAACACCAGCAACCCGCCCCGCACTGAGTGGAGCCCGCGCACCTTTGCCATTACCATCCCGGCCGAGGCCACCATTGTGGCCACAGCCGCGCAGCGCCCCACCGGATTGCCCACCAGCGTGCGGCTCGACCCGGACGGCCCCAAGGGACATTACGCTTTCAACTTTCCCATCCAGCCTGACGAGGGCGACAAGGACACGCTCTTCCAGGTTGCGTACACACTACCCTACGCCAATAATTCGTACACGTTTCACACCCAGGTGTCGCTGCCCACGCAGAGTGTCGGCATCCTGCTGCCCAAGGCCATGACCTTTCAGGCTGCTTCCGGTTCCGTCTTTCAGGCGATCCAGGAGGACCCGAACGTCCAGACGTATGTGGCCCGCAACGCCACGCCGGCCAAGGCGCTCACCTACACCATCTCCGGCGCGGGCTCCATGCCGCGACAGACGCAGGCCGACAATGGCAGCCAGGCCGCGGCCAATCAGGCAAATCCCGGCGGCGGCATCGGCGCGCCCATTGCCACGCCTGACCCGCTCAGCAAATACAAGTGGTGGATCCTCATCGCATTTGCGCTGCTGCTTGCTGCGGCGGCGGCCTTCCTCCTGCGCAAGACTCCCGGCACTCCCGCATCGGAGGCGCCCGGTGCTGCTCCCCCGTCTGGCAGCACGGCCCTGCCGCCCTCCGCCGCCGCTCCTGCATCCCCGGCGGCCAGGAACGCGGCGCTGTTGAACGTGCTCAAGGAGGAGCTCTTCGCCCTTGAGAGTGAGAAGCTTTCCGGAACCATCAACCCCGAGGAGTACGCCGAGGCAAAATCAGCTCTCGAAACCGTCCTCAAACGTGCCCTCAAGAGGCAGTAGGAAGTGCCCTCCTTACACTCATTGGCCCCGGGCCAGCCGGCATCCGGCGCGGCCCGGCTCATTCCTGGCTAAGCTCTAAAGGGGTACCCTGTCAAGGATTCCGATTTCCGCAGCCTGGAGTGGCCGACTCTCGTCTAATCAAGCGAAAGGAAGGTGTCAATCACGCAATGAACGCCTTCAAAACCACGGTTCTGCTTACCCTGCTCACGGTCCTGCTTGTACTCGCGGGCGAGTACCTGGGTGGTACCGACGGCGCGCTGATTGCCTTCGCTATCGCGGCCGCCACCAACTTCTTCAGCTACTTCTACTCGGACAAGCTGGCTCTGGCCATGTACCGGGCTCAGCCCGTCACCCGGGAGCAGTTGCCGCGCGCCTACGAGGTGGTTGAGCGGCTCACCGCCAAGGCGGGCCTTCCCATGCCCAAAATCTTCGTCATTCCGACCGATTCGCCCAATGCATTCGCCACCGGCCGCAATCCTCGCCACGCCTCGGTCGCCGTGACCCATGGAATCCTGAACCTGCTCAACGACGAGGAGCTTGAAGGTGTGCTGGCCCACGAGCTTGGCCACGTCCGAAATCGCGATATTCTCACCAGCTCCATCGCGGCAACGCTCGCCGGCGCCATTACCATCCTCGCCCGTATGGCTTTCTGGTTCGGGTTCTTTGGCGGAGGCGGCGGAGACCGCCGAGACCGCGATGGTGGCATTGGCGCTCTGCTGATGCTCTTCCTCGCGCCCATTGCCGCGCTGCTGATCCAGCTCTGGGTCTCCCGTACCCGGGAGTACGAGGCAGATGCCAGCGGTGCGCACCTCACCGGCAACCCCTACGCGCTGGCCAGCGCTCTTGAGAAGATATCAACGGCCAGCCGCCGGGTTCCGCTGGTAGCATCTCCCAGCTCCGCGCACCTGTTCATCATCCAGCCCCTGCTCTCCGGCCAGACGCTGGCCAGCCTGTTCAGCACGCATCCGCCAGTGCAAAAACGCATTGAGCGGCTCATTGGCCGCTCCTCGGTCTCCGGAAGCACGCTTTAATCCCGCAAGCGCGCTGCTCGCCTTCCACGGGCACTTCGGCACCTGTTTTTCTGCCCGTTAGGGTCTTCGGCTGTATCCTTCAGGCATGAAGACCCTGCTCCGCACGCTTATTTATCTCGCGCTCATCGTCTGGCTCGGCGCCGAGATCTTTTTCCCGGTTGTTGCCGCTGTCACCTTCAGCACATTGCTGCCGGATACCCACTCCGCAGGTACCATTGTGGGCCACCTGCTTCGAATTCTGCATGGTACCGGGATCATTTCGGGGCTCGTGCTGCTTGCCCTTCTTGCTGTCGCGCCCGCCTGCCGCATCTACAAACCGCGCGTGGTGCTCGCGCCCATGATTCTCATCGTGCTCATGCTCGCCCTCACCGCCTACTCGCAATATGGCATCATTCCGGCCATGGAGCGCGACCGAATCGCCGCCGGCGGCGCAATCAATCTGCAAGCCCCTGCAAGCCCAGCCGTCGAGGACTTCAACCGCCTCCACAACCGCAGCGAGCATGTGGAGGAACTGATCCTGCTGCTCGGCCTTGCCACCGTGGCTCTCATCGCCCGCGCGGAGTCCGTGCCGGCGTAGCGCTGACCTGTCCTGAGCCCGTCCCGCGGTTCACGCCGGCGCGGTTCGCCCCAGCGTGCTTCCTGTATCATCGAACAGGTTCCGGTGTGTCATTCACTCTGACCGGATCTGTACGGAAGGACAATGAAGACTGGCATTATCGGCCTGCCGCAGGTGGGCAAGACATCGCTGTTCAAAATCCTCACAAAGATCAGGCTGGAGGATCACGGATACTCCAACCCCCGCGAGGCCCACATCGGCGTGGCCCGCGTTCCCGATGAGCGTCTCGACAGGCTCTCCGCTCTCTACTCGCCCAGGAAGACCACCTACGCTACCGTCGAATATGTCGACGTGGCCGCCATCGGTCAGGAGGCCCTCAAGGAAACCGCTTTCCTCACCAGCCTGCGTAATGTGGACGCGCTGATCCACGTCCTGCGCGCCTTCGAGGATGATTCCATTCCCCATGTCGGCCCCATCGACCCCATGCGCGACGTAAGGAACGTCGAATTCGACCTGATGCTCAGCGATCTCGCCCAGGTTGAGAAGCGCATGGAGCGGGTCGAGAAGGACCTGCGCAAGAAACGCACTCCGGAACTCGAACAGGAGCAGGCCCTGCTCGTGCGCTCAAAGCAGGCGCTTGAGAAGGAGCAGCCGCTCCGCGAGCTGGAGATGACATCGGAGGAGAAATTACTCATTAAAGGCTTTATGTTTCTCTCGCAAAAGCCTGTTTTATATGCAATTAACATTGGAGAGAGTACTGCCCTCGGCGATGATCTTGACTCTGCCGTCACCCGCTTCAAGCTCGACGAAGTGGCCCGCCGGCCCAATGCCGCGGCGACCGCCATCTGTGGAAAAGTCGAGGCCGAACTCGCCGAGATGGATGAGGTCGAGGCCACCGAGTTTCTCGCTTCCTACGGCCTCCGCGAAAGCGGGCTGGTACGGCTGATAAGGAAAAGCTATGCGCTGCTCGGACTCATCAGCTTCTTCACCGCGGGCGAGGACGAGTGCCGTGCCTGGACCGTTCCCGCCGGTTCAAAGGCGCCGCAAGCCGCCGGAGCCATCCACTCCGACCTCGAACATCATTTCATCCGCGCCGAAACCATTCGCTGGGACAACCTGCTCGCCGCCGGCAGCGAGTCGGCCGCGCGTTCTCAGGGGACGCTTCGCCTTGAGGGCAAGGAGTATCTGGTGCAGGATGGCGACGTGCTCCACATCCGGCACAGCGGGTAGCAGCACATGCTCAAGACCTCAATCCTGCTTGGCCTGCTGGCCGCGCTGGCCGACGTGGCCGGGGGCCTGGTGCTGGTGCGCGCCCGAGGCATTGACCGCTTTCTGCGCTACTTTGTCGCCCTCGGCGCCGGCTTTCTCATGGCCACCGCCCTGCTGGAAATGACGCCAGAGAGCATCCGCATCAGCCCGGCCGCCGGACCTGTTCTTATCATGGTGGGCTATTGCATCATTCACCTGCTTGAGCACACCATCAACGCCCACTTCCACTATGGCGAGGAAACCCATGACGACGAGTTCGTCTCCCGTCATACCAGCTATTCCGTGCTGGCCGGGCTTACCGTTCATGCCCTCTTCGACGGCGTTGCAATCGGCTCCGGTTTTGTTGACTCAAGCGCGCTCGGCTGGCTGATCTTTCTTGCCATCTTTCTCCACAAGGCGCCGGAAGGCTTCACTATGGCCTCGGTGATGCTGGCCGGCGGGCTCAGCCGCGCGGCCGCATTTTTGTCCGCCGTGGCTTTGGCCGTGGCAACAATTTTCGGGGTGCTCGTCATCGAGCTCGCTCCCCACTGGATGCGCTTTGGCCTGCCCCTCTCCGCCGGTGTCGCGCTCTATGTGGGGGCCAGCGATCTTGTCCCCGAGGTCAATCGCGAGCCCGGCATCAGGATGGCGCTCGTCTTCTTTCTAGGCGTTGCCGCATTTCTGCTGATCCGCACCTTCCTGCCGGATCTTTAGTCGTCTGACATCGCGACGGGACAGGTGCCGCCACGGCCCGTCGCGCCTCAGGTAGAGCCTGGCCAGCAGACGCCCATAGTCCCAGGCCACCTTCAAGCTTGCCTTGCTCGACCCCGCCCGCCGTGATCCAAAGCAAAACGGAATCTCATGCACCGTGCGCACCCGGCCACGCACGAGAATCTCCAGCAGCAGCTTGAAGCCGCTTCGTTGGAAGGCCAGGTTCTCAACACAGTCACGACGAACCATAAAGAACCCTGACATGGGGTCGCATGCGGCCTGGCGTTGCCCCTGCAGCGGCAGCGTCGCCCACACCGCTGCCTTTGAAACGGCTCTCCTCATGCTGCTCCATCCGGCCAGGCGCTCGCCACCTGCATAGCGGCTGCCGATGGCCAGATCATGCCCAGCTACAATCGCCGCCAGCAGGTCCGGCAGCAGCTCCGGCGGATGCTGCAAATCGGCGTCCATCACGCCCACAATGGGCGCTTCGGTTCGCCGCCAGCCATCCAGAATTGCGCCTGCCAGTCCCCGCTCGCCCCTGCGTACAATCAGGCGCACGCGGGGGTCCTGCCCGGCAATCCGCGCCACCGCCTGCTCAGTTCCGTCGCGGCTGTCGTCGTCCACCACCAGAATTTCGTAGGAAACTCCCATCGGTTCCAGAGCCGCGCGCACATGCCCGAGCAGGACGCCGATATTCCCGGCCTCGCGAAGCGTTGGAATCACCAGACCAAGATACGGCGGCGCATCCGCCGCCAGCCCCGCAGGCTCGCGGGACGGCTTTGTCCCGGCCGCCATCGGCATATACGATGGTCCTGCAATCGCCAACGCCATGCTAAATCCGAGCCGGTGGAGCCCCGATCATTGAAGCGCAACACGTTTCTCGCCCGACTCCTGCCGGTGCTCGCCCTCACCCTGCTTGGCTTTCTGGTGATGGGCTACCACCCCGGCTATGAGGATGACGGCGTCTATCTCGCTGCGCTCAAGGCGGATCTCAATCCTGCTCTCTACCCCCACGACGCAAACTTTTTTCAGCTTCAGATGCAGGCTACATTGTTTGACGAGGGTATGACGCTTTTTGTGCGCGACACCCGCACCCCGCTCGCCTGGGCGGAACTCTTCTGGCAGCTCACCGCGATCTTCCTGATTCTCTGGGCCTGTGCCGGAATCGCACATCACCTCTTCGCCGAGCCTCACTCGCGCTGGGCGGGTGTTGCGCTGGTCTCGGCCATGCTGACCCTGCCGGTGGCCGGAACCGCGCTCAATCTAGCCGACCAGCACCTGCACCCGCGCAATCTCGCCTCTGCCCTCATTCTGCTTGCCGTGGAGCGCATCCTCGCGCGCAGACACTGGCAGGCGGCCCTTTTCTTGTTGATTGCCTTCGCCATCCACCCGATCATGGCCTTGCTCGGCATCTCCTTCTGCTGCTTTCTCGCGCTCGCCTTGCACGACCCGTTACTCTCCTGGCTCCGCAGGCCGCGTGCCTGGCTGGCCGCGGTTCCGCTTGGCTGGGTCGTTCAGGGCCCGAGTCCCGACTGGTATAGAGCCCTGGCCACGCGCAGATACTTTTTCCTCACCCGCTGGACCTGGTACGAATGGCTCGGCGCGATCGGGCCGCTGGTGCTCTTCTGGCTGCTCTGGCGTGTAAGCCGGCGTCACGGCCATCGGCTTCTTGCCCGGTTTGCCCTGGCCGTCCTGGTCTATGCGCTCTTCCAACAGGCCTTTGCCATCGCCGTTCTCACGCCGCCCGCCTTCGCGCGCGTTGCTCCACTCCAGCCCATGCGCTACCTGCAACTGGTCTACTTTTTTATGGTTCTCATCGGCGGCTGCCTGCTGGGTAAATTCCTGCTCAAAACGGCCGTCTGGCGCTGGGCCGTCTTGTTGATTCTCGCCAACGGGGGCATGTTGGTGGCCCAGTGCCGGCTCCTGCCCGCATCGCCGCATCTTGAGCTGCCGGACCGGCGCTCCTCCAATCCCTGGTTGCAGGCCTTTGCATGGATTCGTGTCAATACACCGGTCGATGCCTGCTTCGCCATGAATCCGCGCTATCTCGCCGCTCCGGGCGAGGACTACCACAGCTTTCGTGCGCTGGCCGAGCGCAGCCAGCTCGCTGACGCCATCAAGGACGCCTCGGTCGCCACCCAGGTTCCCCAGCTCAGCCATCTCTGGGTCCGGCAGGTGGATGCGGCGAGCGGCTGGGAAAGCTTCAAGCCATCTGATTTTCAGCGGCTCAAGCGGGAGTACAGCGTCAACTGGGTCCTCGTCCGCTTTCCTCAGCCTGCGGGACTCGACTGCGTGTGGCATAACCGGATACTCTCGGTGTGCCGGATTCCCTGAAAACCGCTCCGGCGGCTTCGTACCGTATTATCAAATTGAACTTCCCTCCAGAGGGGTTGAAGTACCGCAATGAGCAGTACCGGGACAGTAGTGATCGTCCTCCCTTCCGTCAGCGCTGAGGTCACTCTTCAGCACGCTGGCGAGGCGGATTCATGAGCAGGCTTTCAGGCGGACGCCTGCCCATCCTGCGGCTCGTCGCCCTCACCGCCGCCGCGCTGCTCATTCACGGGTATCACCTCGGCGTTGAAGACGGGGAGATCTACATTCCGGCTGCGCGCAAGCTCCTCCATCCTAACCTCTATCCGTTCGCGCCGGAGTTCTTCCTCCGTCACGAGCATCTGTCGCTCTTTGGCCCCATCGTTGCATGGACAGCGCGATTTACGCATCTCTCCATCGACTGGTCACTGTTTCTCTGGTACATGGTCAGCCTCTTTGCCGCGCTGGCCGCCTGCTGGCTGTTTGTCTCAGCCTGTTTTCTCTCGTCTCGTGCGCGCTGGACCTCATTGCTCGTAATCACGGCGGTGCTCACCATGCCGGCCACCAACACCGGTCTGCTGTTAATGGATCCCTACCTCACCGCGCGGTCCTTCTCCACGCCGCTTACTATCTTTGCGCTGGCCTGCTTCCTTGAGGGCGCCTACGTCCGCGCGGGCATTGCCGCGCTGGCCACCGGGACGGTCCACCCCCAGATGCTCGCCTATCTCATTTTTCTCACCGCGGTCATGGTAGGCGCGGAGTGCGCTGGACTCCGGCACCGCAGGCCCATCCCGGCCCTGGCCTCGGTGATTGGATTCCTTCCCACCGGCTTTCATCTCAGCCCGGCCACGGGACCCTATCGAGAAGCCCTTTTCTCCCGCGATTACTTCTTCCTCTACAACTGGACCTGGTATCACTGGCTCGGGCTGCTCGCTCCGCTGGCCATCCTGGCCTGGTTCTGGAAGAGCAATCTCCGCGGCGTTCATCCCGCCTTCCATCGCATCAGCTTTGCACTGCTCCCCTTCGGCCTGCTCTCGATTGCCGCTGCGGTTCTGCTCTGCTCCTCGCCCAGTTTTGAAATGTTCCTGCGCCTCCAGCCGCTTCGCTCCTTCCATCTCATTACGCTGGTCTTTGTATTGCTTCTCGCCGGCGTCGCGGGGGAATATCTGGGCAGGCGGCACCGGTGGGCTCCCGCCGCAATCTTTGTTCCCCTGGCCATTGGCATGTTCTTCGTCGCGCACCAGACTTATCCTTCCAGCCCGCACATCGAGCTGCCTTCAGCGGCCAGCACCAACCCGTGGGTCAACACCCTGCTCTGGATCCGGCGGAATACGCCTCAGGACGCGGTCTTCGCCGTCGACTCCCGCTACTTCAAGCAGCCGGGCGTCGATGTGCACGGCTTTCGCGCCATCTCTGAGCGCTCGGCTCTGGCTGACTACTACAAGGACAGCGGCGTCGTCTCGCTCTTTCCATCGCTCGCCGGCGAGTGGAAGGCCATGAGCAACGCAACCTACGGGCTGAATCACTTCTCCGTCGCGGGGTTTCGCAATCTGAAACGCGAATACCCGGCCGTCTCCTGGACCGTCATTCATGGCCCGGCGCCAGCGGGAATGACATGCCCCTACCAGCGCGACTCCTACACTGTGTGCCGCATGCCCGCATCCTGAGGGGTTATGCGCGCCATGCCGGCTTGCGGCTCGCGAAGCCCCGCCGCGTGAAGGCTCCGCCCAGACCGGCGGCCTGCCGTTCCGTCAGGCCGGCTTCTCGTGTGGCGTTGGCGCCAGTTCTTTGTGATTTGCTGGACTTTCCCGCAGAATAGGAGAACGGTCTCTTCTTCCGTTCAGGAGACGGCTTCATGCTTAATCTTGTCCAGCGCCTGATTCTCGGCTGTTTGGTAATTACGGGCCTGCTGATGGTCCTGGTGGCGGCCACTCACGCGGAACTCTCCGCCGCCGGCGACCTCCCGCTTGCAATCATTCTTATTGTCATTGCCGTTCTCGTTCAGCTTGCCCTCATCGCCGTTATTCTCCAGCCCATCCATATGCTCGCTCGAGGAGCGCGCAGAATTGCGGAAGGCAACCTCGACTACCGCGTGGAGTGGACCAGCCATGACGACTTTGGCATCACCGTCGCCGAGCTGAACCGCATCGCCGTCCAGTTGCGCGACCTGCGCGACACCGAGGCCGGCCGCAAGCAGATGGACTTCCAGCTCTCCGACGCCGTCCTGCAATCCATCTTCGAGCCCATCATCGTCACTGACTCCAAGGGGCATGTGCTCAAGGTCAACCAGGCCGCGGCTGAAATCCTTGGCGACGCCTCCACCGACCGCATGGCCCTCACCACCACACCCGGAGGCGATAAGATTCTCAACGCCATCCGCGATGCCGTGGCCATGCGCAAAGCCGTCGCCGCCGAGGGCGAAGCCGCCATGCTGCCCATGCGCTTCGGCAACCAGTCGCGCAGTTACCGCCTGCGCACCACGCCCATGCGCGACTCTGAG
>DASSHM010000234.1:0-5335 GCA_035692885.1 Occallatibacter sp.
TAGGAAACGCAATGAAAGACGCAATCTACGTATCGAAAGAGAACTACCTGAAGGCAGTGCTGGAAGCTGAAGCGGAGGGGCATCAGGTTTATCCGGCAACGCTGGCGCACTGGCTTGAGGTATCGCCGCCTGCTGTGACCATGGCGTTGAAGCGTCTCAAGAGGGACGGCTTGGTTGAGGTTGGCGAGGACGGCATTGTCCGCCTGACCGCCACGGGCCGCGAAACGGCTTATCGGACCGCGCTGCGTCATCATCTGATTGAGCGCATGCTGAGCGAGATCTTCGGCATGGAGTGGTACGAAATTCATGAAGAGGCGGAGCGGCTGGAGCATGCTGTTTCAACAGCTTTTGAGGCCAAGCTGAAGGAGAAGCTGGGAGAGGGCGGGGCATGCCCGCACGGAAATGCTGTGCTGCCCGAGAGTCCCGCCCAGAGGAAGGCGCGGGGCGAAGTGCCGCTGACGGAGGCGGAAGTGGGACAGAATTACGTGGTCATCAGCCTGCACGAGCGCGACCCAAAGTTGTTGCATTTTCTGCACGGAGCTGGTATCGGGCCCAGCAGGACACTGCGCGTGGTAAGTCAGAATTATGATCAAACCGTTTCGATTGAGTTGCCTACAGGAACCTCAATCCTGGGGCGACTGGCGGCTGAAGGGGTCTGGCTCAAGCCTGCAGACAGTCATAATGAAAATAAATGAAATTCATTAACTATAATTAACATGGGTGTGGCATACTTAATGTGAGGTACTCCGGCACCTCATTCCGCATTCTGTTCCCTTATGGCCGTCGAAATTACAGATGCCGCAAAGCCTCCTCAGTCTTCGCTGCAGGAGGTGCACTCGACCGTCAGCATCCCGCGGTCGCCTTTTTACTGGCGCAGGCTGCTGGGGTTTGTTGGGCCGGGCTTCCTGATTTCAGTGGGCTACATGGACCCGGGAAACTGGGCGACGGATATCGCGGGCGGGTCACGATTCGGCTATACGCTGCTGTTCGTCATCATGGCTTCAAACCTGATGGCGATTCTGCTGCAGAGTCTTTCTCTCAGGCTGGGCATCGCCACGGAACGCGACCTGGCGCAGATGTGCAACGAGAGCTATGGGCGCAAAACGAGCTTTGCGCTGTGGATTCTGGCCGAGGTGGCGATTGCCGCCTGCGATCTGGCTGAGGTGATTGGTTCAGCCATTGCGCTGAATCTGCTTTTCGGCATTCCTCTGATCTATGGCGTGCTGATTACGGGACTCGATGTGCTGCTAATTCTGCTGCTGCAGCGCTGGGGCTTCAGGTATGTTGAGGCGCTGGTCATCACATTGATCGGCACCATTGTGATCATGTTCTGGGTGCAGATGCTGTTTTCGCATCCTGACTATCTGCCGGCGCTGCATAGCCTGTTCATCCCGTCGCACGGAATTGTGACCGACCCCGGCATGCTCTATATCGCCATCGGCATTCTTGGCGCCACGGTGATGCCCCACAATCTGTATCTGCACTCCTCGATTGTGCAAAGCCGCCGCTACCGGCGCACGCCGGAGGGGAAGCACGAAGCGATTCAGATGGCGAACGTGGACTCGGCTGTGGCGCTGACGGTGGCATTGTTCGTCAATGCGGCCATATTGATTGTGGCGGCGGCCGCATTTCATCGCCGGGGACTGTTTGACGTTGCGGCCATTCAGGATGCCTATAAGCTGCTGACCCCCCTGCTGGGCGCATCGGGCGCGAGCACCATGTTTGCCGTTGCCCTGCTGGCCTCAGGGCAGAACTCCTCCATTACCGGGACGCTGGCCGGACAGGTTGTGATGGAGGGGTTTCTGCACCTCAAGGTTGCTCCGTGGGTGCGGCGGCTCATTACGCGCGGCCTGGCCATTGTTCCCACCATTATCGTGGTGGCCATCACAGGCGAAAAGGGAACCGAGGAGCTGCTGATTCTGAGCCAGGTGATTCTCTCACTGCAGCTCAGTTTTGCGGTATTTCCCCTGGTCATGTTCACGGGCAACCGTGCCAAGATGGGCGAGTTTGTGAATGCACGCTGGCTGAAGGTGCTTGCATGGTCTGTTGCCATCCTGATTGCCGCTCTCAATGGTTGGCTGCTGATTCAGACCGCCCGGGGAATATGACGATGGGCCGCAGGGCGCGGCCTGACCCTCCAAACCTCAATAGGGAAGACTGCGGATAAAGGTGGCCGCGGTGCCGTCCTGAGGGTTGACGAACGTGATATCCGCGGGGTCGCGCCGCGGCGTATCGACGGCCAGGACAACGAGCGGACCCTCAATCACCCTGGGAATGCCGTGAACGATGCCGCGCCGGAAGAACAGGAGCTTTCCCGGGCCGAGCTCGACCGGCTGGCTGCCGTCCACGGCGAACAGGCCACAACCGCAGAGGACATGCAGGTATTCATCACACGTTGAGTGGTAGTGGGGCGGCACTGGCTTGTAGATGCGGAAAAGGCGCGTGCTGGCCGCCACTTCATCGGTGAGGCGCATGTCGAGCAGCATGGTTTCAGCGCCGGCTGGAAACCTGGCCGCGAGCGCGGCGATATCGAAGACGGCGGACTTCTGAGCAGCGTCCTTTCCGGTGCCGGGTGTCATTGTGCAGACCTCCTGCATCACCATTTTCTCGCATCGGACTGACCGGGAAAAGGATGGTTGACCGCAGCCACGGCGAAAAAAGCGGCTACCATGTTGCCATGCACGTATTGTCCGCAGCCGAGATGCAAGCCTGTGATCGGGCCACCGCGGAGCGGTTCGGGGTTCCGTCGCTGCAACTGATGCGCGCAGCGGCCGGGGCGGTTGCAGATTTTGCACAACGGAATTTTCCGCATGCGAGGCAAGTTACCACGCTGTGCGGCCGCGGGAACAACGGCGGCGACGGCATGATGGCGGCGCGGTTGCTGGCCGCGGCGGGACTTGAGGTAACGACGATTCTGCTGGGCACGGCAGATGGGCTAAAGGGGGATGCCGCCGCGGCATGGCGCGAACTTGCAGACTCGCCGCATGGACCCATCCACATCATCACCACGGCTGACGAACTAAAGATGCATACGCAGGAGCTTGCGGTTGATCTGATACTCGACGCTGTGGTGGGCACGGGGTTCAAACCTCCGCTCACGGGCCTCGCGCTGGCGGCTGCGGAATGGGTTCGGGGCAGTCAAGCGCCCATTCTCGCCGTGGATTTGCCCTCTGGCTGGCCGGCGGATGCGACCGCCGCCACGGTGGATGGAGCCGTCTTTCCCGCCGACGCGGTGGTGACGTTCACGGCTCCCCAGCCCGCTCACGTCTTTGGTCAACTCACCCGGCAATGGGATCAGCCCATCATTGTGGCGCCCATCGGCTCGCCGGAAGCCGCGATGGAGTCAGACTTGCAGCTTGATTGGGCCGGGGCAGCCCATCGGCTGGTTGAGAAGCGCCGCGCTGCGACAGCGAACAAGGGCGACTTTGGCCATGTTCTGGTGGTAGGCGGAAGCCTCGGATTGGTGGGCGGTAAGGCCGGCGCTCCGGCCATGACGGCGCTGGCCGCCTTGCGCGGCGGCGCAGGGCTGGTGACGGCGGCCGTTCCTGCACCTGCCCTGCGGCTGGTTGCGACGGTCGCTCAGGAACTGATGACGTGGCCATTGGAAGAGACAGCCACGGGACAGATATCTGAAGCCAATCTTGCACCGGGAATTGTAACCGCAATCACAGCGGGCAAGACGGTGCTGGCGATTGGACCGGGGCTCGGGCAGGGGATGGAAGTGGCGCGATTCACGCTCGGCCTTCTGCAGGCGACAAGAGTGCCCGCGGTGATTGATGCCGATGCCTTAAACACGCTGGCCGCGCATCCGGGAGCGCTGGCGGAGATTGCGAAGGACCGCTTTGTCGCCGTTACGCCGCATCCGGGCGAGATGGCGCGGCTGGCCGGCATCACGACGGCCGAGGTGCAGGCGAACCGGCTGGATGTGGCGCGCGGCTTTGCGCGGATCAACGGGGTGACAGTGGTGCTGAAGGGCTGGCGGACGTTGATTGCGCATGCAGATGGCCGCGTGGCCGTGAATACCACCGGGAATCCCGGCATGGCAAAGGGCGGCAGCGGCGACGTGCTGACCGGGCTGGTGGCGGGCCTGCTGGCGCAATTCCCGAGTGAGCCGGAAGCAGCAGTGGAGGCGGCGGTCCACCTGCATGGGCTGGCCGCGGATTTGACGGTGCGCGCGGAGGAGGAGCATACGCTGCTGGCAACCGATTCACTGCGGCTGCTGGCCCGGGCATTTCGCTTTCGCTCTTCCGGCCAGAGCGGTTATGTTTGGTTGCAGGGGCTGCCGGGGGATATGGTTCCCGCAATCCGGGCCCGCGAGGCGGCAGAATGACCAGGCAAGCCCTTCCGGTGGCTGGCAAAGCGCATGAGTTCACCACGCGCAGCGGCGCGGACACGATTGAAGTGGGCCGGCGGCTCGCGCACCTGCTCAAGCCGCCCCAGTTGCTGGTTCTGCGGGGCGATCTTGGCACGGGCAAGACGACCCTGGTGAAAGGCATTGCACAGGCGCTCGACGCCGCCGATCCCGACGAGGTGACCAGCCCCACATTCACCCTGCTGCACGAGTATGACGGCACGCTGCGCGGCCGGCCGGTGAAGCTCTTTCACCTGGATGTGTACCGGCTGGAGGGCGAGCGGCAGCTTGAGACCCTGGGCCTTGAAGATCTGCTGACGCCTGATGCGCTGGTGCTGGTGGAGTGGGGAGAGAAGTTCAAAAGCATCCTCAAGCGGTCAACCGGCGAAATTGCGATTGTGGCGGAAGGCGGAGACAAGCGGCGGATTACGGTCACGCTGAAGGACTAGAGCGGCGTGGCGGTATGCGGGTCCGCCGGCCGGCACCGGCTTTGGCCTTTAAGCCTTGCAGCAGTCGTACTGCAAACGACCAGCGTTATGAATCGGATTTCGTTTGAAGAACTGAATGACACACTGGCGGGCGTTCTGCGCGGGCTGGGTTTTGCCGCAGACCGGGCGCGGCTGTGCGCGCGGCTGTTTGCCGAGACCACGCGCGATGGGGTGTATTCGCATGGCGTCGCCAGGTTTCCCCGCTTTGTGGCCATGGTGCGCAACCGTTGCGTCGATGCGCATGCGGAGCCCCGCATGCGCGCCGGCTGCGGCGCAATGGAGCGGTGGGACGGGCGCAGAGGACCGGGGAACCTGAACGCGCATGCCTGCATGCACCGGGCGATGGAATTGAGCCGGAAGTACGGGCTGGGATGCGTGAGCCTGGGCAATACAAATCATTGGATGCGCGGCGGAACCTATGGGTGGCAGGCTGCGGAGGCGGGGCTGATTGGCGTCTGCTGGACCAATACCATGCCCAACATGCCGCCGTGGGGCG
>DASSHM010000235.1:0-2541 GCA_035692885.1 Occallatibacter sp.
AACGAAGGAAAGGTCGTCTGCTTTTTCCAAAGCGCTGAGCGATTCAAGACCCGGTACGCGACACTCGGCTTTATGCACGAGGCGAAGCTTGATGACGGCGCGATGTGGCCGACCGCGTTTGCGTTAGTCAGGCTTGATGCAGCGGCCGCAAAAAGAATCAGCGCGCTGGTGAAAAAGGCCCTGGGCTGAAGACCGGGCATGCGGCGGCGAGGCCTGATACGACAGCAGGTTGCCCCGGAATAGATGGACAGGATCTGAGCGACGCTACCGGTTGACGGCGTGCGGAGAAGTCCCACCCCTGCGCCAGGAGTGCGCGGGAGTGGGACGATCAGCAGGTGCAGCTACCTGGGATTTGCCACGCGGACGAGAAGGATGTCGTGGCTGTCGAGCTCGATGGGCATGTTCTGGGAGAGCTGAATCTGCTTGCCGGTCCACAGATCCGTTGCTTGTTGCGTGCCATGCAGACCGAGCTTCGCGAGGTCGAGATGAAACGGGTGTGACGAGTAGCGGCTGCTGCCCGCGTTGAGCACGGCGACGGCCAGAGCTCCGCCGGAGAGCGGGCGGGACCAGACCTCGACTTCGCCGTCGGCATAGACTTTGCTGGCCTGACGGCCGAGCTTGTCCTGATCGATGGCGATAACGTCGCGGTTGGTGAGGATGGCTTTGATCTCGGGTGTCATGTGGGGCAGGTCGTTGCCGGCCAGCAGGGGGGCCGCGAGCATGGCCCACATGGAAAAGTGGGAGCGGTTCTCTGCAAGCGAGAGCTTGCCGTTGCCCACCTCGAGCATGTCCGGGTCGTTCCAGTGGCCGGGGCCCGCGTATTTCTCAAGTCCCGCCTGCTGTTCGAGGATGGCGTAAACGCGGTCCCAGTGGGCGTTGATGTCACCTGTGGTGCGCCACAGATTGCCGCCGAGCGCGGGAGCCCACTCCCAGGGCGCGTCCCACCCATACTGGCAGAGCGAGTAGACAATGGGCCGGCCGGTGGCCTTGAGCGCCTTGTCCATCTTGACGTAGGCGGCCTCCATCAGACGCATCTGTGCGGCCTTGTCGTGGGGAGCCTGCTTCTCCATCACCTCGGGAATGAAGCTGCAGAGGTCGTACTTGAGATAGTCGATGCCCCATGCGGCGTACATTCTGGCGTCCTGCGCCTCGTGATTGAGCGAGCCCTCATAACCGCCGCAGGTCTTGGGGCCGGGAGAGGAATAGATGCCGAGCTTGAGACCTTTGGAGTGGACGTAGTCGGCGAGGCCCTTCATATCAGGAAATTTGGAGTTGGTGTGGAGCACGCCGCTGGGGTCGCGCTGGCCCTCCCACGTGTCATCGATATTGATGTAGATGTAGCCTGCGTCGCGCATGCCGCTGGAGACAATCTCGTCGGCGGCGTTCTTGATGTCCTGCTCGGTGACTTTTTCGGCAAAGTAGTTCCAACTGTTCCAGCCCATGGGCGGACTCTGGGCAACCTGCTGCGCCTGAGCGTAGGGCGGCGCGGCGAGTGAAGCGAGTGCGAGGGCGGTGACAGCGAGAGGCAATGAAGCGGCGAGACGCATAGGGATTACTCCTGAAAACGATTTCAATTGCAAAGGAATACTACGGCGGGCGAGACGGTTTGGGCAAGATCTGTTGGCGGGAATTGCGCCGCAGTGCCCGGACCGGTTGCGGATGGTGAGGCAGCCCGCGCAATGTTGCCTCAGCGCGCGCCGGTGAGACGGCGGCGACAGGCAGAGAGATGGTGGCAGAGCCTGCTCAAGGCCGGCAACTCAAGTACGCGACGGCCCGTAACGCGGCGTGGATGCAATGAGGCCTTCGACATCCTCCACGGTGCCGAGGCGGCCGCGCGCGCCATGGGCCGTGCAGTTGAGTGCGGCGGCGGCACAGGCAAAGTCAAGCCGGCGGGTGAGCGTCCACCCTTGCAGCAGGCCGTAGATGAAGCCCGCGTGGAAGATGTCACCCGCGCCGGTGGTGTCGACCACAGGCACGCGATACGCGGGGCGAAGGTGGAAGCCGCTGCCGTCCCATGCGAGTACGCCCTCGCGGCCGAGCGTGGCCGCGGCGACCTTGCAGCCGAAGCGGCGCATGGCGGCGCGCAGGGCCTGCTCAAGGTTGTGCTCGCCGGTGAGGCGCAAAGGAAAGTCGCGGCTCACGATGAGGTAGTCGATGTTGGCGATGAGGTCTTCGACGCCGGGGTAAAGCTCGTCGAGATCTGCGATGGTGGGAATGCCCGCCTGGCGGGCCCAGCCGGCGGCGAGGGTGGCAGCAGCGGTTTCAAAGCCGTCCACATGGACGGCCCGGGCATTCACAATCCAGGAGCGGTCAAGGTCGGATGGCTGAAGCAGGAGGCGGCTGTCGCGGCGCTGAATGATGGTGCGCTCGCCGCCCGCATCGACCAGCACCAGAGACTGTGGGCTCGCCGCGCCGGGAACTGTGGTGATGCGGGCATCAACACCAGCATCTGCGAAGACGCGGCGATGGAGACCGGCGGCCTCGTCGTCGCCGAGCCGGCCGGCATAGCGCGTGGTGAGGCCCCAGCCCTGGCAGGCGATG
>DASSHM010000236.1:0-12935 GCA_035692885.1 Occallatibacter sp.
ACGAGCACAGGGATGGATCAGGCTCCATCCCGTCCCGCAGCCTCCAGCGGCGGGGGAGTCGCCGGTCTGACGGACGAGCCAATCTTTCCGGGGGAGATTGTGCACATCGGGGTTTTTGGCGCACCCGACTTTACCGTGGTGACGCGCGTGTCAGAGAGCGGCGATATTGCCTATCCTTATCTCGGCATCCTTCATTTTGAAGGGTTGAACAGCGCCGCGGCCGCAAGCCTTATTTCCACACAACTGATCAGCCGGGGACTCATGCGGAACCCGCAGGTGATGGTGACCGTAGAGGCGACCTTAACCGGAATTACCGTGCTGGGAGAGGTGCGTGAGCCCGGGGTTTATCCACCCCGCGGAAAGCACATGCTCTCCGATGTCCTGGCCGCAGCGGGCGGACTGATGACGAATGCCGGACGGGTCATCGAGATATCCGAGCTTTCATCGCCGGAGAAGAAGATCGAGATTCCATGGGATCCGACCATGCACAACACCGCCAACTTCGATCGGCCCGTCCGCCCGGGTGATCGAGTGATTGTGCGTCCATGCGGAGTGGTGTATGTGGGGGGTCACGTGAGCAAGCCGGGAGCCTACTCGGAATGCGGCTCTCGCGTAACAACGCTCTCACAGCTGATTGCCCGGGCGGGAGGCTCGACGCCATTTACCGCGACCAAGCACACACTGATTGTTCACCTGCAGCCGGATGGAACCAAGACGGTACAGGAAGTGGACTTGAAGAAGGTGCTTACGGGCAGGGTGGCGGATCCGGTGATGAGAGAAGATGACATTATCTACGTTTCACCCAGCCCGACGAAGGAAGCGGTTAACCGGGCGGTCGCATTTGTGATGTCGCTGGTTGGGCCAATCCTCTATGTCTATCGCCCATAGCTAAATTTGCAGGCAGATCGCCGGGGCTTGATTGCCGGGTTCGACAGATAAGTTTACTTGAGTGTTTATTCCAAATGATTCACTTGTTCAATGGTGCTGATAACGCGCGCACGGCGTGGCCTCCCGGTTTCGCGCCAGCCTCTGCATAAGCGAGCACATGAAACCGATGCCGCATTGCCATTGTAGCGAGTAACCAGGAGCGCGATCGGCACACGTCAACCGCACCGATAAGGATACAAACCACGTGAACCATTCTTCCAATTCCGGTTCTCAACGCGAAACGGCCTCAAGCGGGTCAACGATCCAGCCGACCATTCCCGGGAACACAGGCGTCGACGAGGCCATCCTCGAGCCCCTTATCCAGTTCTTAAAAAAGCGGGGATGGATGATCGTCGCGGCCCTCGTTGTGGGGATAGTTGTGGGCGAAGTGGTGAACTTTGCCTCAGTGCGCCGGTACACGGCGATGGCGCAGATACAGATTGTGCCTGATCAGTCATCACAGTTTCGGATCGAGCAGATGCCGGGATTTTCTGACGAGGACGACGCCGAAAGCATCGACACGGCAATCAGCATTCTCAAAAGCCGGAGCCTTGCGCTGGAGACGGTTCGTTCTTTGCATCTGGATAGCAATCCGGACTTTGTTCCCTTAAAGCAGGGCCGCCCCTGGGATCTATCGGTGCCCGCAATACGCGACATGCTGGCAGGCGGCCTCATCGCGTCCCTGGAAATCAATCGTCTCGGACACACGAGTATCATCCAGGTACGAGCAACGGCACGGAAGCCCGCGCTGGCCACTCTTATCGCAAATACGCTCGTTGATAACTATATTGAGTGGACATTCCGCGATAACTATAACTCCACCGCCAAGGTATCAAAGTGGCTGGAGTTGCAATTAAAGGACCTGAAATCGAATCTGGTCAAGAGCCAGTCGAATATAGCGCAACTCCAGCAAAATCTTGGCTTCTATGGTGTGGATCCGACGAACAGCGTCATCGTGTCGAACCTGCAGGAATTGAACAAGCAGGTAGCTGATGCGGAGGCGGACAGCCTGGTCAAGGAGGCACAACTGAGAGCGCTGAAGAGCTCGCCGCCAGACGTGAACTACGCGGCTGCATTTGCCGATCCCGCGATGAAGGATCTGACACTAAGGCTTGCGCAACTGGAAGCAGAATCCAGCTCACTCAGCCAGACGTATGGCCCGGCATATCCAGGGCTAAAAGCACTGAAGGCACAAATCGATCAGACCAAGAGCAGCCTGAAGGTTGCGGAGCATGCACAGATCGTGAGGGCCGAGAAAGACCTTGAAGCGGCGCAAAACAACGAATCGATGCTGCGCAACCTGTTGAAGACAGAAGAAGGAAATGCCTACAGCAAAGACAGCAAGGGCGCGCAATACGAGTTTGCAAAGCGGGATTACGAGGCAAACCGGACACTCTACGATGGCCTGCAGGAACGCCTGCAGGAAGCCGGCATCCTGGCAGGATTGCACTCCACGGCCATACATATTGTCGATAACGCTGATGTGCCAACCATTCCCAGCCACCCTCGCAAACGATTCAATCTGGCAATCGGCGCGGGCATCGGCTTTGTGTTTGGTCTGATCGTCGCGTTGGTGCTTGAGGCGCTCGATACAAATCTGAAGTCGGTGACGGACATCGAGGAGTCGCTGCAGATGCCTGTGCTTGCGGCCATCCCGCTGGTGGAGACGGAGGACCTGAAGCCACAGACATTCAAGGAACATGCGGTGTCAAAGGGGATGTCTGCATGGTCAAAGGTCGCTGAATCCCTGCGCGGCATGAGGACGTCGATTCTGCTTTCGAGCCCGGGGTCCCCACCGAAGGTAATCATGATTACAAGCACGCGGCCCGCGGAAGGGAAGAGCACCATTGCCGCGCTCTCTGCAATTACCTTTGCGCTGAACGGAGCGCGAGTGCTGCTGATTGACGCGGACCTGCGCCGCGCGTCAATGCACTCCAAATTCGGACTCGGCAAAGTAGACGGACTCTCCTCGGTATTGTCTGGAAAGAAGAGCGCGGGCGACGTGATCGTGGAGTGGCGGGAATTGGCCAATCTTCACATCATGACTGCGGGACCGATTCCGCCTCTGCCTTCAGAGCTGCTCGGCTCTCAGCAAATGGATGAGATGCTGGTCGCACTACGGCCCAATTACGATTTCATCTTTATCGATACGCCACCGGCCATCGCCGTGACAGACGCTTCTGTGCTCGGCCGGTTGATCGACGCGGCAATCCTGATTGTGCGTTACGGCGAGGCGCACCGGCACGTTACGCAAAGGTGTGTGGACCTTCTGGATCGCTCGGGTACCCACATCCTTGGAGCCACAGTGAATGCTGTCAACCTGAAGGCGCCGGAGTATTCCGAGTACTACGGTCGCAAGTTCTACGAATATTACGGAGAACGCGATCTCAATGGGAAGTAGCGGCATCCTGTTGCGGAACGAGCGCAAATCGTTTGGGGCATGAGTTTCCGCAGGCGCCCAGATACGACAGCGTCGGGAAAATATGATTGCGGCCAGTACAGCACGGATTCCAATGCATCGCGCCTTTCAAAGAAAAGGATGGACGGTGAGCGCGATCGATTGGATTGCTTTGTGCATAGGGCTTGCCGTTCCCTTCCATATCTCACTCATCGGGACGATGCAGGGATCAGAAGTCCGGATGATTGCGCTGATCCCTGTGTTGTGGATACCTCAGAAACACAAGATCTGCGAGCTGGAGTTGGAGCCATCAACCTGTTGCTCGGACTTTGGCTGCTGAACCAGATCCTGACGGATATCTATCGCGAAACCGCATTCATGAACTGGGCTCGCGGGGACGGCGGGTGCTTTTCCTGGCCCTGAATATTGTCGTGCTGGCAATCCTCCTCTCAAAAAACATTCGACGGCAGGTCATCTTCATTGGAGGGTATAGCGTGGGCGGGGTGCTGGCTGCATTGATTCAACCGTCGGACTTCAGCAGCGATTATGCTTGGAAGTTTGGATTTGTCGCCGGTGTAACAACGGTCGTGATCCTCTTGAGTTGCTATTTTCACGTGCGACGTCAGGTCGTTTGCGCTCTTTATCTGAGCCGCCCTTTTCTCTCCCTTTGGCTATACATCGCGGGCACTGGACTTTTTTGTGTTTGTGATTGCTCTCAAGCTGCTTGAGCGTTCGCCGCTCAGGGCAAGGGCGTGGAGTGCAATACGGCGCGGTAAATGGCAGTGATTGCCTGCTGCTGCCCTGTGGGGCAGACCGGCCGAGAGTTGAGCGAGTCGTCGAGATCAACTCCGACTTTCGCGGATCCAACCGCACGTATCTATGCGCATCGCTGAACTGAAGACTTTACTCCAATTTCGCCAGCAGGAACTGGTGACTCCGGAGGACTTTGCGCGCGAGCGGTACCGGCGAGCAGCACTCACGAGTATCACCTCCGGGCTTGCCCGGCTTGTTTCCTTGGGCACATCCATCCTGACCGTTCGCCTTACCTTTCTTTACCTTGGCGCAGAGCGGTATGGCATGTGGGTGACGATCACGTCGGTGGTTACGATGCTGGTTTTTGCCGATCTGGGCTTGAATAATGGACTGGTCAACGTCGTAGCGGATGCGAAGGGCAGGGGAGACGAGCGGGCGGCGAGGCAGGCCACTTCAAGCGCATTCTGGCTGTTGAGCACCATTGCAGCGGTGATTGCAGTTGGTGGATTGGTGGCTTATCCGCATATCGATGGCAGCCGAATATTCAATGTGCACTCACCGCGCGCGATTGCAGAGGCAGGACCCGCTCTCCTGATCTTTTTTCTGTGCTTTGTGCTCAACCTGCCGCTGGGGATTGCACGCGGGACACATTCGGGACTGCAAAATGCGTTTATCAATAACCTCTGGAACATGCTGGGAAATCTCTCCTCCCTCTGCGCCCTTCTGGTGGCAATCTATTTGCGGGCCGGCCTCCCAATGCTCGTACTCAGCCTTGCCGGGCCGCCGGTGCTTATCACGCTGATCAACGCCGCAGACTTATTTGGAAGATCGCATCGTGAGCTGCTCCCGCGCCTGAGCGACTTCTCACTCCCGTCGGCGAAGTACCTGCTGCAGATTGGCCTGATGTATTTTCTCCTTCAGGTATCCATCGCCGTGGGTATGCAGACCGATAACATCGTGATTGCGCAGATACTCGGGGCGAAAGCGGTATCAGCGTACGCCGTGCCCGCAAAGTTATTTAACATAGTCACGTCATTTGTCATGATGCTGTCGGGTGCGATGTGGCCTGCATATGCAGATGCCATGGCGCGATCCGATGGCAGGTGGATCAGGAAGGCGTTCAAGTGGGTGACGCTGGGGGGAACCGCCGCAGCCGTCGCCATTGCCGCAGTGTTTGTTGTATTTGGAAATGGGATTCTGGAACTGTGGGTGGGGCCGGGCGTACGGGCGTCTACTCTGCTTCTCGCGGTGTTTGGCCTGCAAAGCGCGGTCGCATCGTATCTGCAGCCGTTGAGCTTTTTGCTGAACGGAATCGGAGTGCTTAGGTCGCAGGCCATTTGTGCCGTCTCGATGGCCGCACTCAACCTGGGACTGTCGATCTACTTTGTCAGGCAATTCGGAATCATCGGAGCCGTTCTAGGGACGCTGATTGCGCAGGTTGCAGTACAAGTTATCCCGCTGACGCTGATTACCCGCACCAATCTTAGGAAGCTCGATTCTCTTCCGTCTCTATCCATGGCCGAAGTACCGGAAATGGAGTAGATACAGGGTCTCTGAATGAGATCTCATCCGGAATCGGAGCGGAGACCAAAATCCGAGTTATGAAGACGGTTCCAAGCGCGGGACAAAAAGTAGAGATGAGGACGGGCCAGACAAAAGGTCGAATCGTCGCTGAGACGCCGGCCAACAGTAACTGCTTTGTCGGGTTTCATGATATTGTTCCATGGTCTTACGATGATAGCTTGCTTGCAATCCATCGCCTTCCGCCGGACTTTTCAGCAATGAGCGATTGTGGCAGGAGGATCGAGATATGTCTTTGGCTACCTCAGACAGATGAGATACTTCCAGTTGACTCGACGACTGCGTGGAACTTTCAGCAGGGATCTAGGCTGCAATGGGTTCCGGGACGTGTGAATTGCATCGCATTCAACGAGATTGAAAGAGGCCGCGCGGTGTCAGTGATTAGGAATATTGCGACAGGACAGCGCCATGTGTTGCCTGCACCGATATATGCGGTCAGCCCCGATGGGAAGATGTCGATTGCCCCCAACTTCACGACGCTTGCCCACGCATGGAAGGCCTATGGCTACCCTCCGCTTACAGGGCAGCCGCGCTGCACTGATGACAGGTTGGATGGCTTATGGAAGCTCCAGCTTGACAGTGGAGAGATGAGCCTGTTTATTTCAACCAAGCGCGTCACTGGCCTTGAGCCAGTAAGCGGAAGTAAGGAGGTTGTTCACTTCCTCTGCCATCCGCTCTTTAGTCCTGATGGCTCGAAGGTTGCATTTCTTCATCGTTTCTTCAGTGCGGACGGCGGCTCATTTACGCGGTTGATTGTAACCGACCGGGAAGCTAATGATTTGCAGGTACTGGCCCGGGAGAAGGTGAGCCACTTTGATTGGCTCGATAATGATACTGTACTCGTCTGGGCGCGATTTACAGGAGCGGGATTTGCTCAAGTGCGGTCTCGTGGCGCACTGAAATCGCCTCTGATGAAACCGCTCGTACGGGTGGCTCGAGGATTTAAAGGCCGCTGGAAGAAGAAGCTGTTGGCGGAAGCATATTATTCAATACCGGTTCGCAACGCGCAGGCACGGTATCGATTTGGATGGCCGAAGCTTGAAGAGGATGGGCATCCCATGGTAGCCAGATCTCACGACTGGATTGTAACGGATTGCTATGCGGACAAAAATGGGATACTGCCTCTGATTCTCTATCACGCGAAACGGAATGATCGCGTTGACGTAGGCAGGTTCCGCCATCGTCCGCGGTCGATGGATAGCGATGTGAAATGCGACTTGCATCCGCGTTGGAACCGCTCGGAGAATCTGATTGCAGTGGATACCTGCGAATCGGGTATGAGGCAGGTGCGCATCCTTGACGTTCACGACATCTTAGGTGACTAGCATAGCGAGATTTGTCTAGCGATAGAAGCAGTAGTGTAGAGCCGTCAGGGAGGAAGCATCAAGTTTTCGATCGTAACAAACGCCTTCAATCAGGCAAGTTATCTGGCTCAGTCGATGCTGAGTGTGCTTACCCAGGGCGGGCCTGATGTCGAATATCTGGTTGTCGATCCGGGTTCAACAGATGAAACGCCCGAGATCATCAGCAAATTTCAGCAGCGGTTTCCGGGTCGCATTATTCACCTCAAGCAGTGCGATGAGGGGCCAGCCGACGGCCTGAATCAGGCATTCGGCCGTGCGTCCGGCGATATATTCGGATATCTCAATGCTGATGATTTTTATCTTTCAGAATGCCTTATGAGGGCTGCCAATGCCGCACAGGCGCATCCCAGCGCGGCAGCCATTTATGCCGATGGTTACATCGTGAATGCGGATGGCAAGATTCTTCGCCGGGTCGTCTCGACTAAATTCGGCGCCAGACGGTTTGTCTATGGCGGATCGCTCGTGTTGCAGCAGTCCACTTTTTATCGTGCCGAAGCGTTCAGGGAAGTTGGCGGCTTCAATGCAAGCAATAAGACAAGCTGGGACGCCGAGATCCTGCTGGAAATGGCAATGCGCGGGATGGAACTGGTACATTTGCCGGGATTCTGGTCTGCATTTCGCATACATTCCGCTTCCATTACGGGCAGTCAGCGCTTTGCAGAGGCGAGCAGGAGTACTCACGCCCGCTATTTTGAGAGGGTGATGGGCCGGCGCAAGACTGCATGGGACAGATTGATTGGTGAGTTCGTATTTACCTACTCCATGCTGGCGGAGCCTCGCGCAACACTGATGCGTGTGCTGGACCGCATTGCCCCGCCGAAACTTGATGTTGCGCGAAAGTAAGCTGTTACCATGCGGCGACAAAACCGCGGCGGAGTACAAGAGGAACGGTATGCCTAAACTTGTCTTTGTATGGGATAACTTCGGGCCCCTGCATGCGGATCGATGCGACGCGGTGGCAAGAAGGCTGGCGGGAAGATTTCAGATAGTGGGGCTGGAACTGGCCGGCGTCAGCCAGGTTTATGACTGGAACCAGGAAAGTGGAGAGTGCTTTACAAAGGTTACCTTGCTGAAGGATCAATCATTTGAGCAGGCCGGCGGCTTCAAGTTATTCAGGGTGACACTCAAGGCCTGCCTGGCAATGGGGCGCGATGCGCAGTTCTTCATGTGCCACTATCAAGAGGCTGCAATCTTCACAACATCCGTGATTCTTCGCCTGCTTGGCCGCCGGGTGTACATCATGGGTTGCTCAAAATTTGACACCTATGAGCGGCAACTGGGCAAAGAGGCGATTAAGCGGCTTCTCCATCTCCCCTATCAGGGCGGCATCGCGTCGTGGAAGCGATCAAGCGATTACATGCGCTTTATGGGGCTGGACGCATCACGTGTCAAATCTCCATATAACTGTGTCTCTCTGCAGCGGGTGCGCAACCTGGCGCTCGCAGAGCCCGCGCCGGAGGGCGTGCCGTTCAAGGAGAGGAAATTCATCATTGTTGCCAGACTGGTGCCGGAGAAGAACCTTTCGATGGCCCTGAGCGCATTTTCGCAGTATGCCGCAAAGACCGTCTGTCCGCGTGAATTGCATATCTTTGGTTCTGGGCCTCTGGGCGAGGAGTTACAAGAACAGGCCAGATCACTCGGCGTAAGCGGGCTGGTACATCTTCACGGATTCATGCAGACCAGCGACGTGTGCAAAGCGTTCGGAAGCGCACTGGCGCTCCTTTTGCCCAGCATCGTGGAGCAGTTTGGGAATGTCGTACCCGAAGCGCTGGCGATGGGATTGCCGATTATTCTTTCAGACATCTGCGGCGCGAGAGACCTTCTGGTGCGTAGCGGCGTGAATGGGTTTGTCGTGGAGCCCGACAATCCAGAGGGCATGGCGTATTTTATGAGCCTTCTCGCGGATGACGAGAACCTGTGGCGGAGCATGTGCAACGCCTCGCGGGAGCGCGCGAACTGCGCGGACGCAGACCGCTTTGCCGAAGCGGTTGAGTCGCTGTTGCAGACGGCCGGATAAAAAGCATGCGACTGCTGCACGTGATTTGCACAACTGATCCCGAGTCGGGCGGGCCTATTGAGGCTGTTATCCGCATTTCAGAGGTGTTGCTCAGGTGCGGTCATCAAGTAAACCTGGTGAGTCTGGAGTCAACCCGTGTGGCGGAGAGCCGGCGGTTTCCGTTTCCCGTCGCTGGTGTGGGTCGGGGGATTGGCCGGTATCGGTACGGATTCGGACTGAAGCGGTGGTTGCAGGAACACGCAGGCAAGTTTGATGCGGTGATCCTGCACGGACTTTGGAATTACTCGTCGATGGGTGCGTGGCTTGCGCTACGAAAGACGGCGATACCATATTTTATTTTTGCGCACGGAATGATGGACCCATGGTTCAAAGAGCGATACCGAGCCAAGCACGCAGTCAAGCAGTTGTACTGGTGGCTGGCGGAAGGCCGCGTGTTGCGGGACGCCCGGCAGGTACTGTTTACGTGTGATGAGGAACGGCGGCGCGCGCGCGGGGTTTTCAAAGGCTTCACCTATCAGGAGCGGGTTGTCCAGTTTGGAACCGCGGATCCAGGTGAAGACTCGGGTATCCAAAAGGCCGTATTTGCGCAGGCACATCCATCACTGCATGGGCGTCGCGTTCTACTCTACCTGGGCCGCATACATCCCAAGAAAGGATGCGATCTGCTGGTCCAGGCATTCGCTGACTGCGCCAAGGAACTGCCGCCGGAGGTTGACCTTGTCATTGCAGGACCGGACGTGGCAGGATGGTCGGCAGCGCTGAGTAAACTCGCGCTCTCCCGCGGCATCGCGAATCGAGTCCATTGGGCGGGCATGTTGAGCGGCGAGGTGAAGTGGGGTGCGTTGCGGACTGCTGAGGCCTTTATTCTTCCATCGCATCAGGAGAACTTCGGCTTCGCGGTTGTTGAAGCGCTGGCATGTGGCCGGCCGGTTCTCATCAGCAACAAGGTGAATATCTGGCGGGAGGTCGAAGCAGATGATGCCGGCCTGGTGGAGCCAGACAGCCGGGACGGCACGCGGAATCTGATCAGAAAGTATTTTCAATTCACCGAGGATGAGCGAACCAAGATGTCGCGTGCTGCGCGCGCGTGCTTTGTCAAGCGCTTTGACGTGGAAGTGACTGCGCAGGATTTTGCACGGGCGATCGGGTTCCCTGCTGAATCGCATACGCATTGTGAACGGTGATCAACGCAGTGTGAGTGTGATGTCTCGCGCTGGGAATGTTTGTATTCTTTACTGAGAAGCCCATGAGCGAGAAGTCCAGTCTTGCGGTTGTGATGTTGACTCATAACGAGGAGATGCATCTGCCACGCGCGCTGAGGTGCATCCGGCATGTCGCGCAGGAGATTTTTGTTGTTGACTCCTACTCGACCGACGCAACGGTCGAGCTGGCGCGGGCCGGCGGCGCAACCGTGCTTCAACATCCTTTTCAGAATTACGCGCGACAGTATGCATGGGCCATGGAAAATGCGCCGATTACGGCGGAGTGGGTGATGCGCCTGGATGCCGACGAGATTGTTGAAGAGGACCTTGCCGAGGAGATCAGGGTGAAGCTGCCCGCGCTGCCACCTGACGTGACCGGGGTCGTTCTGAATCGCAAGACGGTGTTTCAGGGAAGGGTAATTCGTCATGGCGGCAGGCTGCCGCTGATGCTCCTGCGTATCTGGCGGCGTGGCAAGGCGAGGATTGAAGATCGCTGGATGGACGAGCATATGTATCTGACCGAGGGGCGGCCGGTGACATTCAAAGGCGGATTTGCCGATCACAGTTTGCGCGATCTCACGTTCTTCACTTCCAAGCACAACCACTATGCCAGCCGGGAGGCACTCGAGGTGTTGAATCAGAGGATGCATTTGTTTGCATCAGACTTCTCGTTGCGAGAGAAGCCGGGTACCCCGCAGGCAAAGAGCAAACGGTTGATCAAAGATGCGATTTACAATCGAATACCCTATGAGATCTCTGCGCTGTTGTATTTCCTCTACCGGTATGTTCTGCAACTGGGCTTTCTGGATGGGCGGGAAGGGCTTGTGTATCACGTGCTACAGGGCTTCTGGTACCGGTTTCTGGTGGGCGCGAAGTTGCGCGAATTGCAGAGGGCGGTTGGAAATGTGTCGGGCAGAGAGGAAGTTGTGAGGGAGCTGGAACGGCTGACGCGGCAGGAAATTGAATTAAAGTAATTGGCTAAATTAGAAGGTCATCAAGCCGAAGTTCTGCTGTAAGTTGATCCCCGGTCCACTTCTCCCCTATTCCTATCTCGAATCTTGACGGCGGGCACTCCGCCATATATTCCCCACGGCTCCAGATCGCGAGTCGCAACCGAACCCAACCCAAGCACTGCTCCTTCTCCCACGTTGGCACCGGGGGCTACCGAGGCGCGCGCGCAAATCCAGGCGTACGCCCCAATCATCATTTCATGCGCAACCAGCGGGAAGGCCGATTCGTCGAGATCGTGAGTGGCTCCGCAGAGATAGGCCTGCTGCGAGAGAATGGCGTGCGAGCCCAGAAAGACGGGAGCGGGGTTATAGATTTCGACGCCGTTGGCGGCGGCAACCTGGTCCGCGCAAACGAGGTTCCATGGCGCCCACACGCGCGAGCCGGGATAGAAGTGGCAGTTGGGGCCCATCCGCGCGCCGAATGCCCTGAGGAGGAATGCACGCCACCAATGAAATGGCCGCGGAGATGGCCGGTAAAGCAGAAGCCAGAAAACACTCCAGATGGCGCGCCTAGCCCGGATTCGCAGGGGAAAGGCTGGCTGCAGGTAAGGGTCTTCTGCGCCTTTTGGGGTTGCAACCTCCGCTGTGCTGGAGTAAATCTGCCTGGGCATTGTTCCTTCCGGTTCGTCGACGCCGTGTGAACACGCTACCGTTGCAACCGGCGCCTTTCTCCATTCATTATCGACGCTTTTGGGCATCTGTGCACTGACGCGCACTGAGAACGATGGCGTACAGCCGGTGGCGGCCAGGCTTCCCGGGCAGTCTCACGCAACGCGAATGCGCACGCGGCAAGGTGCGAAGTCTCAGGTCTTGGAGAGTGGAAAGGCCGTGATGCGGAGCTTTGCCGCAGCGTAGGGGATAAGCGAGATGGTCTCTTCCGGCGCTGCGCAGGCAACGGGGCTTTGAGGTAGGGGGTCTGCTGCCCCGTCCACCGCGCGCCACTCGTCGATTCTGCGCGCCTTCAAGCTGAGGCACACGGGAGCATGTCTACGCCCGAAGGGCAATTCACCCACTGCTGCTTCTGAAACGGCAATGCTTCCAGCGGGGTCGGTCTCACTCACTTTCACCGCATAGTTCCACTGCGCTGAAGGAAAGACCTGCCAGTCCGCGGTCATCCCACGGTCGCGCAGCTTCACCCAGTTCTCGCCAATTCCGTAGGAAAAGACCAGCGGCCCGCGCTCCACGGCCACCGAGTTGTTGAACCAGCGCGAAATGCGCGGACGCATTGAGAAGTCAACCTCGACACGGTCGCCAGCGGACCAGGTCCTCTGGACAAGTGCAAACGTTCCTGCCGTTGGCGCCGCCTGCTGGCTGCCGTTGACGCGAATGACAGTGCCCTCAGCCCAGGCTGGAATGCGAAGGCGCAACGGAAACATGCAGGAGGATGCGGGATTAAGGATAAAGTGCACGCTCCCGCGGAAGGGATAATCGGTTTCTTCCATGATATGGACGACCGTCCCGCCGAGAAGAACACGAGCCTCGCACGGCGCGTAGGCGGCCGCGACCAGGCCATCCTGCTCACCGGCCTGCTTCGAGCTGGAAAGCATGATCAGGCTGTTGGTAAATTTCGGCCAGCCCTGGTGGAAGTTTGCCGTGCAGCATCCGAAGTTTGGCTCAAGGCCGTACAGATTGGATTCCGGACCATCGGTGACCCAAGGCTTGTGGTGCAGGCTGCACTCCACC
>DASSHM010000237.1:0-8646 GCA_035692885.1 Occallatibacter sp.
TTTGTCTTTGCCGTGCTGGCGCAGTTTCTCTATGTCGGGGCGCAGGTGGGCTCGTGGAGCTACATGATTCTCTACGTGCAGGCCTACGCCGGGCTGGGCGAGCGCAACGCCGGGTACCTGTTGACGCTCGCGCTCGCTGCATTCACCGTGGGGCGATTTGTCTCCACGGCATTGCTGCGCCACGTGCACGCATCGCGGCTGCTGGCCCTCTACGGCATCATCAATACGGTCCTCTGCGGCCTGGCCGCCATGCAGCCGGGGTGGACCGGCGTCGTCTGCCTCATCGCCAACAGCTTCTTCATGTCCATGATGTACCCAACCATCTTTGCGCTCGGGGTCAAAGGGCTGGGCGCGCGCACCAAAACCGGCAGTTCGTTCATCGTCATGTCCATCGTGGGCGGCGCGGTGCTCACGCTCGTCATGGGACGCCTGGCCGACGTGGCCGGAGTCGCCATCTCCTATGTGGTTCCGGCGGCCTGCTTCGCCGTCATCGCGCTCTATGCATTGTTTGCCTCGGAGCCTGATCCCGAGGAGCTTGCGGCAGAGCCCGGCCTCGCCGAGGGGTAATCCGGCTCGCGGCGTCGAACACGGGCGTGCAGGCGCGGGCAGGGAAGCGCGCTATTCCGCCACCACGGGATTTGTCAGCGAACCCAGGCCCTCCACCGTCACCGTGACCGTCTCGCCCGGCTTCAGCCACCGCTTCGGGGTGCGTCCAAGGCCCACGCCGTAGGGAGTGCCCGTTGACACAATGTCGCCCGGCAGCAGCGGCGTAATCGAAGAAAGATGTTCGATGAGGTCGGGAATTTTGAAGATCAGGCCCCGCGTATTTGAATTCTGCAGAGTCTCGCCGTCGATTGTGAGGCTGATGGCGAGCTGGTGTGGATCGGTAATCTCGTCAGCGGTGACGATTGCCGGCCCCAGCGGGCAAAAGGTGGGAAAGCTCTTTCCCATCGTCCACTGCGACGTGGCCAGTTGAACATCGCGCGCGCTCACGTCGTTCACATTCGTATAGCCATACACATGCTCGCGCCATGCCGGCCCCGGAATGCGGTATCCGCCCTTCCCGATGACAAACGCAAACTCCGCCTCGTAATCCGGCTCGTTTGAATTTTTCGGCAGCACGATCGCCTCGCCCGGCCCGATGATGGACGGCGTCAGCTTGAAGAACACCACCGGCACGGTGGGCAGCTCCATTCCTGACTCCGTCGCGTGCTCGCGGTAGTTCAGCCCGATTGCGAATACGCGGGGAGGATTGCTAAGGGGCGCGTGCAGATTCACCTGATTCGCCGGCACCACCGGCGCTGACGGTGCGGCATGCACGCCGGCGCTGATAACCGCCAGCGCATCGGCGAATCCCGCCGCGCTCAGATCGATCACCGATTTGTCTGCAAGCAGCGCGCCCGGCCGCACGCGGCCATCCGCCGGGGAAGAAAAAGAGACCAGTTTCATTCGATAAGTCCTTCGGGGCAGCAGCCCTCATTCGATTTTCACGGCAATCTTGTCATCCTGGCAAGGCAAGGCCGGGCTATGCCGCCGTCCAGCCGCCGTCAATGTCGAACAAGGCACCTGTGATAAACGCAGCCTCGTCCGATGCGAGATAGCGCACCATCGACGCCACCTCGTCCGGCCGTCCCAGCCGCCCAATGGGCTGACGCGCGCGCAGCTCGGCGCGCACCTCCTCCTTGTTGTGCTTGTGAAACTTTTCCAGATAGCCCTCGACAAACGGCGTCTCCACCGTACCCGGACAGATGGCGTTTACTCGCAGCGCCCGGGGATACTCCACGGCGAGCTGCCGCGTCATCGCCAGTACCGCGCCCTTGCTGGTACAGTAGGCAAACCTCTGTTTGATGCCCACTTGTCCGGCCACCGAGCCGATGTTCACAATCGTCCCGCTCCGTCCGGTTGACTTCTCCGCCTCCAGCAAGAGCGGAATAAACCCGCGCGTCACCAGGTAGACCGAGCGCACATTTACGTTCATCAGACGGTCAAAGTCCTCCGGCTCGGTCGCTACAATCGAACCCACGTGTCCAATGCCCGCGTTGTTCACCAGAATGTCGAGCCGCTCCAGCTTTGCCACCGCGGCGGCTATCGATGCGGTGCTGGTCACATCCAGGTGCAATGCCTGGGCTGATTGCAACGAATCCGCCAGCGCCTCGGCGGCGGTCACGTTGATGTCGGCAATCCACACAAATGCTCCCGCGCGCGCAAGCTCCTGCACGGTGGCTTCGCCAATTCCGCTGGCCCCGCCAGTCACCAGCGCATGACGTCCATCCAGGCGAAACGGCGTGTCGCCGGCCGCGGTCTTCTGTCTCGTCATCGGAACCTGATCCCCTCTGAGTTCTCAGCGCGTCACCATGGACTCGCCGCGCCGCCGCGCAATGATCTGCAGGTAGGCCTTGGCTGTCTCGGTAATGGTTTCGGACTTGCCGGCATCGATGGCCGCCAGGTCCACCAGATCGCTGCCCACGCCCAAAGCGCGCGCTCCAGCCTGGAAAAAGCTCTCCGCGGTGTGCAGGGTCACTCCACCCGTCGGAATCAGCTTGATATCAGGAAATGGCGCCAGCAGCGCGCGAAGATAGGCGGCTCCTCCCACTGCGGAGCAGGGAAAGACCTTTACGTAATCTGCGCCCGCGCCCCAAGCCGTAATGACCTCCGTCGGCGTCAGGGCTCCCGGAATGGAGACCTTCCCCGCCGCTTTTGTCTCTGCAACCACTTCAGGATGCAGACTTGGGCTGACCACAAATTCTGCGCCAGCATCCATGGTGGCCCGTGCCTGATCAGCTGTGGTGACCGTGCCTGAGCCCAGCAGCAGATCGCCGCCATACTCACGCTTCAGGTCCTTGAGCAGGTTCACGGCGCCGGGCACGGTCATGGTCACTTCCACCACCGCAATGCCGCCCGCCATCATGGCCCGCACCACCGCCAGAGCCTGCCCTGTGCTGCGTGCGCGCAGAACAGGGATCAGCCCGACACGCTCAATGGTCTGCTGAGTGCGTTCCATCATCGTTCGTCCCTAGCGCGCAATGCGCGCCGAACCGCCTTTCATCACGCGCTCCACCTCTGCCAGGGTGGTCATGCTGGTGTCGCCCGGGGTGGTCATCGCCAGCGCTCCGTGCGCCACGCCGCATTCGAGCGCCCATTCCAGCGGTTTGCCAGCCAGCAGCCCGTAGATCAGTCCCGAAGCAAAGCTGTCGCCTCCGCCCACGCGGTCCAGGATGTCGATTTCGCGTTGCGTCACATGCGCAATTTGATCACCGCAGAGCGCAATCGCCCCCCACGCATTGCGGCTTGCCGTCTTTGCCGTACGCAGGGTACACGCAACCAGCTTGAGGTTTGGATACGCCTTGGCCACTTCGCGCAGCATGGTTTCAAATCCAGCCAGGGGCAGTTCCGCATAGTTCTCGCCTACGCCTTCAACGCTCACGCCCAGCATGGCGGTAAAGTCCTCTTCATTGCCGAGCAGCAGGTCCACCTTGCGCACCAGTTCACGGTTCACCTCCTGCGCCTTTTCCCTGCCGCCAATCGACTTCCACAGCGACTCGCGGTAGTTCAGGTCATAGGAAACGGGCGTCTTGTGACGCCGCGCCGCATCCATCGCCTCCACGGCTGTTTCGGCTGTTGACGGGGATAGCGCGGCAAAGATCCCTCCCGTATGGAACCAGCGCGATCCGTTGGGCGGCGCAAAGATGGCCTCCCAGTCCAGGTCGCCGGGTCTCAACAGGCTCACCGCCGTGTGTCCGCGGTCCGAGCATCCGGCCGCCGCTCTCAACCCGAATCCGCGCTCGGTAAAATTGAGCCCGTTGCGCGCTTCCCGGCCCACGCCGTCATAGGGAACCCACTTCACCAGGGACGTATCCACGCCGCCCTGCAGGATCAGGTCCTCCACCAGCCGTCCCACGGCATTGTCAGCCAGTGCCGTCACCACCGCCGCGCGCAGTCCAAAGCAGCGCCGCAGGCCGCGGGCAACGTTATACTCGCCGCCGCCCTCCCACACTTGAAAATGTCTTGTGGTGTGGATGCGACCTTCGCCGGGGTCAAGCCGAAGCATGACCTCGCCCAGACTCAGGCAGTCCCAGAGCCGCGTTGTGTCCGGGATGCGAAGTTCATCCATGGATTGGCGCCGTTCGTCATACCTACTCTACCGTACCCGGCCCAATGCTCACCTCAGCGGAACAGGCCCTTTGCCCGCCGTGATAGATTGCAAGGTGCGGCCGGTAACTGCGTGGAGATGGAGCACTAAAAGCCGTACAAGTCCGGCAGAAAACATGATTTGACTGTCCATCCGGCCCCGCGGAGCTGACTCCTTCATGAGCCTTGAACTTTTTGATCTTAGCGGCCGGGTTGCCGTGGTTGCGGGCGGTACCACGGGCCTTGGGCATGCCGTCGCCCTCGGTCTGGCCGCCGCCGGTGCTGATGTGGTTGCCACCTCGCGCCGTCAGGCGCAGGTCGAGCAGGCGGCGGGAGAGATTGAGGCGCTCGGCCGGCGCACGCTTCGTTTGATTAGCGATGTGCAGGATCGCGGCTCGCTCGTGGCCCTGCATGACGCCATCCTTGCGGCCTTTGGCAAAGTGGACATCCTCGTGAATGCCGCGGGCATCACCCACAAGTCTCCGACGCTTGAGGCCGATGAGGCTGACTGGTCGCACGTGATCGATACCAACCTTACCGGCACCCTGCGCGCCTGTCAGATCTTCGGCGTCACCATGGTCCGCGCCGGCTATGGCCGCATTATCAATATCGCCTCGCTTTCGTCCTTCGTCAGTTTTTACCGTGTTGCGGCCTACTCGGCCAGCAAGGCGGCGGTTGTTTCGCTTACCCGCTCGCTCGCCGTTGAATTGGGCCGGTCCGGCGTCAATGTCAACGCCATCGCGCCCGGGGTCTTTCCCACGCCGCTCAACGCCTCGCTGATCCAGGGAACTCCCCGGGGCGAGGAGTTGCTCATGCGCACGCCCATGGGACGTTTTGGCGAGGCAGGCGAGCTGGCTGGAGCAGCCATTTTTCTCGCCTCCGAGGCCGCGTCGTTTATCACCGGAGCCACCATCGCCGTCGACGGCGGCTTTCTGGCCAGCGGCGTCAACCAATAGAGAGCATCACTTTGCGCCACAGTCGCAGCAAGGAGCATTGACCGCCGTGAAAATTACCGGGGCAACCGTAAATATCACCTCGCCCGGCCGCAACTTCGTCACCTTGAAGATTGAAACCGACGAAGGCGTCTGCGGTCTGGGCGACGGAACTCTTAACGGGCGTGAGCTGGCCGTGGCCAGCTACCTGAGTGATCACGTCATACCCTGCCTGATTGGCCGCGATCCGTCTCACATCGAGGACATCTGGCAATTCCTTTATCGCGGCGCATACTGGCGGCGCGGTCCCGTCACCATGTCGGCCATCGCCGCCGTCGATGTGGCGCTGTGGGACATCAAAGGCAAGGCGCTGAATACCCCCGTCTACAATCTGCTCGGCGGCAGAAGTCGTGATGGCGTGCTCGTGTATGCCCACGCCAATGGAAAAGACATCGATCATGCCCTTGAAGACGTGGCGCGCCATCAGGACCTCGGCTACAAGGCAATCCGAGTCCAGAGCGGGATTCCTGGGCTCGCGGGTGCATACGGCGTCGCCAAAGCGCCGGGCGGCTATGAGCCCGCTGAACGCGGATTGCCGGCAGAAAACGAGTGGGCCACCGAGCCCTATCTGCGCCACGTGCCCCGGCTCTTTGAGCGTGTTCGCGGTGCCTTTGGGGAGGATATGCACCTTCTCCACGACTGCCATCACCGGCTCACGCCCATCGAGGCAGCACGCCTCGGCAGGGAACTGGAGCCCTTTCATCTCTTCTGGATGGAGGATCCGGTGCCCGCCGAACTTCAGGAGAGCATTCGCACCATTCGCGAGCACACCACCACACCAATTGCCGTCGGCGAAGTCTTCAACACCGTTTGGGATGCCCACGATCTCATCCGCAATCAATGGATCGATTACCTGCGCATGTCAGTTGTTCATTCCGGCGGCCTCACTCATCTCAAAAAAGCGGCTGACTTTGCAGCCATGTACCACGTCCGCACCGGGTGCCACGGCGCCACCGACCTCTCGCCTGTCTGCATGGCCGCCGCGCTGCATTTTGACATCTCAGTTCACAACTTCGGCATCCAGGAGCACATGCCCCACACGGCCGAGACTGACGCCGTCTTCCCGCATCACTACACCTTCCGCGGCGGCACCATGTATCCCGGCGACGCACCCGGGCTGGGCGTCGAGCTCGACGAGTCCCTGGCCGCCAGATATCCCTATCAGAGAGCCTATCTTCCCATTAACCGCAAGATGGACGGGACTTTAACCGACTGGTAGATGCTCGCCGGGCCCGAACCGTGCTCACGCCGATGCGGATACCAGGACCTTGGTTACCTCGGGACCGTATGCGCATTACCATCGTTGGAGGTATCTTGTGACGAAGGTTGCGTGCCCGGCGAACGCAGGAGGTAGCCCGCGCCATGAACCGCAGCCTTGCAATTGCAGCCATTTGCGGAGTTTTCCGCCGGCTGGATTGCAGTTTTGTCTGAAGGGGTTGCGATGCCAAACCCGCGCAGGCTGCGGATGGGAATGGTGGGGGGCGGGCCGGGCGCGTTTATAGGGCCCGTGCATCGCATCGCCGCGGAACTCGACGGACAAATTGAGCTGGTGGCGGGTGCGTTCTCCCAATCGCCGGAGCGATCCCGTGCCGCTGGTGAAGCCTACAGGATTGATCCCGCCCGGGCCTACGCTGACTTTAACGAGATGATTGCCCGGGAAGTGAAGCGCCCCGACCCCATCGATTTTGTCGTCATTGCCACGCCCAATCACCTTCATTTGCCCATTGCCACCGCGGCGCTTGCCGCTGGACTTCCCGTGATGAGCGACAAGCCAGCCACAGCCACCTACCTTGAGGCATTGGAACTGGAGCGCGCGGTGGCTAAGTCCGCTCTTCCCTATGGCCTAACGCATACTTATGCCGGTTATTCACTGGTGCGCGAGGCTCGCTCAATCTGTGCAGCCGGCAGGCTCGGTCAGATTCGCAAGATTGCCGTTGAGTACATGCAGGGGTGGCTCAGCCGGCCCATTGAGATTGAGGGCCAAAAGCAGGCCGCTTGGCGCGCCGATCCCGCGTTCAGCGGTCCAGGCGGCTGCATTGCCGACATCGGTGTGCACGCCTTTCACCTGCTCGAGTACGTTACCGGACTTGTGGTGACGGAGTTGAACGCAGCCCTGCGCTCGGTGGTGCAGGGCCGCCGGGTTGATGACGACTGCACCGTAGTACTCCGTCTCGACAATGGCGCGGAAGGTATCCTCATGGCCTCGCAGATTGCCGCCGGTGAACGCAACGGTCTGCGTCTTCGCGTCTATGGCGAGAAGGGCTCGCTGGACTGGCGTCAGGAGGACCCGAACCGTCTTCGCCTGCGGTGGCTTGACGCTCCTGAAGAGATTCGCCACGCATCCGCCGCCTACCTCAGTGACCAGTCACGTGCTGTTACGCGGCTCCCGGGTGGACACCCCGAGGGCTATCTTGAAGCATTTGCCGTGCTCTACCGCGAGTTTGCCGATGGGCTACACGCGTGGAAGAACGGGCAATCAAACCCCTTGCCGGAGACGCTGCCGGGCATCCGCGCCGGAGTGCGCGGCATGCAATTCATCGATCGCGCCATCGCCAGCAGCCGTGGCAAGGGCTGGGTGCATTTCTAAGTGCGGCTGAGAACGCCGCGGGAGCAGAGGCATGAAAACCATTCAAGGACCCGGAATTTTTCTGGCTCAGTTTGCCAGTGATGAAGCCCCATTCAACACGCTTGAGGGCATGGCTCATTGGGCCGCTAAGCTGGGTTTTGCCGGCGTGCAGATTCCCACCTGGGACCGCCGCCTCTTTAACCTTGAGCTGGCCGCTACCAGCGAATCCTATTGCGATGAGGTGCAGGGCGTAATGAGTCAGGCCGGCATTTCCGTCACCGAGCTCTCAACGCATCAGCAAGGTCAACTGGTTGCCAGCCACGGTGCCTATCACCAGTTGCTCGCGGGATTTGCCCCGCCTGAAGTGGCTTCTGACGCAGCGAGCCGCCAGGAATGGGCTGTACAGCAGTTAATCTGGGCCGCCAAGGCGAGCCTGAACCTTGGTCTTACTGCGCACGCAACCTTCTCCGGCGCGCTGGCCTGGCCGTACTTTTATCCCTGGCCACAGCGCCCCGCAGGCCTGATTGAGGAGGCGTTCCAGGAGCTCGCAAGCCGCTGGCTTCCGATTCTGCATGCCTATGAAGAGGCGGGGGTCGATCTCTGCTTCGAACTCCACCCCGGCGAGGATCTTCACGACGGCATCACCTTCGAGCGCTTCCTGTATGCGGTGAATAATCACCCGCGCGCCAGCATCCTCTACGACCCCAGCCACATGGTGCTCCAGCAGATGGATTACCTGGCATTTCTCGACATCTATCACGAGCGGATCCGTGCCTTCCACGTCAAGGACGCGGAGTACCGACCCACCGGCCGCAGTGGCGTCTACGGAGGTTACCAGGACTGGATTGACCGCCCCGGCCGATTCCGCTCGCTGGGCGACGGTCAGGTGGATTTCAGGGCGATCTTCAGCAAGCTGGCCCAGTATGACTACCCCGGCTGGGCGGTTCTTGAATGGGAGTG
>DASSHM010000238.1:0-4320 GCA_035692885.1 Occallatibacter sp.
TGCCGCCGGCGCCGAAGCCGAGCATGAGATAGCTCTCAAATTTGCCGGCCTTGATGCGCGTGACCTGGTTGATGTTCTTCTCAAAGAGGCGGAGCAGCCCCTTGGAGTAGGTGTAGACCTTGGCGCCGGGGCGGCCGTTGATCTCGTCGACATGCGCTGCCATCTGAAAAGTGTCGCCCTTGCGCTCGTAGTAGACGGTGCCTTTCTGCACGTCTTTGTCGGGGACGGGATCCGTCTGGTAGGAGTCGAACTCGAAGTCAGCGGCGGTGGTACGGAACTTTGCCGAAGCGGCATCCAACTGGCGCAGGACCTGGGCGAGATCGTCGGCCGCGAAGGCAGGACGCACGGGGAGCAATAGAAGCGTGATGGCAGCGGCGGAGAGGAATGTTCTGGCTGAAGGCATAGTGACTCAATCGTTGGATGCAGCGGCGCGACGGATGGTATCAATACGATGGTATTAGACGCTGCCTAGCGGTGAGCCCAGATGCGCCACACGAGGCGGTTCTGCTGATCCAGGTCAGTCTGCCAGCGCTCGACTGAGACCGCATCGCCGGTCACGGGCTCGATGGCCTTACGCAACGCCTTGCGGACCTCAAAATTACTCGCGTCCGGGGGGATATGAACGTCCGCGGCCTGCACGGTGATGATGACGCCGCGCGCGCCATTGCCGGCGACCTGGATGGGATGCGGCGGGCCCGAGGCGCGAGATGGCTTGGCGCCGAAGTCCCAGAACTGCGGGGTGACGAAGATGAAGAGCAGGATCAGCGTCACCATGATGTCGTAGTGGAAACTGCCGCGTGAGTAAGTCCAGTAGAAGTAGCTTTTGAGGATGTTCTTCATGGCGCGCCTATACTGTAATCCTTTCGAGGCCGCCCATGTAAGGCCGCAGGGCTTCAGGGATGACGACCGAGCCGTCAGCCTGCTGATAATTCTCAAGAATTGCGAGCCAGGTGCGGCCCACGGCAAGGCCGCTGCCGTTGAGGGTGTGCACAAACTCGGACTTTCCCTGGGCGGAGGGCTTGAAGCGAATGTTGGCCCGCCGGGCCTGGAAGGCATCGAAGTTGGAGCAGGAGGAGATTTCGCGATAGAGCTGCTGCCCCGGCAGCCAGACCTCGAGGTCAAAGGTCTTGGCGGAGGAGAAGCCGGTGTCGCCGGTGCAGAGCAGAACGCGACGATAGGGAAGGCCGAGCGTTTCGAGAATGTCCTCGGCGTCGCGGGTAAGCTTTTCGTGCTCGGCGCCGGAGTCTCCGGGGCGGGTGAACTTGACCAGCTCAACCTTTTGAAACTGGTGCTGGCGGATGATGCCGCGCACGTCCTTTCCATAGGCGCCGGCCTCGGCGCGGAAGCAGGGCGTGTAGGCCGTGAGGCAGATGGGCAGGCGAGCCTCATCGAGAATTTCGTCGCGGTAGAGATTGGTGACGGGGACCTCGGCGGTGGGGATGAGCCAGTGGTCACTATCGCGGAACTCGCCGCGGGTGACGGCATCGGCGTCAGCGTCGGAGCACCTGAAGAGGTCCTCGGCAAACTTGGGCAATTGCCCCGTTCCAAAGAGCGACCGGGAGTTGACCATGAAGGGCGGCAGCACCTCAGTGTAGCCATGGCGCTGGGTGTGGCGGTCGAGCATAAAGCTGATCAGGGCCCGCTCAAGCCGGGCGCCCGCGCCCATGTAGACGGCGAAACGCGCCCCGCTGAGCTTGGCCGCGCGTTCTAGGTCAAGGATGCCCAGGGCTTCGCCGAGCTCCCAGTGGGGTTTGGGCTCGAAGTCGAATCTGGGCTTCTCGCCCCAGGTTTTGACGACGGCGTTGTCAGCTTCCGAGGCGCCGGCGGGCACCTCGTCGCGGGTGAGGTTGGGGATGCGGGCAAGAGCAAGACGCATCTGGTCGTCGAGCGCGGCGGCGGTCTTGTCGAGCTCGTCGAGGCGCTCCTTGAGGGCCCGGGTCTCGTCCATGACGGCGGAGGCGTCCTGGCCGGCCTTTTTGAGCGCGCCGACCTGCTGCGAGAGCTCGTTGCGGCGAGCCTTGAGCTGCTCGGCCTGGGTGATTGCCTCGCGGCGGTTCCGGTCCAGGGTGCGGAAGTCACCCAGCAGGAGGGCGGGGTCAGCCCCGCGGGCGCGCAGCTTCTGTTCGACGAGGTCCAGGTTGCCCCGGACGAAATTGAGATCGAGCATGCCCCTCCAGTTTACAGGACGGCCACGGGGCCGTTCGCGCATGGCAGGGCGGCGACGGAGCGCGGAAAATGACGCCGCAGGGGTGCTGATTTGCCGTCCGGAGGACGGGAAGACGGGGCTGGCGTGATGCACTCACCCGGGCGAAGCGCCAGCGCGTCACTGTGGCCCGGGCTTGCCGGATCTGGGCTGGCCGGGATTGGGCTTGTCTGGACTGGTCTCTCTTGGATTTGCCTCTCCGGGACTGGCTTGGCCGGGACTGGCCTGGCGCGGTGGCTCGGCCGCCGGGGTAGCATGCTGCTGCCAGCCGGGCAGGTTCTGGCTGCCGGTGATGAGCCGGGCGCTGCGGGTGAACGTGAAGTAGGTCCAGACCCACGTGACGAAGACGGAGAGACGGTTGCGGAAGCCGATCAGGAACCAGATGTGCACGGTAAGCCAGGTCATCCAGGCGGGAAGGCCGCTCCAATGGGCTTTGAAGGGCCACTCGACCTTGGCGACGGCGGCCATGCGGCCGATGGTGGCCATGTCGCCCTTGTCGAAGTAATGGAAGGCAGGGCGAGGTCGGCGGGCGAGGTCGGCGGCAATCACGCGGGCTGCATGGTCGCCCATCTGCATGGCGGGTTGGGCGACGCCGGGAACCTGACGGCCGCCCTGTTCAACATGGGCGAGGTCTCCGAGGACAAAGACGTGGGGCATTCCGGGCGGATTGAGAATCTGGTCGACGATGACGCAACCGCGGCGGTCGAGAGGAACGCCGAGGAGCCTGCCGAGCGGAGATGCCTGCACGCCCGCAGCCCACAGGGTCACGGCGGCATCGATGCGCTGATCGCCAATCTGGACCCAGCCGGGGCCAACTCCGCTGACAACGCTGCCGGTGCGAACCTCGACACCGAGGCGGGTGAGCGAGGCTTCAGCCCGGACGGAGAGGTCAGGCGGATAGTTGGCGAGGACGCGCGGGGAGCCCTCGAGGAGCAGCACGCGGGCCGTGGCCGGATCGATATGGCGGAAGTCGTGGCGCATGTAGAGCCGTGCAATGTCGCTGATGGCGCCCGCGAGCTCGACGCCGGTGGGGCCGCCGCCGATGACGACGAAGTTGAGTGGGGGGTGCCAGCCCTGCTCCTGCATCTGGCGCTCGGCCAGCTCAAAGGCGAGCAGAACGCGGCGACGAATCTCAAGGGCGTCTTCAATGGTTTTGAGTCCGGGGGCGAGCGGGGCCCAGTCGTCATGGCCGAAGTAGGAGTGGGTGGCGCCGGTGGCGAGGATGAGGTAGTCGTAGGTCAGCACGGCGCCGGAAGCGAGGACGACCGTGCGGGCGGCAGTGTCAATGCCGGTGACCTCATCCATCAGGACCTGGGTGTTGCCGTGCCTGCGAAGGATGGTTCGGATGGGCTGGGCGATGTCGGCCGGGGAGAGCACGGCCAGCGCAACCTGATAGAGCAGGGGCTGGAAGGTGTGATGGTTGCGGCGGTCGACGAGGGTGATGTCCAAGGGGAGTTGCGACAGCCCTTTGGCGGCATGAAGACCTGCAAAGCCTCCGCCAATGATGACGACGCGACGGCGGTTCGCGCCGGTATCGGCCTGCGGGATGGTATCAGGTTCGCTCACGGATGACCCCCTTTCCGGAGGATGCACGAGGAGGGCCGGGGGAGCCAGCAAATCGGAGATTCTTTTTTTTGCGCCGCGGGTGGGGGAGGCGCGGGCAGCGGCGTGGCGAGGGAGAAGCCCGGAGGCGAATTTGGTCTTGCAAATGCGCCGGAGCGCAGGCTAGAGTGTGGGCTCACAGAGGAGGCTTTGGAGGGATGGAAAACAGGAATCTGCTGCGCAAGATGCTGCAGAGCGGGGGTGCGATCTTTGCCGGAATTGCCGTGGGAATCGTGCTGTCGCTGGGCACGGACATGCTGCTGCGCGCTGCTGGAGTGATGCCTCCGCTGGGTGAGCAGGTGGCGGGCTCCCTGCTGGGAGTGGCAACTGTGTACCGGACCGCCTACGGGGTGATTGGCAGCTACGTTACGGCCCTGGTGGCTGCGGAGCGGCCGATGCTGCACTCGCTGGTATTGGGATTTCTTGGCCTGTGGGCCAACGTGGCGGGAACGGTCGCGACCTGGAACAAGGGCCCTGAGTTCGGTCCGCACTGGTATCCCATTGCGTTGATCCTG
>DASSHM010000239.1:0-8896 GCA_035692885.1 Occallatibacter sp.
CCCGCCTCGTCTAACTCAACGAGTAACATGCCTCCCGAAAGGGCCCAAGGAGGCTCCAAGGAATCTAATCCAAGGAGTTTCTGCACATGAAACACGAAGGTGTTCTATCTCTGTCGATTGCAGTAGCCGCATTCACCCTCCTTCTCCCCCAGATTGCACAGGCTAAATCAATGAATAGTACGCAGCATGCAAGTGCCAGCGCCGCGCATGAGGCCAGGCTGATGGTGCCGGCCCGGGCTTCGCTCGAAACCAGCATTGACTCGGGCAAGTTGCAGGCAGGTAACGAATTTCGCGCCACGCTGGAGAAAAATGTGCGCCTGAAGAATGGAGCCGAGCTACCGAAAGGCACGCAGCTGATTGGGAAGGCCGTGGCGGACGCAACACCGGCCGGCGGCTCATCGCAGCTTGTTTTGCAGATTACGAAGGCGTCGTTGAAGAGCGGCAAGGTGGTGCCAATCAAGGCCACCATCATGGGTGTCTCACAGCCCAATTATGACAACTACGGCGAAACGGGCGGATCGGGCCTGCTGGCGTGGAACGGCACGACTCTGCAGATGGACCAGCTTGACGTGGTTTCAGGTGCGGATCTGCACAGCAAAATCGCCGGCAAGGATTCGGCAGTGATTGTGTCGAGCAATCACCAGAACATCAGGCTCGCCAAGGGCAGCGAGATGATTCTGGCGATTGGCCCCGGCCTGAGCAGCCGTTCCTGATTCCGATGTTGCATGCGGCGTGCAGGAGCTGAGTCATCAGCGTCCTGCACGCCGATGGCGCTGAGTTATTTAATGGCTAGCTCAAACCAGTCCATTTGACTTATCGAGTTATATTGCTGTCACAGGTGCCATGCCGCGTCGTCCGTCGATGGCTTGGCTGAGGCGCCTATCTCCGGCAGGGCAATCGCACAGTCTCATTTCACAAGCCTCAAAGTCCTGACCGGCGCCGGATCGCAGTCACGGCCTCCGCACAAACGAAACCCCGCAGCACAAGCGAAATCCCGCGCGGCGCGTCATTTGTATGCCGTGCCGGTCAGGCGCGGGACAAGCGTTGCCGGAAGCTGTACCCTGAGTCAGACAGCGGGTCCGGGGCGGAGGAGCGGCGATGAGGATGAGTGCATGGGCATGCATTGCACTGGCGGCGCCTCTGCTGCTGGCCGGGTGCAAGGGCTTCTGGGATGCGCCGGATTCGAACGGCGGCGGCGGTGGAGGCGGCACCACGGCTTCAAGCGGCAACTTCTATGTGCTGCACGGTGGCAAGAATCAGATTGCCGGGTTCTATGTAAACGCCGGATTCGTGACCGCGCTGGCCGGGAGCCCTTACAACGTAACCGCCTCTCCGGTGGCTGTCGCCATTGCACCCAACGGCAACTTCCTGTATGTGAGCACGGTGGCAGGTATTTATCTGTACACCATCGGGTCTGGAGGCAGGCTGACGCCGGGCAATCTGGGTAATCCAATCTCTTCAGACCCGGCAACCAGCATGCAGGTGGATGCGACCAACTCATGGCTGGTGGAGGCGGCATCGGGGATTGCGCAGGTCTTCGCCATTCCCATCGACCCGGCAACCGGCCTGGCGACGAGTCCAGTGGAGCAGTTCGCCCCGCTGCCTGCATCGACCGTGCAGCAGGTGGCGATTTCGCCGGACAATCTGCACGTGCTGGTCGCGATGGGATCGGGCGGCACAGAAATGGTTCCATTTACCTCGGGCAACACCAATCCGCTGGGCCAGACGAGCCATATTGCTATATCAAACCCAGCCGGAGCGGCACTTTCCGTGGCGGTTGATCCGCAGAGCCGTCTGTTCTACGTGGGAGAAACAGCGGCCGTGAGCGGATCAAATACGGGTGGGTTGCGCGCCTTTAACCTGAGCACCATGGCAGAGCTGACCGGTTCCCCATTTGCGACTGCCGGGCTGGCGCCGTACGCAATTCTGCCCGTCAGCAGCGGCAACTACGTGTACGTGGCCAACCGCCAGACCAGCGCGGGCGCCACCGGGATCATTGCAGGATTCTCAATAACGCCGAGCGGGACGAGCTACTCTCTGGCGGCGCTGGGCGGAACATCCACTGCGGGCGCGCACACGGTGGGGCTGGCCCAGGACAACACAGGAACGTTCGTGTTCGCCGTGAATTACGATGGCAATCCCGACCTGAGCGCGTACACGTTTGATGCGGCCAAGGCGGGCTACCTGGACCTTGTAATCTCATCATCGACAGGCGATGACCCGGTGCAGGCAACCGCGATCGCGGCAGTGCGCTGAGCTGCCGCCGTGGGTAGCCAAGGTGAGCACTCACGGCGGAAGGGCATACGGTGCTACTCTCATCATGATCGCCTGTGGCTGTTCTAGGACAACATCCGGATGCTGAAATCTGCCGCGGGCGGCGTGTAAAGTTCGGGGTTGCCCTTCTACTCGCTCTTTCCTTTCTGGTTGTTCCCAATGGATGCAAGCGGTTCCACCATCGGCCACAGGAGGTGGTCTATCTGTGGTCGCGGCAGATCTTTCTGCGGGACCGGGTGGCAGCCGTTTCTGTACGCGTGGCCGAGGTGGTAAACGGGCAGAAGCTGGAGGTGCTGAAACATGATCGGCGCTTCCTGCAGGTAAAAACCGCGAAGAACGAGGTGGGCTGGCTGCCGGAACGCGCAGTCATCGACAGCAAAACCTACGATGCATTCCAAAAACTGGCAGCGGATCACAGAGCCGGCCCGGTGGTGGGCGACGCCACCCTGCGCAGCGAGCTCTATATGCACCTGAAGCCGGGAAGGGATACAGACCGGTTTTATCTGCTGGCGGGCAACACCAAAGTGCAGATGCTGATGCGCGCCTCGGTTCCCAAAACGCCCTTGGCGACGCCGGTTCCGCAGCCGGCGCCGAAGAACGGCAAAACCGCACCGGCGGGTTCGGGCCGGCGCCACGGCGCGAGCGAAGCGATCCCCGGTGTGCCTGAAACTCCGCCCGTGATCGTGGAGGACTGGTGGCTGGTGCGCGATGCGCAGGGACACACCGGCTGGATGCTGGGCAGCCGGGTGGACGTGGACGTGCCCTTGAGCGTTGCGCAGTACGCGGAGGGTCAGCGCATCGTGGGCGCATGGGTCATCGCCACCGTGACTGACCCCGAGGCATCCACGCCGGATCATAAAGTGGACGAGTATGTGATGGCATTGAGCCAGCCCAAGTCCGGGCTGCCCTATGACTTTGACCAGATCCGCGTTTTCACCTGGAACCTGAAGCGTCACCGCTATGAAACGGCTTTCCGCCTGCGATCCATTCACGGCTATCTGCCGGTCCGCATCTCCCTTGGCACTGCCGAGCGTGGCGTCGAACCGGTGTTCAGTTTTGAGGTGGCCACCTCGCCCGACGTGGCCATCAATCCCGAAACGGGGATTGCGCGCCCGCTGGCTCCGCGCACGCTCTCGTTTGCTCTGCGGCAGACGATTGTTCGCCGCGTGGGTCCCGATATGGGGCCAATCCCGTACATGATTGACCATGGTGCGCGAAAAGGCGCGCGGCGTTAGGCGCGCCGGCGCAGCGCGTGCTCAACCACACGCGCCATCTCCGCCTCGGGCGCAGGTTTTCCAGTCCAGATTTCAAACTGACGCGCGCCCTGCTGCACAAACATCTCCAGTCCGCTGACCACGGGAATGCCGCGCGCGCGGGCCAGGGCGAGCAAGGGCGTGTCAAGGGGGTTGTAGACCATGTCGAAGACGAGTCCGGCATTCAGCTCATTTTCCGCGATGGGCATGGCGTGCTTGTTGCCCTTCATTCCGCAGGGGGTGGTATTGATGAGCACATCGAAGTGCTGCCGGGCGAATACCTCGCGCTTGAGCGACTTGGCCCTGGCCTGGCGGGCGAGCTTTACGGCCTTGTCGTGGGTGCGGTTGACAACAAAGACTTCAGCATCCTGCTGGGTGAGGCCGAAGACGGCTGCCCGGGCCGCGCCGCCCGCGCCCAGCACCGCGATGCGCGCGCCGCTCAGCCTCATGCGCTTCTCCAGCGGGCGCACCACGCCGGCCACGTCCGTGTTGAACCCGTACAGCTTGCCGTCGGCTCCGGTGCGCAGGGTGTTGCAGGCGCCGATGCGCGCGGTGAGCGGGTCCATGTTGGCCAGATGCGGCAGCACCTCCTGCTTGAGCGGCATGGTGACGGCCACGCCCGCCACGGGTAAATCGCGAACGAGAGTGAGCAGGTCGTTCAGCGCATGCGTCTTGAGCGGCAGCATCACGGAGTTGAGGCTTTCGCGTCGGAAGGCGGTGTTGTGCATGAGCGGCGATAGGGAGTGCGCAATGGGATCTCCGGCGACGCCAAACACGCGCGTTGCCTGGTCCAACTGATCAATGCGATAGAGCTCGCGCAGGGTCTGCGCAGTAACCTGGCCGGGCGCTGTCTCAGCGCCGTCAGAGAACGAGGCAAAGGTGAAGGCAGCCCCGGCGCGGGGGCCGAGGACGCGGCTGACAAGTCCCTCCTCGCCCATGGCGATACCAACCACGTGGGCGGAGAGCGAGCGATCCTCAATGAGGCGCAGGATGGCCAGATTATCGGTAAGCGAGCGGGCCGTGGAAACCACCTTGATGAAGTCCGGCTTGAAGGCGGCGATGCGGCTTGCGGCCTGCTCAAGACCTCGCGTGCGCGTGAAGTCGTGATAGCTGATCAGCAGCGAGGCGCCGGCTTCGCGCAGCTTGTCCAGTTGCGCACGCCGGGCAGACTCGGCCGACTCCACCTCCAGATCGACGATCTGGCATCCGGCGAGGGCCGCCTTGGCGAGAATCTCGAGCTCCGCGGAGAGAGTTCCGGTAAAGCCGCCGCCATTTTGTTTGCGCCGGCAGGTTGCAATCGCCGTGATGTGGCGGTTATGAGCAAGAAAATCCTTGAGCCGCGGCAGCACAGCGTCGGGCTTGGGCAGGGAATCGACGCGTAACTCAATGAAATTACAGTCCTGGATCGCCTGTTCAGCCCGGGCAAGCAGTTCCGCCGGAGAACGGGCCTGGATGGCGACGCAGAGCTTCTCAAGCCGCAGGCGTGCGCTGGCAGGGGGCGGAGGCGGCGCGATGGCAGGAGCGGTACGCATACCGGTCAATTGACGCATCTTAGATGGATTGGGGTTTAGATGCAACAACGGAAAGAACTTGGAGGCAAGAAATGCCGCGATTCGAGCGCAACTCCCGCCGGATGTGGCAAGCTGGAACCGGGGAGGATTGCGCAAATGATGGCCGCAGAGATTGTTGCCGCCAGTGTGACCAAGGATATTCATGTGTGGGAAGCGGGAGGCGCGGCCTCAGCGGACGCTCTGACGGCATGGGTGAGCGCGAGGCTTGACGCCCATCAGACGGCCCTTGCGGCCCTGCTCGCGGTGGCGGGCCAGCGAACTCCATCTAACTCATTACGGCTGTATGATATTGCCATCGAGCAACTGGCTCTGGCCGGGTCCCAGGCGGGCGTATTGAATTCTGTGGCCGCCGATAAGGCGGTCCGCGACCAGGCACAACTGGAGGCACAGCGGGTGGCGATGGCCGGCAGTGCCCTGAGCCTGAACCGCGCCGTTTATGAGGCCGTTGCAGCCATCAGCCTGGATGGGGCCGATGCGGCGACACGGCACTATGTTGAGCGCACCCTGCTCGGCTACCGGCTGGCTGGAGTGGACAAGGATGAGGAGACGCGCAAGCGCCTGCAGGCGCTGCACGAAAAGGCGACCCGTCTGGCGCTGGAGTTTGGCCGGAATATTCAGGAGGGCGGCAAGACCATTGAGGCGACAGTTGCCGAGCTGGAGGGCCTGCCCGCGGATTATCTGGCGCGGCATCAGCCCGATGGCGATGGCCGCGTGACCCTGACGACGGATCAACCCGACATGCAGCCGGTAATGACCTTTGCGGCCTCGCCTGCCCTGCGCGAGCGCATGTTTCTGGCCTATAACACGCGCGCGTACCCCGCGAACAAGCAGATTCTGCTCGATCTGCTGGCGACACGGCAGGAGATTGCAACGTTGCTTGACTTCAGGAGCTGGGCGGACCTGGCGACGGCGGACCAGATGATGGGTTCCGCGGCGAATGTACGCGCCTTTCTGGCCCGGCTGGATGAGGCCAGCCGCGCAGGCGCACGCCGGGAGTATGCGCTGGTGGCCGGGTTTGCCCGCGAGTGCGAGCCGGGCTTGCGGAGCATCGACATCACGAGTCGCGGTTATTGGTATGAGCAGTTCCGCCGCGCGAGGTTCGATTTTGATTCGCAGTCGGTGCGGCCTTACTTTCCCTGCGCCCAGGTGGAGGCCGGGGTCTTGCAGACCGCGTCAAGGCTGTTCAGGGTGGAGTTCCGGCGCTCGACAACGCCCGGATGGGACAAGGCGGTCTCGGTGTATGAGGTATTTGAGGGCGGGGAGCTGGTGGGACGGTTTTATCTTGACATGCACCCGCGTGAAGGCAAGGACAAGTGGTTCAGCGCGGCCCCGGTGGTGACCGGGGTGAGGGGACGCTATCTGCCCGAGGCGGGGCTCATCTGCAACTTTCCCGGCGGGGACCCCGGCGATCCGGGGCTGCTGCAATATAGCGACGTGGTGACGTTCTTTCATGAGTTCGGGCACCTGATGCACGCCATCCTGGGTGGACGGACGGAGTGGGCGGGATTGTCGGGCTTTGCCACCGAGGGCGACTTTATTGAGGTGCCCTCGCAGATGCTGGAGGAGTTTTTCCGCGATGAGAAGCTGTTGCAGTCATTCGCCAAGCACTACCAGACGGGCGAGGTGCTGCCGCTGGAGGCGATCCGGCGGATGAAGCTGGCGGGGGCGTTCGGCCGGGCTGACTGGGTACGCGCGCAGCTTTACTACACCACGCTGTCGCTCGATCTGCACGACCGATACCCCGAGGGATTGGACCTGGACGCGACGGCGAAGCAGCTTTACCAGAGCCTGCAGCCGTGGACGTGGCTGGACGGCAACCGCATGTATGCGAGCTTCGGTCACCTGACCGGCTACTCGTCGAACTACTACACCTACGCGTTTGACAAGGTCATCGCGCTGGACTTCTTTGCGCAGTTTGATCAGGACGATCTGCTGGGTGGTGATGCTGGCGCGCGCTACCGCAAGACCGTGCTGGAGCCGGGTGGTTCGAAGCCGGGACGCGAGATGGTGCGCGATTTTCTGGGCAGGGACGAGGAATTTGACGCCTTCACCGGATGGCTGAACGAGGAGTTCGCGGGGGAGGCGGCGATTTCATGAGGATGAGACGCGGAGACCGTTCGTAGAGCGTATCCGCTATGATGAAGCGCGATGGCGAGCACACATGAGCTGAAGGGCAGGTGGGCGCTGGTGACGGGGGCCAGCGCCGGCATCGGGATGGCGCTGGCGCGCGAACTGGCGAGGCACGGCGCGAAGCTGATTGTGACGGCGCGCCGGACGCAGAGGCTGGATGCGCTGGCAGCGGAGCTGGGAGCGAACGCGACCGAGGCGCGCATCGTGGTTGCAGACCTGAATGACCCCTCGGCTCCCCAGCAGATCTTTGACCAGACAGAAGGCGCCGAGCTTCAGGTGGACATCCTGATAAACAATGCGGGTCTGGGCCAGTATGGGGCGTTTCACGCCAGCCCCGTGGAACAGGAACTGAGCCAGGTGCGCGTGAACTGCGAGGCGGTGGTGCGCCTGTCGCGCCTGTTTGTTCCGCGCATGGTGGAGCGGAGATGCGGATGGGTGATGGTGGTTGCGTCCACGGCCAGCTTTCAGCCGGTGCCGTACATCTCGACCTATTCCGCCACCAAGGCGTTTGATCGCTTTTTTGCTCTGGGACTGGCCGCGGAAGTGGCGCGCTTTGGCGTGAAGGTGACAGCCCTGTGTCCCGGCTCAACTGAGAGCGAGTTCTTTGACGTGGCCCGCGCGCATACATTCAAGCGCAACGTGCAATCGGCCCAGGATGTGGCGCGCATCGCGGTGGAGGCGCTTGCGCGCGGCCAGCGAACCGTGATTCCCAACGTGACCGGCAGGTTCACCTCGATGCTGGTGCGATTTTTGCCGGTGGGCGTGATTACCGGCCTGGTGGAGCGCGCGGCCCGTCCGAAATCAGGGCCGATCTAGGCCGATCCAGACGCAGGGTTGCAGCTTGGCGCATCAGCAATGGACAATGACCTCCGAAAGGCTGCCCGCATGAACTTCACTCTTTCCGCTTCAATGACCCTGGCAATTGCCGCAGTCATCAGTCTGCCCACTCCCGCGAAGTCTGAACACCTTACCAAGCCCGGATCGGGGCCGCACGGCGTGATGCAGACAACGTTCTTTGTGCACCGGCTGGGCACCGACCATGCCGAAGGCGTGACCACCATGGACATGAATGGGGATGGACGGCCCGACATTCTGAGCGGGGCGTACTGGTATGAGAATCCCGGCCCGCAGGGCGGCACTTGGGTGCGTCATCAGTATCGTGAAGCGGGTGTGCATGCTGAGTTCGTCTCCGACTGTGGTGAATGGGCCATTGACGTGAATCATGACGGCGCGCCGGATGTGGTGACCGCCGGATGGATGCTCAACGGAATCTGGTGGTATGAGAATCCGCGGAAGCCGGGCGCGGCCTGGACGAAGCATTTCATCACCGACAGCTATGACACTGAAGGCGGCTGGGAGGCAGACATCAATGGCGACGGCAAACCGGACCTGGCATTTGCGCATTACGGCCATATGGGCGTGTTGTGGATTGACTTCTCGGGGCCTGCGCCACGGGTACACCATGTGGGCGGCCGGGCGCAGGATGGGCACGGCATCGGGGTGGCGGATATCGATGGCGACGGCAAAGCGGACATTCTAACGCCGAACGGATGGTTCCAGCAGATCAACGCCGACAAGGACCAATGGACGTGGCACGGTGACTGGCAGATGGAGGATGCCGGATTTCCGATTATTGGTTATGACGTAAACGGCGACGGCCGAACCGAT
>DASSHM010000240.1:0-4850 GCA_035692885.1 Occallatibacter sp.
TGGCGCTCGCCCAATGGGTCCCGTTCGGCGACAACCTCCTGATGGCTCCCAAGGCCAGCGCGGCAAACCTCCCCTTGATTGAGATGGATGAGAACGGAGTTGTGCGGACCACAAATATAACTCTGCCGAACCCTAAGTCGAGGATAACTGGCGTTATGAGATCGACCGATGGGATCTACTACGTGGTCGTCAGCACACCAGACTCCAACAAACTATCCGCAAACAATTCGCCCGGCCAAAAGGTGGGCTACTTCGCCACTGAAATTGACAATGTCTACCCGGGCGATGGCTCCATCCTGAGCCGGGTAAGATTTGCGCATGGGCTTAATCCCGTCTGTGTCGATGGTGACACCTATACGTTTATTTCGACACGCGCTACAGACGGCAAATTGCAAACCATCCGCGCCACGGTGATGCATTAGGCAGGTGCCGGGCGTCTCTTCATCACCGACATGGTCATTCGTCTCCAAGCCTCGCCCAGCGCCACGCCGCCCAGCACAAACAACATGGGGAAGCACTCCAGCGTGTAGCGTGCCTCCGGCGCCGTCACCGTCGCCGCCAGCGCCACGCTGCGCAGCGCCATGTAGGCCAGCAGCCACGCGCCCATCCGCGGCCGCAGCCATAGCCCCGCCGCCGCCAGCAGCAGATAAAGCGCGTTCAACCCTGCATAGAACCAGCTAAACTCCGTTTCATTGTGGTGATGCGAGTACGCCCACCAGTCCAGGTCGATATTCAGGTTCCCCACCCGAGGCCGCAGCCACATGTCCGCCGCCCGGCCCAGCGGCAGGCCCACATGGTAGCGCAGCGGATGCGCCGCGACCCGCTCCGCCGCCAGCCGCGCAAATCCCGCGTCCAGCGCCGGCGTAAGCTGCCGCCGGTTCGCGTTGTACTCCGCCGCCAGCGCCGCCGTCTCCTCCCTCTGCGCGGGTGAGTCAAACGCCCGCTCCGGCAGCTTCGCCGTGTCCAGCTCGTCGCCGGGCACGTTCCAGTAAATCTGGTAGGTCGAGTTAAAATCCAGCATCCACGTCCTCACCCAGCGCTCCCAGCCCGGGTAAACAGGTTCGCCGGGATCGGCAGCCGAACGCGGCGCCAGCGGCTCAACCACGTGAAACACCCGCCAGTTGCGCGCCGTCCATGCAGCAAACGGAGCCAGCGCCAGCGCCACGCATACCACCGCAATTCGCGCCATGCGCCGCCGCTCCATCGCGCTCGCCTGCCCTGCCCGCATCCCGGCCATCGCCACCGGAGGCAGCAGCACCAGCGCCAGCACGCCATCCGGGCGCAGAAGCGCCGCCCACGTCACGCCCGCCGTGAACGCCAGCCCTGCACCCCAGCCCGGCCTGCGCACAAACCGGATTGCCGCCCACATCGCCAGCGCCAGCGCAAACAGTGTTGGCGTCTCGGCCAGCACGCTCGCCGCATACACTGCGGTAAAGGGGCACAGCGCCGCCAGCCACAGCGCGCCCTGTGCGGCTGCGGTCCCGCGCCCCGCGGGCACGGACCGCCGGGCAAACTCCGCCAGCAGCAGACAACCCGCCAGCTCCAGCGCGGTCTGTACCGCCACCACGGCCCCGTAGTTCCCCACTCCAAACAGGCTGAAGCATGCCGCCAGAAACAGCGGGTAACCCGGCAGCCGAATCAGCGTCGCCGCCGGCTGCGCAGTGCCCAGTGCATACTGCCCGTGTTGCAACAGGTTGCGGGCAATGTCCCCGTAGACCAGCGTGTCCCCATTGGCCAGAAAGAACTTCTGGTACATCCAGATCCGCAGTGCCGCCCCAGCCAGCAGAGCCAGGGAGATAGACACCGCCGCCCGGCGGTTTGCCTTATTCCTCAGCCCAAATTGACTCTGCGGCGCGGCTTCCATACGATTTGTAATGTACAGCCTGACCGGCCACGGCCGGCCGGCACAACATGTTTTTTCAGACTGCCCTTGCCATCTTCGCCCCTTTCTTGCGGCCCCTCCGCCGGGACCAGGCCGCAGCCGCGGCGTCAGTCTCCGGCGTGTTAAGCCGCTTCCTGGGAACATAACGAGAAATGCCGGAAAAGCAGATATTTTTCGATCCCCAAAGGAAGCGATGGAAGAGGCTTCGGCGCGTCTTCGATGTCTCGGCCGTCCTGCTCACCCTCATCCTGGCAGGATTCATCTTCAATTTGGTGCGCAGCCAGCCGCTGCCGGAGCTGCTGCTGCCGTCAACCCAGCACAACTACCGTGCCCTGCGCGAGCGCGCCAGGTACTCACGGAGTGCTCGCTATGGCCACGCGCTCCACAGCGCTCACCGCAAAACCCGCCGCAAGGCTTCTGAAATTGCCCTCAACACCGGCGAGGGTCTGCGCGCCGCATTCTACGTCCCTGACGATGCCGCCAGCATCTCCGCCTTTAAGGAGCATGTCCACCAGATTGACATGATCTTTCCCCAGTGGCTCCACGTCTACGGCTCAAGTACCGACCTCGTGGCCACCAGCAGCGACAACATCCGCGACTTCCGCGTGATTGATGGCTCCACCATCCGCGATCCCGATGAGCTCGACAAGGTCAAGCGTGTCATTCTCAACGCCCGCGAAGACACCGAGATCTTCCCTCACCTAAACAACTACGACGTTCACACCCAGAGCTGGGACGCGGGCGTTGGCGACCTGCTCAAGAATGAGGACCAGAGCGCCAACCTGCGTTTGCAAGTCGTCCGCTTTCTCACCGCCTTTCCTGCTTATCACGGCCTCTCGCTCGACTTTGAGAGCCTCAACGACGACGCCGTCCCGGCTTATCTCAACTTCGTCCACCTGCTCTACGCCGACCTGCATGCGCGCAACCTGCGTCTTTACATCGATGTCGCCGTCTCAACAAGCGACGATGAGTTGCGCGAGCTTGCACAGAACTCCGATGGAATCGTTCTCATGAACTATGACGAGCACGAGGTCACCAGTGATCCCGGGCCCATTGCCGGCCAGGATTGGTTTGTCGCCAATCTGCGCCGCGTGCTCAAGGTGGTGTCCAAGCAGAAGATCATCTGCGCGCTCGGCAACTATGGCTACGACTGGGCGCTCTCCACGCCCGCACCCACGCGACGCAACCGCCACCCCAAACCGCAGGTCGTCAACACTGAGGATCTCAGCGTCGCCGAGGCCTGGCAGCGCGCCGCCGATGCCAGCGCCGACCTCCATCTCGACCCCGGTTCGCTCAACCCGCACTTCGAGTACATCGACGAGGATGACAACCAGCACCATATCGTCTGGTTCCTCGACGGCGTCACTTTGCTCAACGAGATGCGGGCCGCCCGCGAGCTGGGATTGCAGACCTTCGCCCTATGGCGTCTCGGCTCTGAAGACAGCTCTCTCTGGAACGTGTGGGACAAGCCCACCAGTCCTGACGCGCTCAAGGCTCTTGCGTCCGTGCAGCCCGGCCATGATGTCGACAGCGAAGGCTCGGGCGACATCCTGCGCGTCACCGGCCTGCCCCGGCCCGGCAGGCGCACCGTCCAGGTCGATCCCGACGAGCCCGATCCACGAAAAAAACTCATCGTGGACGAGCACATGGATGTGTATCCGCACACCTACACCGTGCAGTACTACGGCTACCATCCCAACGAGGTCGCCATCTCCTTTGATGACGGACCCGATCCCCGGTGGACCCCGCGCATCCTCGATATCCTCATGCGGGAGCATGTATCCGGCACATTCATGATGATTGGCTCTGAGGCCGCCGACAACATCGGCATCATGAAGCGCGTCTTCCGCGATGGCAACGAGATTGGCAATCACACCTGGAGCCATCCCGACATCAGCGAAATCCCGCATCGTCAGGTCGAGCTTGAATTAAAGCTGACTGAGCGCCTCTTTGCCAGCAAGCTCGGAGTCCAGCCCCTCTACTTCCGACCGCCGTACGACATCGACGAGGAGCCCGAAACCGACGATCAGGCCGCTCCCGTCGTCCGCGCCCAGCAGGACGGCTACATCATCGTCGGCAACAAGATTGATACCGACGACTGGGACGAGCATCCGCGCAAAACACCGGAGGAGATTGCTCAGTCCGTCCTCAGCCAGTTGCAGAACATGAGGTCCAAGCCGCAGTTCCGCGGCTCCATCATCCTGTTCCACGACGGCGGCGGCGACCGCTCCGTCACCGTTGCCTCGCTTCCGGTTGTCATTGACGCGCTGCGGGCCCACGGCTACAAAATTGTTCCCGTCTCCGCGCTGATGGGCAAAACCACTGCCGAGGTCATGCCCAGGCTCACCTTCTGGCAGTACGTCCGCGCCATACCCGACTCCATCGCCTTCTCTACCCTCTCCATCATTTACAGCTTCATAGTTATCGTGTTTTTCCTCGGTGACGTGCTGATGAGCGCTCGTCTGATTCTCGTTGGCCTCTTTGCCGTCATTGACCGCCTGCGCCGTCCCCACCGCCGCCACTCACCCGGCTTCAGTCCCCCCGTCGCCGTGCTCATCCCTGCCTACAACGAGGAGAAGGTCATCGTCCGTACCGTCCGTTCGGTGCTCAACTCCGACTACCCGAACATCCGCGTCATTGTCATCGACGACGGCTCGACCGACCGCACCTTCGAGGCCGCCCGCGAGGCCTTCAGCGCTGAAATCGCCTCCGGTCGCGTTCGCGTACTCACCCATCCCAACGGAGGCAAGGCCGCCGCGCTCAACCTCGGCCTGGAGCAGATTCACGAGGAGTTCTACGTGGGCATCGACGCTGACACCGTCATTGCCTCCGACGCCATCAGCCGGCTCATTCCCCACTTTGAGGATCCCGCCATCGGCGCCATCGCCGGCAATGCCAAAGTAGGAAATCGAGTCAACCTCTGGACGCGCTGGCAGGCCCTTGAATACATCACCAGCCAGAACTTCGA
>DASSHM010000241.1:0-12472 GCA_035692885.1 Occallatibacter sp.
CGTGTGCCACAAGGCCTCCATCCCGCGCGAGCTCGACAACTACAAGTTCCTGCGTGCCTTCACCGTCTACGACGAGTGGCAGGGCTCCAGCTTCAGCCGGCAGAATCCCCTCCCCTTCTACCGCAAAGATACCGTTTCCACCTGCCAGACCTGCCACATGAAGGAGGTTCCCGTCCTCGCCGGCCTGTCTGAGCCCGGCTCGAAAAACGGTATGTTCCACAGTCACCGCTGGACCGGCGGCAACACCCTCAACCCCGTCTACTTCAAATACGACGACCAGCTCAAGGCCGTCACTGACTTCCTCCAGCACGGGCCCGACGGCAAGGGTGTCATCGGCGTTGACATCTTCGGCCTTGAAAACGAGAGTGCCGCCGCCACCCAGAGCGACCGCGTGCTCATCGCCCCGCTCGGCCTCACCCGCTTCTCCCTCGCCCCCGGAGAAACTCTCGTCGCCGACGTGATTCTGCAGAACAAGGGCATCGGCCACTCTTTCATCCCCGAGCAGCGTGATTTTTACGAGGCCTGGCTCAACTTCACCGTCAAGGACTCCTCCGGCAAAGTCCTCGCCGAGAGCGGATTTCTCCAGCCCGACGGCTATCTCGATCCCTCGGCCCACTCCTTCACCAACCGCCTCGTCGATAACAAGGGCAACCGCAACTACATCCACCAGATCTGGCACAACCGCGTCACCGCCTACGACAACACCGTCCAGTCCGGCCGCTCGCAGCTCGTGCGCTATCGCTTCCGCCTCCCCCGGAACATCTCCGGCGCCGTCACCCTCACCGCCACCGTCCGCTATCGCCGCTTCAATCAGCACTTCCTCGACTACGCTTTCGGCCAGAAGCACTACCCCGAGCCCATCGTTGACATTGCCTCGCAAACCCGCGTGCTCAACATCGGCGTCAACAATCCCGCCGCCCCCGGCCCGGACGAAAACCCCGAGTGGATGCGCTGGAACAACTACGGCATCAGCCTCCTTGACGCGCTCCAGTACCCGGCCTCTGTCGAGGCATTCGAGCGCGTTGCCACCCTTCGCCCCGGCTACGCCGACGTCTACACCAACATGGCCGTGGTTCAAATCGCATGGGAGCGCTACAGGGATGCCGGCGCCAATCTCGCCAAGGCCCTCGCCCTGCTGCCCGGCGATCCGCGCGCCCTTTACTACCGCGCCCTCGTCGAGCGCAACGCCGGCCAGAATCAGGAGGCCGTCAACGACTTCAAAGCCGTCCTGGCCAGATATCCGCGCGCCAAGGACGCCCTCCGTGAGCTCGGCTTCAGCTACTTCCAGCAGCGCCGCTACGCCGAGGCCGAAGGCATCTACCAGCGTCTGCAGGCCATCGACCCCGACAATCTCGCCGCCCACTACGCGCTGGCCATCATCTACCGCCGTCTCGGCGACCGCAAAAAGTCGGCGCTCGAGTCCGCCAAGTACGTTGACCAGAAGGCCGACCCCACCGCGGGCGTCTACGCGCTCATGTTCCTCCGCAAACACCCTGAGGTGGCCGCCGAATCCGTCACCTGGCACGTCCACGACCTCACCGGCGATCCCGTCCGCCGCTCCGGAAAAATCGAGTACCACCTTCCCGGCGCAGGCCGCTGACATCCCTCCCCCGCCTGTGCACCACCCGGCCCATCCTCTACGCTGACTCAGCCGCGAGGATGGGCCATCTAGGATGGAATCCGCTCGGATGCCGCCTGCCCATCGGCTGCAACACCCGTGCCCACGGAGACGGGCCTCATCGAATACGCGATTCTCCGGCCCAATGATATGCGAAGTACTTCCCCGTCCTCGTGCACAATAGTTTCGGGGCAGGGTGCGCGCCGCGACTCAAGCAAGGCAGGTACCCCCTCCCCCCTAAAATATTTGCAGTTTCCACAGGACTTTTGCGATGAAGTGCCGCAATCCGTGAAACTGCTCCGGTCGCGCGCTGCGCGCGGGCGCATGGCTGGCGGGGTTCAGCGCGTTAACTATCTGGTAGACTGGCTTGTCCGCGACGAGGCCCGCCCGTCCTCTCCGGAGCGCCACAGAGTGCGATGGCGCGCTGTTGGCGTTTGACACCAGCTTGAGGTTCACCGCTTGAATTTCCCGCCAGGCCGTCCCGCCGCAGCGCCTCCGCCGCAATTTGAAATGCGCTCCCGGCCAACGGTCTCGGTCATCATCTGCACACGTCACCGGCCCGCGCTCCTGCGCCAGAGCCTTGCGTGTCTCCGCAGCCTCAACCCCGCTGCCGATGAAATCATCGTGGTGGACAACACCGCCGGGGAGCCCGCCTGCCGCGCGCTCGCCGATGAGTTTGGGGTCCGCTATCTCTTTGAACCGGTGGAGGGACTGAGCCGGGCGCGAAACCGGGGCATGGCCGCGGCGACCTGCGAAATCGTCGCCTTTCTCGACGACGATTCCCTGCCCCTTGAAGATTGGCTCAGACGGCTCGCTGAGCCGTTTGCCGCTTCAGACGTGGCAATCGTCACCGGAGATATTTATGTTCAGTCCGCTGATGTTCCCGCCCCGGCTGACCTTGCTCCCACCCGCTCTCTCTGCAATCGGGACCCGGAGTGGTTTGAGATGGCAACCTATGGCGGCTTGGGCACGGGGTCGAATATGGCGCTGCGCAAGGCCCTCATCGCCGGGTGGCAGGGCTTTGACGCGCGGCTCGGGCGGGGCACGCCTCTGCGCATCGCGGAGGAGAGCCACGCCTTCGCACTTCTGCTGGACCGCGGCCTGCGTGCGGTCCACGTGCCCGCCGCCATCGTGCTGCACCCGTCCGGCCCCCGCGATGTTCTGCAGGAGGCAACCTGCTCATTTGCCTACTGGCTCCTGCTCTTCTTTGAGTTCCCCGCTCATCGTGGCGATCTCGTCCGATTCCTGACCAGGCGGCTGCGGCGCAAACGTCTTGCATGGCCCAGAAATCCCCAGGGACCGGGCGAAGTCATCCTGAGCGGCTGGCGTGTCTACGTACAGGCCGGAATCAATGGCGCCCTGCTCTACCTGCGTAACCGCCGGCCAAAACCTTGGTTGCTCTGAACTCGCATGGCTCGATCCGGCTTGATTGCATCAGCCAGCTCAAAATCTCACCACAATCACCGGCGCTGGCGTGTCAAGTGGAGCGCTCCCAGTTCAGCGAGCCTGTGCAGCCAGTGGATTCGCCGACGTATCTGCAATGCGCGCACACCCAGGTTGCGCAATGCAGGAACCTGAATCAACGCCTCGCACAGGTGGCAAACCGGAGCCAGCACGGTGTCCGCCATCAATGGGGAGTACGCCGCTGCTCTGCGCAAGGCCCTTTTCCATAAGGGCGCAGCGGAGAGATAGCTCAGATGCTCTGGATTTCTCGCGTCCGGATGTTTGCGCGCAAGCTGTGCGTCGGCCACGGCGAATGCCTCCACGTCGCGAATCAGGTCACGCTGCCGCTTCGCGTAGAACTGGTGTGCAACGGCGCCGGGCACGTGGCGCACGCACACACCGCGCTGGAACAACCGCAAACCCAGTTCCAGGTCCTCCCTCATCCGCAGGCTCTCATCGAATCCGCCCGCTGCCGCAAGCATCTCGCGCGGCAAAGACGCATTACCGAACACGCAGTCTGTTACCTGGATGGGCGAATCGGGTTTTCCCCGCTGCCGCAGAGAAAACACGCCAATTTCCCGCTTGAAGCACTCGGCCGCCAGGCTCGGCGGACTGTCAGGACTCAGGAAAATTGCGCCGAGCGCAACGGCTTGCATCACCTCGCGGTGGAAAGCCAGGTGCTCCGCGACCAGATTCCGGTCGCAGAGCATGTCATCGTCGAGGAAGAGCACAAGATTACCCTCGGCGGCACCAAGCCCGGTGTTGCGCGCGCTCGCCAGCCCCCGGTTTTCCTGCTCGATAACTCGCAGCCTGCACGGCGGCTTCATCGCTCGAACCGCCTCCGCCGTGCCATCCGTCGATCCATCGACAACAACAATCACCTCCCACGCCGGGGCTGGAACACTCTGGGCGAAGAGTGTCTCCAGCGTCCGGCATACAATCTTCCGCCGGTTGTACGTGGGGATAACGACGGAAATCTCCATGCAATCCTCTTCGCCCTCGTCACGCTCCGGCGCCGGGCTCGGCCTGCTCATCGTATCTTGTTCGCGCTCTTCGACAAGTCATATACTATCGACGCCCATGCGCCGCATCCAGTGGGTTCGCCGCGGCCGCGGGGCTCTCAGCGCGGCCTGGCCGCGACGGCTGGACGGGCATCCGTGGCCCCGGAGGGTGGATTGAGCGATCTGAAGCACCTGATGCCTGCTCCGATGCGCGCCTGGCTCCGGCATCGCCGTGGCGCGGCGCAAAAGGCGCTCATCCATCTCGATCGCGTCACCGACTGGTCGGTTCTGCGCAGAACCCGCCCCTACCGCGCGGACTTTGGCGTGCAGCGCGGAAGCTGCATTGACCGCTTTTATATCGAGCAGTTCCTCGCCCTCCACGCAGAGGATATCCGCGGTCATGTGGCGGAGATGGAAAGCGCGCAATATACCCGGCAGTTCGGCGCCGGCCAGGTGGAGCAATCCGATGTGCTGGACATCAATCCACTCAATCAGGAGCGGACTCTGACCCTCGACCTAGAGCAAACCGAATCCGCGCCTGCGGCCCGCTTTGATTGCATCATCTGCACGCAGACCATCTTTCTCATCCGCGATTGCCGCGCGGCAATCCGGACGCTGCACAGAATGCTGAAACCTTGCGGCGTGTTGCTGGCCACCATGCCTGGCATCTCGCCCATCGTTCCCCCACATCTGGCCGCCGGCATGGGCGAGGACTGGTGGCGCTTCACGCGCCGGTCGGCACAATCCGGCTTTGAGAACACATTCGGTTCCGGTCAGGTCGTTGCACAGGCTTGTGGCAACGTTCTCGCAGCCACGGCGTTCCTCCATGGCCTCGTCCAGGAGGAACTGACGCGCGACGAGCTGGAGTATCACGATCCCAGCTTCGAGCTGATTATCGCTGTGCGGGCCGTGAAGGCCGCGAACTGACGGATCTTCATGACGAGCCCCGACCTGGTCTCCGTTGTCATTCCCTTTCACAACTCCGAAAGGTTCCTCGCGGAGGCCATCGACAGCGTCATCCGTCAGTCCTGGTCCTCATGGGAGCTCATCCTTGTCGATGACGGCTCCTCGGATCGAAGCAGAGACATCGTACTCAGTTACGCCGGCTCCGGAGCGCGGATTCACCTTACGCAGCATGAGGGTCGCCGCAACCTCGGCCTCACGCGCTCCCGTAACCTTGGCGCGCGGGCAAGCAGCGGCGAGTTCCTCGCGTTTCTTGACTCTGACGATGTCTGGCTGCCACACAAGCTGGAACACCTCGTTGGCATTCTGCGTGAACATCCGCGGGCGGACATGGTGTGCGGGCCCAGCAAATACTGGTATGACTGGGACACAGAAAATACTCGTCAGAACGTCATCCCTGCAATCGCTCCGGGAGAGACGCTCTACCAGCCGCCCGCGCTCTTCTTGATGACATACCCGATTGGCCCTCATGGCGCGCCGTGCCCGTCGAGCATCCTCGTGCGGCAAACTGCGTTTGAGCGTGTCGGAGGATTTGAAGACGCATTCAATCCTTCCACCTTCCAGATTTTTGAGGACACGGCCTTTTTTACCAAGATCTACCTCAGCGGGCCGGTCTATGTGACAAGTGCGTGCACAGACCGCTACCGCCGTCATGCCGGTTCGATGTGGGAAGCGGCACGGCATTCATCGCTCGAGGAGCGGGCCCGGCGCTTCTACTTCAAATGGCTGCGCAACTATCTCGGGCAGCGGCAGCCTCAGTTGCCCGGGGTCCTGCGCGCGGCGAGACAGGCCGGCTGGCCACACCTGTTGCCACTGCCGCCGGTTGCCACGCGCGCCTTGTGCCGTATCGCGAACCGGATGTGGAATCCGAAATGACCGGCAATCCAGTATCCAGCAGGAGCACCGCGCGAAACATCGCATGGCACTACGTTGGATTTGCCTGCCAGGTCACGACCAACTTTGGCCTGACCTGGTACTTCACACGCCGGCTCGCAGTTCCGGAATACGGCCTGTTTCTCTTCGTCATTTCACTGTCCAGCGGCTTCTATCTGCTCGATCTGGGGCTTTCCAGCGTGCTGGTGCAGGCGCTGGCTGAAGCCCGCACCGGCGCGGAGACTTGCGGCTTCAACCGGCTGCTTGGCACGGCCTTTGTTGCCCTCGCGGCTCTTGGCACATGCGCCGCGGCCATCCTGATCATCGTTGCGGCCGTGCTTCCCGGCCCCTTCAACATTCCGTCAGCGCTCGTTCACGATGCCTCAATCATCTTTGTCCTCGCTGGTCTGATGCTGCAGGTCGAATTTCCGGCCATCGCGCTCGATCAGGCATTCGAGGCTTCGCATCGCTTTGATCGCGTTAATCAAATTCAGTTGGTCTGCTCAGCCGTGCAGGCGGTGCTCTCGATTGCCCTGCTGATGGCCGGATACGGCATTGTGGGGCTGGCCGAGGCACTGCTGGCCTCCTCCGCGCTCCGGCTCCTGCTTCTTGCCGCCGTTCTGCCGGTCGCGGTACCCGGTGGCCGCCTGAGCGTGCGCAGCTTTGACTGGCAGATGCTCAAGCCTCTTGTGCGTCTCAGCAAATGGGCATTCCTCCAGAACCTGGGCGGAGCGGCCTTTGATCTGGGCGTCTGGGCAATTCTTGGATCCATGGGCTCAATGCGCGAGGCCGCGATGTTTGGCCTGGCCGGCAAAATTCCAGCACAGCTTCGCAATCTCGTTGACCGCGGCGCCAGCGTTGCTCTGCCCCTGCTGTCGAACTGCGCAGCAGCAGGTGATGAGCCGGGCGTCAAGAACATCTTCTTCAGATTTCAGCGCCTGGTCTTTGGCGCTGTCATTCCCTTTGTCGTGTTCGGCGCGTTCGCCGCCGGTCCAATCATCCACATCTGGGCTGGCGATTCGTATTCCGCGGCCTCGGCCGTCCTGCGGTGGCTTCTGCTGGCAGCCTTCGGGCACGCGCTGGCGTATACCTCTGACCTCCTGCTCTTCGCGCGCCGCGCGGTGAAGCGGGCTGCGATCATCTCCATGGTCACTGGGTTGGTATCTCTGGCCGGAGCAATGCTGCTGGTCTCCGGGCAGGGGGCGGTGGGACTTGCTATCGCACTCGCCTTTGCACAGGTTGTGGTCAATCTTGCCTGGTTTACCGCTGCAGCCTGCAAACTTGCCCGCATTCCCGTTGCAAAGCTGATTCGGCAACTCCTCGCTGGTATGACATGGCCCCTCACGGTGCTTGCTGCCGAGCTCGCCCTGTTGTTCGCTCTGTCTGCCCGGCTCTCATCGTCTGCCCTTCTGGCTGCCAGCATCGCTGGCGGCTGCGTGTATCTTGTGGTTTGGGCATCGACGGCCGCGCTCCCGCTCTACCGGAGCCGGTCCGGGAGTCCACTCTGAACGCCATGGACGAGACCTCGCGGATTTCGCGGTTGATGCGTTGCAGCGTGGTGGTAACCACGTGGAAGCGCCCTGTTCTGCTGCGCGCCACGCTGGATGCTCTGGCACGCCAGTCGTTTGCTGATATGGAGATTGTGGTTGTCTGCGACGGCGAAGACGGACAGGTGCGACAGATTGCCGCGGAGTTTCACTGCTCATTCCCGTTGCGCTGGATCTTTCATCCGGTCAATCGCGGACTACCCGCTGCACGCAACTCCGGGGCGCGCGCGGCGCTGGGTGACATTCTGCTCTTTCTCGACGACGACGTGATTGCAGATCCTAATCTGGTGGCGGCGCATATCGGGCATCACCACGTGGCGGGCGGGCGCAGAATCGCCATATGCAGCCACGCCCGCGAAGAGCGTCATACGCCCCTGACAACATTCGTGGACCGTTGTCTTCATGCCGCCTGGACGCAATCTCAGGACGGGGTGAGCGCCTTGCTCACCAGAACCGGAATGGATGCAGTCGGCGACGCCGTTGAGCAGGTCCTGTGGTTTGGACTGAATTGCTCCGTTCGCCGCGATGTCTTTCTCAGCCTCGGCGGATTTGATGAGTCGATGCAAGGCTCCGACGAAGAGACGGAGATGGGCCTGCGAATGCACCTGTCTGGAGTGGAAGTGGTCTTCGATCCTCGGATCCTGCTGACCCACAGAAACTCCAGGCAATTGAAGCCCTACTTCCTGCACGCCTGGCGATCCAGCGGAACTCTGGATGTACATCGCGTCTTCACGCGCGGCCAGCAGAACGCGCAGACCCGCCGTCTGCTTGCCATGTTTCACGGATACTGGCTTGACCGCACGGCCGCTCATCTGGCCTGGCATCTCTCCGGTCCGCTGCGGGCGCTTGCAGCCGTGCTGAGCGCCGCTGCTGAAGGCACGAAATGGCGCTGGCTGGCCGGGGCGTGGACGCGCGTTGCCCAGAACGCCGAATACTGGAGTGGAGTCAGAGAGAGTAAATGTACCCGGCCACAACTCCGCCAGCTTGCCGGACCGGCACACCGCGTTCTCATGCTGCACAGCATCTCTGCGCCGCCCAGCAAGAAGGAAGCTACCTACTATATTCGGCCGGCCCGGTTTCACCGCATGATCCGCCAGATGCAGCGCGGCGGCTATCGGACCGCCACGCTCGATGAATGGATTAACGGGCTGGCCGGTGATCACCAGGTCCTGCTCACCTTCGATGACGGATATGACGACCTCTATGACGAACTGTTGCCGCTCGTGATCCAGCATCGCTATACGCCCGTCGTTTTTCTGGTGGTTGACCGGATTGGAGAGATGAACGTGTGGGATTACCCGCTTGGTGTGCGCGCGCGCAGATTGCTGACGCTGGAGCAGATTCGTGCGATGCAGAAGCATGGCGTTGAGTTCGGCTCGCACACCTTGACGCATCCATTTCTGCCGTCTGTCTCAGACGAGCAGCTTCGCCGCGAAGTCGCCGATTCCCGGTCCCGGCTGCAGGATCTGCTTGGCGCCCCCGTTCGCGCTTTCGCCTATCCCTCCGGCGGTGTTGACAGGCGTGTGCGCTCGGCGGTTGCAGAGGCCGGCTACGGGGCGGCATTTACAACCCTGCCCGGTGAGAACTGGTGGAACGACCCATTGTGCCAGTTGCGCGCGGATGTCAATGACCTGATGTCTCCCTGGGCATTCCATTTCCAGTTGCGCCACGGTCGCCCCTTCGCGCAACTTGTCTCGGAATGGCTCAAGTCGCTGGAGAACCAGATTCCCACTGCTGCACTGAGAGCAGGAATCCGCGGCGTGAGACATGCCGGTCACCGGGCTCTCAACCAGCGCGCGAGACGAGGCCAGAATGAACAATAAACAGCCTCAATTGGCCATTCTGCAAATATGAGCGACTTGCGCTCAGATATTGACGCCTGCGCCTTGACAACCGCACATAACTTGCCTATCTTTAGCAATTGGAAGGCTCGACTGCCAGCGCCCGGGCTGGTGAGGACTTTGTGAATTTTCCTTTGAACTTCGGGCTGCGAGTCGTTCATTCCAAAGCTTTTTTCTGATGTGAACGACTCAATCAATCCCGCGGCTGGGTTCCGCCCTGACCGCCCATAAAGGAGAAGCGAAGCAATGGCAGCAACATCCGTATCCACCAGCTTCACCCCGCTTCATGACCGTATCCTCGTCCGCCGTGTGGAAGAGGCTGAAACGGTTCGTGGCGGGATCATCATCCCCGACAGCGCCAAGGAAAAGCCCCAGGAAGGCGAAGTCATCGCCGTGGGCAAGGGCAAGTCGAACGACGAAGGCAAGGTCTTCCCTCTGGACGTGAAGGCCGGCAACCGCGTGCTCTTTGGCAAGTACTCCGGCACCGAGATCAAGATCGACGGCGAGGAGTTCCTGATTATGCGCGAAGAGGAAGTTCTGGGCATCGTCAAAAAGTAGGGGCTCAGCCGGACTCCCCGGTGCGCACAGGCATTTGGTCGACCGGCAGCACGGCGGCGCGACGACGATTCACGCCGCGTTTGTACCGGTCAAAGAGAATGAAGATTTTAATAACCAGATTGGAGAGAAGCAGGCATGGCAAAGCAAATTCTGCACGGTGAGGATTCCCGTCAGGCGATTCTGCGCGGTGTGAACACGCTGGCGGACGCAGTGAAGGCGACGCTTGGCCCCAAGGGCCGCAACGTTGTCATTGAAAAGAAGTTCGGCTCGCCCACCATCACCAAGGACGGCGTGACGGTGGCCAAGGAGATTGAGCTGAAGGACCCGCTGGAAAATGTGGGCGCACAACTGGTGAAGGAAGTTGCGTCGAAGACCAGCGACGTGGCCGGCGACGGAACCACGACCGCGACGGTTCTGGCCCAGGCAATCTACCGCGAAGGCGTGAAGACGGTGGCGGCCGGAGCCAACCCGACCGCACTCAAGCGCGGCATTGATAAGGCCGTGACCGCCATCATCGGCGCCCGCGACAAGGACGGCAAGTGGACCGAGGGCGGCGCACTGGGCAAGTTGTCGAAGCCGGTGGATGAGGGTTCCGTTGCCCAGGTGGGCGCGATCTCCGCCAATGGCGACCAGGAGATTGGCGACATCATTGCGCACGCCGTGAAGGTTGTGGGCAAGGACGGCGTAATCACAATCGAAGAGTCGAAGACCATGCACACCGGGCTGGAAACCGTGGACGGGATGCAGTTTGACCGAGGCTACCTGAGCCCTTACTTCGTCACCGACGCTGAGCGGCTTGAGGCGGTGCTGGACGACCCCTACATTCTGATCTACGAAAAGAAGATCAGCGCCATGAAGGACCTGCTGCCGCTGCTGGAGCAGGTGGCGCGTGGCGGCAAGCCACTTCTGATTATCGCCGAGGACGTTGAGGGCGAGGCTCTGGCTACGCTGGTAGTGAACAAGCTCCGCGGCACGCTGAACGTTGCTGCCGTCAAGGCGCCGGGCTTCGGTGACCGCCGCAAGGCCATCCTGGGCGATATCGCAATCCTGACCGGCGGCAAGGCCATCACAGAGGATCTGGGCATCAAGCTGGAGGGCGTGAAGCTTGAGGATCTGGGCCGTGCCAAGCGCATCACCATCGACAAGGACAACACCACCATCGTCGACGGCTCCGGCAAGGCTTCAGACATTGAAGGCCGGGTGAAGGAAATCCGGTCGCAGATTGAGAAGACCACCTCGGACTACGACCGCGAGAAGCTCCAGGAGCGCCTGGCAAAGCTGGTGGGCGGCGTTGCCATCATTAAGGTTGGCGCTGCAACCGAGACCGAGCTGAAGGAGAAAAAGGCCCGCGTTGAGGATGCCCTGCACGCCACCCGCGCAGCCGTCGAGGAAGGTATCGTTCCCGGTGGCGGCGTGGCTCTGGTCCGCGCCGTTCCCGCGCTCAATGATCTGCTCAAGGGCATGGAGGGCGACGAGAAGGTGGGCGCGCAGATTGTGCTGCGCTCACTGGAAGAGCCCCTGCGCCAGATCGTGGCAAACGCGGGTGAAGAGGGCGCCGTGGTGGTAGCCAAGGTTCTGGAGGCGAAGGACCCCCACTTTGGCTACAACGCCGCAACGCACACCTTTGAAAACCTGGTCAAGGCAGGCGTGATTGACCCCACCAAGGTCACCCGGACTGCTTTGCAGAACGCGGCCTCCATCGCGGGGCTCCTGCTCACCACCGAGGCCCTTGTCGTCGATGTCCCTGAGCCCAAGCCGGCTCCGGCGGCAGGTCATGGCGGCGGCATGGAAGGCATGTACTAGAACCAGCCGCCGGGCAGATCGGGCCTCGGCGCAAAAAAGGCCTCCGGCTACGGCTGGAGGCCTTCTCATTTGCCCGGAATTCCAATCGAGCCGCCAGTTGTCAGTCCCTTCAACGTTTTGCTCCCCACTGGAGGCGTAGGCCGGAACGAACGCTCGCCGGCAGGCTGACAAACCCGATGGGCGCGATGTGCTGGTTGTTGGTGAGGTTTTCGGCCATGCCGTAGACGGCAATCCATGGGCGCAACTGATAGCTTGCGACAAGGTCAAGCCGGGCATAGCCGTGATCGAGATTGCGGTTGGGCAGCAGCAGGCTGTTGCCGCCGTTGATGTCGGCCCAGCCCAGGAAATTTGAATCGTCGGAACGGCTGGCAAATGCTGCCCCGAACTGAGCCGTCAGGCGCTTTCTGGAGTAAGTAGCAGTGAGAAAACCCGTGTGGGGAGGGCGCCGGAAGGGCCGCGCTCCCACCAGAGGCGAATAGACGCCGATGGGAATTCCGTTGAACGTTGGCACCGGCCCGAGCAGCGCTACGTCGTCGTTGGAAAACGAACGCTGCACCACCGCATCGAGATAGGTATAACCGCCACGGAGAAAAATTCCGGCTCCGATGCCGCTTTCGAGTGTCGTCTCAAAGCCCAGCGCACGATAGGCTCCGGTGTTGAGGCTCAGTTCATACGCACCGTTCGCCTGCAAAAACTGTTCAAGCTGATTTTGCTCATCCGGTGTCAGATTGGGCAGCAACTGGGGGATCAGGTTGAGTCCCACGTATTCAATCTGGCGGCCGAACTGGTTGTGAAAGAAGCTGGTGCGGAAAACGAGACGTTTGC
>DASSHM010000242.1:0-6537 GCA_035692885.1 Occallatibacter sp.
TCGTCACCTTGTCCAGGCTCACGATATCCACTCCGTCCGGAGGCGTGAATTCATTGGTGTCGCTGTACTCCGGCAGTTGCACGGCCTTCTTCATGAATGCGGCCCATAATGGCAGTGCGGCGTCAGCGCCCTCCAGCTTGAGGTCGGTGTAGTCATCGTTGCCCACCCACACAATGCACAGCAGGTTGCTGGTATAGCCCACAAACCAGGAGTCGTGCTCCGTGCCCGTTTTGCCTGCCGCCGGTGCGCTAAAGCCCAGGTTCCGCACGCCCGCTCCGGTGCCTTCGCCCGTCAGGACCGCCTCCATCAGGTTGGTGGTCAGAAAGGCAACCCGCGGATCAAGGACCTGCTTTGACACCGGAGAAAAGTCGCTGATGACATCGCCGGAGGGCGTACGAATACTGGCCAGCATCCACGGTTCCAGATGGATGCCTCCATTCGCGAAGATTGTGTATGCGCCCGCCATATCCAGCGGAGTCGCGTCATAGGCGCCAATGGCCATCGCCGGAGTGCCCTGGGCATTCTTTACGCCGGCGTCACGGGCCAGCGCCGCCACGCGGTCAAAGCCCACCATCGAGGCGAGGCTGATCGTCGCGTTGTTGTCAGAGCGTTGCAGCGCATACCGGGCCGTAATCTCGCCGTAGTATTCGCCATGGTAGTTGCGTGGCGTATACTCCTGCCCGGTATCCAGCGTGTACGTTGTCTGCTGGTCGTTGAGCATGGTCAGTTGCGAAAACAAAGTGGCCTGACTGGGCAGCAGGGTGCCCTCAACCGACGTTGAAAAGGCCGAGGCAAAGACAAATGGCTTGAAGATCGAGCCCGTCGGCCGCTGCGCCACGGCGTGGTTCAATTGCGAGGCCCCGTAGCTGCGTCCACCCACCAGCGCCAGCACCTGTCCGGTGTGCGGATTGAGCGCCACCAGCGCCACCTGCGGATAGGTGATGTGCTCGGGCTTCTTCTTGCGGCGGGCAAACCGCTTTTCCACCCGCGCATCGATCATCGGCATCGTCGCATCCACGGCTTCAGTGGCTGCGCGCTGCAGGTCCGGGTCAAGCGACGTATAGATGCGCAAGCCCTCCCGGTTAAAGTCAAGGTCGCCCAGCTTCTGCACCAGTTGGTCGCGCACCAGATCGACAAAATACGGCGCCTCGCTGGCGTCCACGCTACCCGGCGCCAGGTGCAGTGGCTCGGCCTTGGCGTCCTCCGCCTGCTCCTTGGTAATCGCGCCCGTCTCCACCATGGTGTCGAGAACCAGGTTGCGCCGGTCAATCGCGCGTTGCGGATGCCGGAAGGGGCTCAGCCTGTTCGGGCTCTGGATGATGCCCGCCAGCAACGCGCATTCGTCCAGATTAAGCTGCCGCACGTCCTTGCCAAAGTAGGCCTGTGCCGCCTCTCCAAATCCGTCAATCGAAAAGCTGCCTCGCTGGCCTAGGTTGATCTCGTTGGCATACATCTCAAAAATCTGCTGCTTGCTGAACCGGTGCTCCAACTGAAAGGTGATCATGATCTCCTTCAGCTTGCGCTTGATCTTCCGCTCCGGAGTCAGAAAGAATCCCCTCGCCAGCTGCATCGTCAGCGTCGATCCGCCCTCGGTCCATCGATGTCCCGGCGTTAGGTCGTTGCGCAACGCTCCCAGCATGCGGATGTAGTCCACGCCGCCATGCTCAAAAAAGCGCCGGTCTTCAATCGCCACCACCGCGTTCACCAGGTTCCGGGGAATCTCGTTGTAGGTGATCAGCCGCCGCTTGGTGCGGCTGGCGTCACTCAGTCCCGTGATGAGCAGCGGTTCCAGCTCATAGCTGGCCAGCGGCTGTCCACGCTGATCCGTGATCGAGTCCACCAGTCCGCCCTTGATGTGAATCGTTGCCGGGTCCTCGGCATGATAGGACTGCGGGCCGGGCCGCACCGTAATGCTGCTCCCGTCCCGGCTGAAGGTGCCCAGCAGCGACGGCTGCGCGGCGCCATCCGTCGTATATCCCGCCGTGCGCAGTTCGGTCGCTATCAGTTGCAGGCCGATTTGTTGTCCCGGCCGTACCTCCCTCGGCGCGGCAAAAATCTTTGCCGTGTTGGCAAACAGCGGCTGCTTCAGCCGCGCGTTCACAATACTCTTGTACTTGATGTAGTAAAAGCCGCACAGGCCCAGCAGGCCAAGACCGGACACAACCACGCACAGCAGCACGATGCCCAGAATCATCCGCCGCCACGGATGTTTCCCCTTGGGCCGCGCCAGTCTGACCTTCAATGCCATTCCTGCTCCTCGTCTTCAACCGGTCCCGCGGGCACACGCTCGCGGGTTCTGCTCCCCGGCCTCACCCGGCAACTGAACAAAAGGCCTACACGTTCACTTCGGTCAGCAGAGCTGCTTCCTGCACGCGCGCTTTCATGTGGGTCACCACGTCGTGCAGCGCAACTTCCTCGCTTGCGGCTGTTGCCCGCGTCACCACCTCAACGCGGCCTTCGGCAACCTTCTTGCCCACGTTGATGCGATAGGGAATTCCCACCAGATCAGCATCCTTGAATTTGACGCCCGCGCGCTCGTCTCTGTCATCCAGCAGCACGTCCATTCCGGCCGTTTCCAGCTCCGCGGCCAGGGCCCCGCCGGCCTGCCGCAGCGCCTCGTCCGCCACGTTGGTGATGGTGATTACTACGGTGAAGGGGGCAATCGAAACCGGCAGCCAGAAACCGTTTCCGTCATTCGACTGCTCAATCGCGGCCGTCAGGATGCGCTCAATTCCGATGCCGTAGCTGCCCATGATCGGCGTTACTTCCTTGCCATTCTCGTCCAGCACCCGCGCGCCCATGCTCTCGGAGTACTTGTAGCCCAGCTTGAAGATGTGCCCCACCTCTACGGCCTTACCCACCACCAGCCGCCCCGCGCAGCCATCCTTCGGGCACGCCTCGCCCTCGTTTACGCTGCGGATGTCGGCCATCACGGTCCAGCCAAAGTCGCGTCCCGGGGTCACGTTGCGCAGATGATAGTCGGCCTTGTTCGCGCCGCAGACCATGTTCCGGCGTCCTTCCAGAGACCGGTCCGCCACCACCGTCAGCCCCTCGCTCATCGGCTTCTCATCCGCCTTCAGACCCACCGGGCCCAGGTAGCCCGCCGGTCCCTGCAGGAACTGCGCCAACTCCTCACTCTGCATGGTGCGCAGCTCGGCGGCGCCCACCGCCCCCATCAGTTTGGTTTCGTTCACCTGGTGGTCGCCCCGCAGGAAGGCCGCCACACCGTGCCAACTGTCTTTTGAAGATCCGGCATCCTTCGCGCCCGTTGCGCGCTCCAGCGCCATGTACGCCACGCACTTGATGTCGCTCGCCGGCGAAATCCCGAAGAACGCTGCCACGTCGGCAATCGCCGCGCAACCGGGCGTATGCACGGGCTCCGGCTTGCCATCGCCCGCCGGCTCCATCTCAGTCACCGGCTCCAGTCGCGAGGTAGCCTTCTCCAGGTTCGCCGCATAGCCGCACGCTGGACAACTCGCAATCAGGTCCTCGCCCGCGTCGGTATACACCATGAACTCCTGCGACTGCGACCCGCCCATGGCCCCCGAATCCGCCTCGACCGCAACAAACTTGAGGCCGCAGCGCGTAAAAATCCGCCGGTAAACCTCGTCGTGCAGGTCAAAGCTCCGGTCCAGCCCGGCCTTGTCGATGTCAAACGAGTACGAGTCCTTCATGATGAACTGCCGCACCCGCAGCAAGCCCGACTTCGGTCGCGGCTCATCGCGAAATTTGGTCTGAATCTGGTACCAGATCTGCGGCAACTGCTTGTAGCTGCGCAGCTCGTTGCGCGCAATCGCCGTCATCACCTCCTCGTGCGTCATGCCCAGGCACAGGTCCGCGCCCTTGCGGTCCTTCAGCCGGAACATGTTGTCGCCCATCGCCGACCAGCGCCCGCTCTGCTCCCATAGCTCGCGCGGCAAAATGCCCGGCAGGTAGAACTCCTGCCCGATCGTATCCATCTCCTCGCGCACAATCGCAATAATCTTGTTCAGCGACCGCTGGCCCATGAAGAGATAGTTGTAGATGCCCGCGCCAAGCTGGCGAATGTAGCCCGCCCGCAGCAGAAATTTGTGGCTGGCCACCTCAGCATCCGCCGGGGCCTCCCGAAGAGTAGGAACAAAGAGCTTCGACCAACGATGCATAAAAAGTGTGCGCAAACTTTCCCGCCCGAACATACAGGCGCAAGACAAATTCAATCCACTTTTATTCTAAACGTAGGGAGAGTCGATAAAGAATGCCTATCGGGGCTATTCGAGCGTCGATGGAACTCGATATGGTTCAAGCAATTCCTTCAATCGTTTTGAGAGCTGCGGGAAGTGATAGCCCCCGCGCTCATCCCAAGATTTTGTCCCCTCCATTAAACCTTCAGCTATGACTTTCTCTAGTAGTTCGTCATGAGGATAGAGGAACCATTTCTCTCCAACTCTAAAGCAAACCATCAGTTCCTTATCTTTGTACTTCTTGCTGAATGTTAGTCTACTTTTGAGCTGCACCTTAAGAAATACGTTGCCGTCATGATGTTGTGCAATAAAATCTGCGCCATTCCAATCATCACTCAAGCGAATAGTACTGTAACCAAAGTCGGCGAGTAAGGCCGATATTTTTTGGAAGTTATAGGCCTCCTTCTGAGGACTCTTGAGTTCCTTGTAACGAACCCTACGAAAATCGATCGCCATAAGTCTCCTTGATGAGCTGCATTGTCCCTCTCGATTCTAAACCTCAAATCATCTCCACGCCCCACAGGTCATGCAGGTGCACCACGCCCTCCACGCGCTCGTCGGCATCCACCACAATCAGGCTGGTAATCTTCTTCTCTTCGAGCATCGCCAGCGCCTTAACCGCCAGCTCCCCCGAGGCAATCGTCCTGGGCCGCGCGTTCATCGCCTCGCCGGCCGTCCTGGTCAGCGCCGCGCCGCCTTCGCGCTCCAGCAGCCGCCGCAGATCCCCGTCGCTGATTACCCCGCGCAGGTGGCCGCTTTCCTGCACCGTCGTCATGCCCAGCTTCTTTGAGGACATCTCGTAAATTACGTCGGTCATCGGCGTCGTCATCGCAACCACAGGCACGTCCTCGCCCTTATGCATCAGGTCACGCACCCGCGCCAGTTGCTTGCCCAGCTTGCCGCCCGGGTGCAGCTCGGCGAAGTCCTCCGCCTTGAAGCCCTTCCTCAGGCTCACGGCAATTGCCAGCGCGTCGCCCAGCGCCAGCATGGCGGTTGTTGACGCCGTGGGCGCCAGGTTCAGTCCGCAGGCTTCGCGCTCCACGCCGCAATCCAGCGCCACGTCGCTCGCCGTTGCCAGCGTGGATGCAAGATTGCAGCACAGACTTACCAGCGCATCGCCCTTGCGCTTCAGCGTGGCCAGCAGCCGCAGAATCTCCTCCGTCTCGCCGCTCGCGCTCAGCGCAACCACCACGTCGCCTGCCATCAGCACGCCCAGGTCGCCGTGCACCGCCTCCGCCGGATGCAGAAACAGCGCCGGGCTCCCCGTCGAGCTCAGCGTTGCCGCAATCTTCTGGGCAATGATCCCGCTCTTGCCCATGCCCGTCACCACTACGCGGCCATGGCCGTCGCCGCAGCGCACAATCAGCTCCACCGCGCGGTCAAACGCTGCCGCCATCGGCCCCTCCAGCCTGTCAGCCATTGCCTGCAGTGCCGCCGCCTCTGTGCGCACCAGTTGCGCCGGGGTAACGCGCTCCGGTTCCTGTCTCTCTTTCATCGGTTTCTGATGGTATCAGTTCCGCGTCTCATGTTCCTCTGGCTCGCACCTGTTCCCGGTCGGGCCCGGTCAGGTTCCAGTGCGCATTCTGTAGGCCCGTTCTGTTCCGGCCAATCGCCCCGGCCGCCCATCCACTTACTCCCGGCATCGCTCCGCCCGGCCGTCGCGCCCGGCCGTTTCCCTCCGGCCGCGAACCCTCGTACAATGAGGGCCAGAGGTCTACCCCTTGCAGCGAAACCGAATTGTCCTTCTCATCGTGCTTGTTCTCATTGCCGCCTTTGCCTGGGCAGGGTGGGCCAACTGGGAATATCGCAGGCAGGCCAAAGCCCGCGCGGCGGCTGACGTCAAACACGCCGAGATGGCCGCCGATGCCGCCGGCAATCTGCTCCAGAACAACCTGGCGCTCATGAATAAGCCGGCACCCGCCTTCACCCTGGAGACGCCCGCGGGGCAAAAGGTCTCCCTCGCCAGCTACAAGGGCAAGGCCGTGCTCATCAACTTCTGGGCCACCTGGTGCGCCCCCTGCAAAATTGAGACCCCCTGGCTCGCGGAGCTGCGCAAGCAGTACGGACCGCAGGGCTTTGAGGTACTGGGCATCTCGGCCGACGAGCTCGACCCCGACAACAAACCCGAGCTGGCAGCAGAAAAAAAGGCCATTGCCATGACCGCGCATCAGCTCGGCATCACCTATCCCGTTCTCATTAACGCTGACGCCATCAGCAAGTCCTACGGCGGGCTCGATGAGCTGCCCACCTCGTTCTTTGTCGATCGCAACGGAACCGTGGTGGCGACGCAGGTGGGACTCACGTCCAAGAGCGACAT
>DASSHM010000243.1:0-14740 GCA_035692885.1 Occallatibacter sp.
AACTTCATCATGTTCACGCGCAGGCCGCGGCTCTCAAGCAGGCAGCCGATGGAGGCCGCCGCCAGGCCCTTGCCTAAACTGGACACAACTCCGCCCGTCACAAAGACATACTTTGCCGACATCGATGCACCCTCATTTTTGTATTGTTGTGATTGGCCGTACCAGGTGGGCACAATCAAGTATGGCAGATTTCCATCCCCGGCGGAACTGGAAAAGTGGCCGAAAACTCAATCAACCCTCAAGGATTTCCCGCCACATGGCAGGTGGCTCACGCGGCACGGCTTGCGGCACCGCGCTGAACCCCCGGGTGCCCGGCCGTTGCACCCGCACGGCGGGCGGCACAGTCGCAACCGACAAGTCCGCCCCAGATTCCCTCACGCACCTTTGCAGTGAATTACCCCCGCCTGGCGCACAATGGCTTCAGACGAAATCACGCCGGGAAGCGCTGGGCCGTGGTGGCGGTACCCCCTGCCCCCGAAAATATTTGCACTTTTCCACAGCGCTTTTGCAGTGAATTACGGCCATTTGTGAAACAGCAGTCTCATGCCGCCGCGGTTTGCACTCTTCCGCCAGGCGTCCTAGCATGCTGCATGGAAAAGGAGCCCGCATGACCGCCACCGCAATCGAACTCCGCAAGCTGGGCAGCACCGGTCCCCAGGTCTCACGCATCGCTCTCGGCTGCATGGGCATGAGCGGCATGTATGGGCCTGCCGACGAATCCGAGAGTCTCGCCACCATCCAGGCCGCCATTGACGCGGGCGTCAACCTCATTGACACCGGCGACTTCTACGGCATGGGCCACAACGAGATGCTCATCGCCAACGCCATTCGCTTCCAGCGCGAGCGGGTTCTGGTCAGCGTCAAGTTCGGCGCGCAGCGCGCCCCCGACGGCTCATGGCTCGGCTACGACCACCGCCCCAACGCCGTCAAAACCGCCCTCGCCTACTCCCTCAAGCGCCTCGGCGTCGAATACATTGACATCTACCGCCCCGCGCGCCTCGACCCTGCCGTTCCCATCGAGGACACCATCGGCGCCATCGCCGACATGGTCAGCGCCGGCTACGTCCGCCACATCGGCCTGTCCGAGGTGGGGCCGGAAACCATCCGCCGCGCCGCCAGCGTCCACCCCATCGTCGATCTGCAAATCGAGTACTCCCTCGTCAGCCGGCGGCCTGAAGACACGATCTTCCCAACCCTTCGCGAGCTCGGCATCGGCGTCACCGCCTACGGCGTGCTCTCCCGCGGACTGCTCTCCGCCTCCGCCCCCAGCGGCCCCGGCGACATCCGCAACCGCTTCCCGCGCTTCCTCGGCGACAACCTCGTCCAGAACCGGCAGCTCGTTGAGACGCTCCGCTCGCTCGCCGACGCCCGCGGCATCACCTCCACCCAGCTCGCCATCGCATGGGTCCTGGCCAAAGACGACTCCGTTGTGCCCGTCATCGGCTCCCGCACCCGCGCCCAGCTCGCCGAGAGCCTCGCCGCCCTTACCGTCAACCTCACCCCTGACGACATCGCCGACATCGAAGCCGCCGTCCCGCCCTCCGCCGTAGCAGGCACCCGCTACGAAGAAGGACACATGCGTATGCTCGACAGCGAGAGGTAGCACGCAACGAATTTTCGGCTGGCCGCATTCCGCTTCAAACCTTACTTGCGAATCTGCCTTCGCACAGAAACTGGAGACCTGTCCGCAGAAAGTTGCCCTATGATTGGGTGATGACGCGAAGGGCTCTGCTATTTGCCGTCCTGCTCTTGCAACCAATATCTCTTTTTGCCTCAGACCCTCCGGCCAAGCCGGACCTGCTGCAGATGGCTTGCCGGCAGGCCGCGCTTCTGGATGACGCCAGCCGTCCATTTGTGATGGATGTTGATTTCACCGTTCAGCTCAGCCTTCCCATGCAGGGTCATCTGCGGCTGCGGTGGGCAGCCAAAGACAGGTGGTGGAGCCGGGTGTCGCTTGGGAAGTTCGAGCAGGTCAAATTTCAAAACGGCGACCGATCCTACACCATTCGTAACGTCGGCTTCACTCCTGAACAGATTAATGACCTGATGAACCTGCTTCATGTTGGTCGCCCATACGCCGGGCTTGTGACGCGCTCGGAGAAGCAGCGCACCGAAGACGGTATACACCTGAATTGCCTGATGGCTCAAAATCCGGATCCGAAGTTCAAAAGAGAGCATTTCGAGTTCTGTGTTGACCAGGCAACCCACGACATCGTCATCGAAACGCTAACTATTGAAGGCTATGCGAGAGACGAGATCCTTCAACGCAAGTACGGTGACTATATCGACTTCGATGGACATCGCTATCCACGCACCTTTGAGTCATTTAAAAATGGGGGCCTCGTCATGGCCGCAACGGTGACCGCGCTGCAGGATTCCCCTCTTGATCCAAAGCTCTTGATTCCACCTGCGGGCGCAATTGAGCGCCGCGAATGCCCGGACAAGACAACACCAGTGATGCTATATCACCCAATGCCTGACTTCGCTGTGGAACACGTTCGCGGGCAAATCGAGTCGGATGCCGAGATAACGGTCCAGAAGGACGGCACCGTCAGCAATGTAGAAATCGTCAGGAGTGGAGGCCGTGTGAATGATGAGCAGCTGATTATGGCTCTCAAAAAATGGAAGTTCAAGCCCGCCATGTGCGGCACGGAACCCGTAGTCACGGATATGTACGAAATGTTTAACTCAAGCAATCCGTTCTTGCGATAGATTCCTTAACGGCGAATACAATCCTCATCGCCAGCTCTGAGCGGTTGCCTGCCTCAGCTCCCGCTCTTCCTCACCACCCATGTCGTCATCGACCGCAGATTGTGCACGATGGTCGTCTTCAGCGGGTCGGCTAGCACGCCATACTGCCGCGTGTACTTCTCAAGCAGTGCCTCGTCCACCAGGTACCGCAGCGAGCCGTCGGGCGACTTGAAGCGCCGCCCTTCCACCGATTCAACCCGTCGCTCCATGCCCATCACCGACCCCAGGCGGCTGAAGAACAGCCCACCCGGCTTCAGCACCCTGAACAGCTCGCGCAGCATCGCCTCAAAGTGCGCGTCGTCCCGCGCAAAGTGCAGAACCGTGTTGCAGATCACCACGTCCGCGCATGCATCCTCAAACGACATCTTCTCCACCGTCTCCACCCGAAAATTTCCGGCCGGCAGCTTCGGCGCCAACTCGCCGGCCGTGCGGCGCACCGCCTCCACTTCCGCGGCATCGGCATCGGCGGCAAACACCTCGTACCCCTCGCGCAACAGGTAGGCAAGGTTCCGGCCTGAGCCGCACCCGGCGTCCAGAATCCGCATCCCGGGCGTGATGCGCCCCTTCAAAAGCTGATCGAAAAGATAGATATCGACCTGGCCGAATTGTTCCTGCAGTGAAGTCATGGCAGTGTCTCCCACCCTAACATGGCGGGCATGGCCTTCCGTGTCTCGCATCCGACGCCCGGCTTGGCGGGAATTCCCTCGCCAACCGCGCTTCTCCCGCTTCGTCTAAACTGTGGGTCCATGAGCGTTGCCGTTCATCTGCGCCGTATCCTGCTTGCCATCCTGGTGGGTGCGCTGCTGGCGCCGCTGGTCTGCGCGGCGCAGGCCGCCGGCGCGCCCGGCCAGCAGGCGCCTGACGGGCAGAATCAGGACGGGCAGAGCCAGAGCAATCAGAATCAGGCCCGGCAAAACCAGAAACCGGTTCCCCTTAAGCCCGGCATTCCCGGCATGGGCGCAAACCACCGCCTCATCCTCAAAGACGGCACCTACCAGATGGTGCGCACCTACACCATCCTGGGCGATCGCGTCCGCTTCCTCTCCCAGGAGCGCGGCGACTGGGAAGAGATACCCGCGAGCCTGGTGGACTGGGTAGCCACCAAAAAGTGGGAGGCCAACCACACCAGCGAGCCCGGGGAGGCCTCCCCGGCGATGAAAGAGGCGCGGGAACTCGACAAGGAAGAGGCCGCCGCGCGCGCCGACGAGCAGGGCCGCATGCCCGAGGTGGCCAAGGGCCTGCAACTGCCCGACGAGGACGGCGTCTTTGTGCTGGACACATTTCGCGGCACTCCGGAGCTCGTCGAGCTGGTTCCCACCGTCATTGACATGAAGACCCGCAGCCGCTTCGGCCTCCGCGCCTGGAATCCCCTGGCCGGATCCCGCGCCAACATCGAGCTCGACGGCGCGCACGCCCGGGTTCACCTTCACGTGAACGACCCGGCCATCTACCTCTCGCTTGACACGCAGGAGAAGGACGGCGCGGTCACCTCCCACGCGCTGGTCGTAAACACCGGCAACGTAAAAGACGTGGCCAACAGCCGCCACGGCGCCCACTCCGCGTCCTCGAGCTTCGCGATTGTGCGCGTCAGCCAGCGCAGGGCCGTCCGCATCATTGGCGCCATCGCCGTCAACTCCGCTGGAAAAGTCACCCCCAGCGACGATGTGATGCCCGCCACGGTGCAGGCGCTGCCGGGCGGGCACTGGCTCAGGGTCACGCCGGCCCAGCCGTTGCTCATCGGGGAATATGCCCTGGTTGAGATTCTGTCGCCTGATGACATCAATCAGACTGTATGGGACTTCCGGGTTGATCCGACGCTCGGCGACAACCCCGGCTCAATGAGCCCGATCCTGCAATAGCTTTGAATGATTTGACAGAACCGCGCCCTGGCGTGCAGGCCGGGCATGTCGCCGCTGGATGCGGGTATGCGGATCACCAGGCTCGGCAGATCCCGCCTCCCGGCGGATGATGCCGCGGCGGACCCGGGAGGCTTAAAAGGTGTAGGACGGCGTATTTGCGGGGCGGATCTCCTCCACCGATTCGTTGCCGTTTGGATCGGCAAGCGGCTTCAGGGTTTCCCGAACCTTCTCCAGTTGTTCCTTGCGGACGCGCAGGCGTTCAAACTCCGACATGAGTTCCGCAAGCTCCGCACGCGCTTCGTCATACGCGGTGCGATAGACATCCTGCCTCATAGGTACCTCCAGGTCGCTAGACTAGCACGAACTTATTCCATAAAGGGAAGCACTGTTTACAACTTTGATGCCACTTTTCCGCCCTTTAGTCACATTCGCAGGCCCGCGGCAACCCCTTTGGGAGCATCAGAAGTCGCGCTGGTTCTCCGGTTTGCCCCAGCCGCGGCCTGCCTGTGCCCGTGCTTCACCATGCCGGGCACTCCGGCTCTGATTCGGTCCGCCAGCCGGGAAGGACACGACACCGTGCCCGGCCGGGCGCATCACTCCCGTACGGTGATGCCCAGAGCCTTCATCTTGCGGTAGAGATGGCTGCGCTCCAGTCCCAGCAGCTCCGCGGCGCGGCTTACGTTGTTGCGCGCTTCCTCAATCTTCTTCAGGATGTACTCGCGCTCGTAGGCATCGCGAGCCTGCTGCAGCGTTGAAAACTCCTCAGTGGACCGGTTGCCCGCCTTGTGGGTGAGCGGCGGCAGATGCTTGCGTTCGATGCGCTGCACACGCGGATTCAGGATCAGCACCCGCTCGATGACGTTCTTCAGCTCGCGCACATTGCCCGGCCAGTGGTAGCGGTCCAGCACCTCCAGCGCCTCTTCGCTGATCTCCATGCGCGGGCGGCCATATTGCCGTCCAAACTCGCCCAGAAACTCCCGCACCAGCGGCGGAATATCCTTCTTGCGCTCCCGCAGCGGCGGAACGAAAAAGGGAACCACGTTCAGCCGGTAGAACAGATCTTCGCGAAAGTTGCCCTTCGCAATCTCCTCTTCCAGGTCCTTGTTGGTTGAGGCAATCAGGCGCACATCCACATGCAGCGGCTGGGTGCCGCCCACCGGCGTGAACTGCTGATCGTCCAGCGCGCTCAGCATCTTGGCCTGCGTTTTCAGGCTCATGTCGCCCACTTCGTCCAGAAACAGCGAACCGCTGTCGGCGCGCTCCAGCGTTCCGCGCTGCTCCGGAGCACCGCCCGGAACGGCGCCATGGCGATAGCCGAACAACTCCGCCTCAATGTGCGATTCCGGAATCGCGGCGCAGTTCAGCTCCACAAACACCCGGTCGCGCCGCGGACTCTCCGCATGTATGGCGCGAGCAATCAGCTCCTTGCCCGTGCCCGATTCGCCATAGATCAGCACCCGGCCATTGGTCGGCGCCATCAGGCGAATCTGCTGCCGCAGAGCCTTTACCGGCACGCTTTCACCTGTAATCACCGAACTCACGCTGAACTGCCGCTTGAACTCCAGGTTCTCCGTACGCAGGCGGTGCGCCTCCACGGCATTCTTCAGCACAATCAGCGTACGCTCCAGCGAGAGCGGCTTCTCTAGAAAGTCATACGCTCCCAGCTTGGTGGCCTTCACTGCCGCTTCGATGGTGCCGTGCCCCGAGATGATGATCACCTCTGGACGCGCCCCGGCGGCCTGGCCGTGAATCTCCGCCAGCATATCCAGCCCGTCGCGGTCGGGCAGCCAGATGTCCAGCAGCACCACGTCATAGGGAGCATCCTCCAGGCGCTCCGCGGCCTCGGCTGCCGTCGCCGCCGTGGCCACGCCGTAGCCCTCCTCGCGCAGAATCTCCTCGAGCGACGAGCGAATCTCCGCCTCGTCGTCCACCACCAGAATGTGGTTCATGAGGGCGCTCCCGTCATCGTCTTAGTCGTGCCGTTTTCCCGGTCCGCATGTTCATCCGTACCGGCCAGCGGCAGTCGGATCAGGAATCGCGCGCCCTTCGGCACGTTGCTCTCCGCGCGGATGGAGCCCCCGTGATCCTGCACAATCTTGGCCGCAATCGACAGCCCCAGTCCCGTGCCCCGCTGCTTGGTGGAGTAAAACGGCAGAAACAGGCGCTCGCGAATCTCATCCGTCAGTCCATGCCCGGTGTCGGCCACCGTCAGCTCCACCACGGATCCGTCCTCGGCCAGTCCGCTGGTGATGGTCAACACCCGCAGCAGGCTGCCCTGCATCGCCTCGGCGGCATTGTCGATCAGGTTGGCCAGCGCCCGGCGCATCGCCTCGGGATCGGCCAGCACGGTGGGTATCTCGGGCTCCAGGGCCCGCCGCACCGTGATGCCCTCCAGCCGTCCGGCAAACAGCGCCAGCGCCTCCTCCACCACTCCATTCAGGTCACAGGCGCGCGGCTGTGGCGCGGGAAACTGCGCCAGCGCCGAAAACTGATCCACCAGTGTACGCAGCGTCTGCACGCAGCCCAGGATCACCTCTGTGCATTTGCGGATGACCGCCGACGAATCCGCCTGCGCGCGCTCAAGGTGCCGCCCAATCCGCTCCGCTGACAGCGCGATGGGCGTCAGTGGATTCTTGATCTCGTGAGCCACCCTCTGCGCCACTTCCTTCCACGCCATTTGGCGCTGCGCACGCAGCAGCTCCGAGGTGTCCTCCACCACCAGCACCGTGCCCGTCTTGCCCTGCGCAAGCTCCAGCCGCGCGCTTGTCACCGCCAGGTGCAACGTGCGCCCCCAGGCATGAAACTCCATCTCCGCCGCCGCCAGCCCCATGCGCCGCCCGCGCCGAATGACACTCGCAAAGTCATCCGCGCTTTCCTGCGGCAACAGGTCGCTCAGCCTCCTGCCCCAGAGCGAGATATTGTCCGGCTGGCCCATCAACGCGGCAAAGGCGAGATTGGCCTGCAGCACCTGGCCTGCGCCGTCCAGCGTCACCACCCCGCTCGGGATGGTTTCGAGAATCGTCTCCAGCTCGCGCCGCCGCTCCTCGATGGCCTGGTTGGCCGCCGTGAGCTTTGCCGACGAGCTCTCAGCCAGTTGGCGCGCCGCATCCAGATCAGCCGCCATATGGTTGAACGAGTTCACCAGCTCGGCCATCTCGCCGGTCGTCACCAGTTCCACGCGATGTTCATACTTGCCCGCGGCAATCTCATCCATGGCATCAGCCAGCGCCTCAACCGGACGCGTAATCTGCTTGGAGAGAAACACCGCCAGCCATACCGACGCGAAGAAGACTACAACCGTGATCAGCAGCAGCATCAGGAAGAATGTTGAACGGATGCTGTTGCGTGAGCGGAACAGGTCCCAGTACTGCGCCGCGCCGGACCGGATGCGCGAGGCCGTCTGGCTCAGCCCCTGCGGCATGGGCAGCGCCACCACCACGATCTTTCCCGAGCGCGCCGTCGCCATGCCCAGGGCAAAATCCAGCCCCCCCACGCGCAGCACCGGCGAACCGCTGCGCTGCGCCGCCTGCAATAGACTCGCCGGCAGCGGTCCGGGCAATGCCACCGGAGCACCCTGCACGCCCTCCTGCAGCCACGGCAGAATGCTCACTTCGGCTGTTGCCGGCGGAGCCTGAAAACCGGCCAGCATCTCCTGGTCCGGGCCGTACACCATGGCAAACCCGCCCGCCAGCGTGACGCGATGCGAACCCAGCGCATCCAGCAGGGCAGGCTTCGGCTGATCCACCGCGCGCATGGACGCAATCGACTCCGCCTCCACCCGCGCATTGTTCGTCACGTACTGCGCCAGTTCCAGCACCACGCGGGTCGAGTCCTGCCGCAACTCCGACGTGTTGGGCGAAAACCACCGGTCGATGGACCGGTTCATCAATTGAAAGCTAAAGAGAAACATGAATACGGCCGGAGTAAGCGCAATCAGGACCGCGCCAACCACCATCCGCGTGCGCAGGCGCGCGCCCAGCCCGCTGCTTCTCTGGTCCGCATAGACCTTCAACACGTTCCGCAGCAGCAGAATCAGCGCCACCAGCAGCAGCAGGAAAACCACCACCGTGAGGCTGGTGAAGACCAGCGTCTCCCCTGCCGTCTCAGGATTGAGGAATTGAATGTGTGAGGTGTTAAAGGCCTGCAACGCGCCCAGGAGGACAAAGAACAGCAGCGCGCCTACGCCCAGCAGGGCCACCCAACGACGCCGCGAATCGCCCCCTTGTGGCATGCGGCGATTATAGTTCCACTTTTTCTGGGCAGGCTCTCACTGGGCAGGTTCTCCGGCGCAATCGCAAGTCACGCAAGCACCGTGGCGGCATCCGTCCATGGGCGTTGCTGGCTCTCGGCCACGCCGTGATGCGTCAGCGTGCCCAGCCAGGTGTTTAACCCCTCGGCGAATCCCTTGTCCCGGCCGAGCGCCTCCCGCGCGCCCAGGTTGGCCATGCGCAACAGGTAGGGGAAGGTGGAGTTTGTCAGTGCCAGCGTCGACGTATGCGGCACGGCCCCCGGCATATTGGTTACGCAATAGTGCACTACCCCGTCCACCACGTAGCTTGGGTCGGAGTGCGACGTCGGCCTCGCCGTCTCCACGCATCCGCCCTGGTCGATTGCCACGTCCACAATCACCGCGCCCTGCTTCATCTGCTTGACCATGGCGCGGGTCACCAGTTTAGGAGCCGTCGCGCCGGGAATCAGCACCCCGCCAATCACCAGGTCGGCCTCGCGGGTGGCGTTGCCGATGTTGTAGCTGTTCGACACCAGGGTGTGCAGCCGTCCATTAAAGATGTCGTCCAGCTCCCGCAGCCGGTTCAGATTGATGTCGATGAGAGTCGTCTTGGCCCCGAAGCCCAGTGCGATGCGGGCCGCATTGTTGCCCACGATGCCGCCTCCGATGATGGTCACGTGGGCGGGAGGAACGCCCGGCACGCCGCCCAGCAGAATTCCCCGCCCGCCGCGCTCTTTTTCCAGATAGCTGGCGCCCACCTGCACGCTCATGCGGCCCGCCACCTCGCTCATCGGCATCAGCAGCGGCAGCATGCCCGTGCGGTCGCGCACCGTCTCGTACGCGATGCCAATCACCCCCGTCTCAAGCAGCTTGTTCGTGAGAGCCGGAAGCGGAGCCAGGTGCAGATAGGTGAACAGCACCAGCCCGGTGCGGAAGTAGCCATATTCGCGGTCAATCGGCTCCTTCACCTTGACAACAATCTCGGCCTCGCCCCAGGCGTAACCGGCATCACCCACCATCTCGGCGCCGGCGTTCTGATACTCCTCGTCAGGGAAGCCGGATTGCGCCCCGGCCTGCGTCTCCACCAGCACCTTATGTCCGGCTTCGGTGAGCGCCTTCACGCCGGCTGGCGTCACCCCCACGCGCGCCTCGTTGTCCTTGATCTCTTTGGGAACACCGATCACCATCGCACTGCCCCCTGCCCGTTGGATGCAAAGGCCGTAAGACTGAAAGCGGGAGGGTCGCGTCCGGGCAATCCGCCGGGAGCCTGAGACCGTTCCCGCGATCCCCGTTTACCGCTTACGGCCGTCACACATCCTACGGCGCATTTTGCTTCCAATGTGTGCAAATTTCGTGCTAAAAGGACCCCATGGAATCAAAACATGACGAAAATGACCAGTCCATGCAAGAATCAACCGAAAATGTGACCGGGGACGGACTCGACGGACTCGATACCGCCATTCTTGGCTTTCTGCAGCGCTTTGGGCGCGCAACCAATTTTGAGGTGGGCGAGGCGGTCGGGCTCTCGGCTTCGGCTGCCTCGCGCCGCATTCAGGTACTTGAGTCATCCGGCGCCATCCGCGGATACCGTGCCCTCATTGATGACCGCCTGCTCGGCAAACGCAAAACCGTATATATTCGTGTCACGCTTGAGCGCCAGTCAGCGGCTGTGCTTTCCGCGTTTGAAGCTGCCGTCCGCCACTGCCATGAGATTGTCAGTTGCCACCTGATGGCCGGGCAGTATGACTACATGCTGGTGGCGCGCGTCAGCGGCATCGATGATTACGGACGGCTCCACCAGAACGAACTTTCGCGCCTGCCCGGTGTTACGCGCATCGAAACCAGCTTTGCGCTGCGCAATGTTCTGGACGACGCGCATCCGCTGGCATGGAATCAAGAGGGTGAACCGGAAATCCATCACTAGCTCGATGGAACGGAGTACATTGGTTTTGTCATGGGCGGCGGTTGGCCGGCCCATTGCATCCCTTCGGGCTTACGATTCAATCAAATGGAAAGAGGTTTGACCGATGGCAGATTCGCATCAGGGACCACCGCCAAGAATGCGACGCCCGAGACAGGCTCCCGAGGGCATGGCCAGTCAGGGAATCCAAAGGCGGCCGTCTCTGGGCTCGATATTCGCCGGTTTTCTTGAGCGGACGAACTTCCGTGCCGTGGCCCTCGTGATTGGCTTTGCCGTGCTCGCCGCAGGGGCCGTTTATCTGGTTCTAACCATGCGGCCCAAGCCGAAACAGACGCCCGACGATCTGGGCCAGGGCATTGTCGCCGCCGAGGGCATGCGGGGGCATCTGATTGCGCGCTGGGACGGCAAAATGCAATACAAGCTCACAATTGAGGCAATGGACCCCCGCTACACCGCGGCATTCGGATATGTAGCAGCGCATCCCGCCGAAAGGTACTCGCTGAAGGTTCGCCTGCTTGACACTTCGGGATTTGCCCTGTGCAGCAAGGAAATTCTCTTCCCGTTTTCTCCCGTCAAGCCTTCAAGGGAGGGCACACCCGCACATGCAAGCCCGCGCAAGGCCGCTCGACTTGAGGCGGAGCAGACCGCGCGGCAGGCCGTCTACGAGAAAGCGCAGCAACAGGAGACTCAGCGCGAACAAGGCGCCGACGTCCTGCAGCGTCAGCTTGATGCGGACGGAAAGGTCGTGGCGTTATCAGCGCAAGGCGTCCTGCCCTGTTCGCAGGACCTCTATAAGAGGATCTACTATTGGGACCTATCATCCAACTTTCCCACCGTCGCCGAACAGAACGCGATCATGCGTGCGCCCGCAATTGCCGCCGCAAAACGGCTGGAGGCCGAGCGGGAGGCGGAACGGCGCAGGTGGGCGACGCTGCACCCCGCTTCGTTCTATGCCCAGGGTGATGAAACCGTGACTGCCTTCGATGCATCGCGAGGCGTGCTTTACTCAAATGGCGGCAACAACTTTTTCGTCAGCGGCCAGGCGGCGCAGAGCGTGGCCAACTTCTGGGCCACCAACTCGACGCTGGTGCACTACAAGTGCGACCAGCATGCCAGTTGCATCCTCACCAGTGCCGGCGGCGGCGCCTCAATCCGCGCCCAGCAGAGCGAGTAGCCGCGTCACGGACAACCCCGCTCTGGCGGCGGTTACTCCGCATTGTCAATCTGCGCCCGCTGCAGCTTGTCAGAGTAGTCGACGTACACGGCCTTCCAGGTGGTGAAGAAGTCGATGGCGCCCAGCCCTTCACGATGGCCGTTGCCTGTCTGCTTCACTCCGCCAAAGGGCAGATGCACTTCCGCGCCGATGGTGGGAGCATTGATGTAGGTGATTCCGGCCTCCAGGTCGCGCATCGCGGCAAAGGCCTTGTTCACGTCCCGGGTATAGAGCGCGGTGGATAGACCATAGTCAATCGAGTTGGCGATCTCCACGGCCTCTTCAAATGTCTCGAACTCGATCAGGCTCACGACCGGACCAAACACCTCTTCGCGCGCAATTCGCATTTGCGGGGTCACACCGCCCACCACCGTCGGCTCAAAGAACGTGCCGTTGGCATACTCCCCGGCGGTGAGTGCATTGCCCCCCGTCAGCAGCCTGCCGCCGTCCTTCACGGCAATCTCCACGTACTTTGTTGAGGTCTCAATCTGCGCGGTATTCACCTGCGGGCCCACTTCCACCGCCTCGTCCAGCCCATTGCCCACCTTCAGCTTTCGCGCGCGCGCCACCAGCTCGGCAGCGAACTTGTCCGCAATCCCCTTCTGCAGCAGGATGCGGCTGGTGGCCGTGCAGCGCTGGCCCGTGGTTCCAAACGCACCCCACAGCGCGCCGTCCAGCGCCAGATCCAGGTTGGCGTCATTCATCACAATCTGCGCATTCTTGCCGCCCATCTCCAGCGAGACCGCCTTGAACGTGGCGGCCGCCCGCTGACCAACCACCGAGCCCACCTGGCTCGACCCGGTAAAGCTGATGGCGCGCACATCGGGATGCTCTACGAGGGTCATGCCGGCATGCGAGCCGCTGCCGCACACGATGTTCACCACCCCCGGCGGCAGTCCGGCATCCATCAGGGTCCGCACCAGGTTGTGCACCGAAAGCGGCGTGTCCGAAGCCGGCTTGATGACGCACGTGTTGCCCGCCACCAGCGCCGGAAACAGCTTCCAACTGGGGATGGCCATGGGAAAGTTCCAGGGAGTAATCATTCCCACCACGCCCACCGGCATGCGCACGCTCATGGCGAACTTGTTCTGCAGCTCGCTGGGAGTGGTCACGCCAAACAGCCGCCGGCCCTCGCCGGCCACATAGAAGGCTTCGTCAATGGCCTCCTGCACGTCGCCGCGTGTCTCCGCCAGCACCTTTCCCATCTCCCGCGTCATGTCGCGGGCAAACTTGTCCTTGCGCTCCTGCAGCAGCAGACCCGTGCGCCTGAGAATCTCAGCCCGCTTGGGCGCCGGAACCAGCCGCCAGGTGGCATAGGCCTTCTTCGCAGCCGCCACGGCCTGGTTTACGTCCTCGGCATGCGACGAGGGAAAGGCCCCCACCACGTCAGAGTGGTCGGCCGGGTTCAGGTTCAGGATGGTCTTGCCGCTGGCGGCCGGAACCCACTCGCCGCCAACCAGATTCTTGTACGTTGGATACGACATAAAGACCTCGAAAAGTGGTTGAAATACGCACATCGGCCAGCGCGTCTGCGCCGGGCCAATCTCCGAGTGTACCGCAACCGCCACCGGCACGGTACCGGAGGTGGTTCTCTCCGGAACAGCGCCGAGCGGCTGCCGCCCACTGGCCGTACAATACCCATATTGAGGTAGATTCAGCTTTCCAATGTCATTGAACGGTTATCCCTCGCGCGCTTCGCGATCGCACGGTCTGCGTTCGCTCTTCAGCATGTTTTCCAGCGACCTGGCCATCGACCTCGGCACCGCGAACACCCTGGTGTTCGCCGCGGGCAAGGGCATCGTGGTCAACGAGCCATCAATCGTCGCCATCAACAAGGTCAACGGCGACGTGGAGGCCGTGGGCAAGGAGGCCAAGGAGATGCTGGGGCGCACCCCCGGCAACATCGTGGCCATCAAGCCGATGAAGGACGGCGTGATTGCGGACTTCAAAGTGACCGAAAAGATGCTCAACTACTTCATCCAGAAAGCGCACAACCGCAAGATGCTCGTGCATCCGCGCATTGTCATCGGTGTGCCCTCGGAGATTACGCAGGTTGAAAAGCGCGCGGTCGAAGACTCCGCCTATCGGGCCAAGGCCAGCGAGGTCTATCTGGTGGAACAGGCCATGGTGGCCGCCATTGGCGCGGGACTGCCCATCACCGAGCCCGGCGGCAACATGGTTGTGGACATCGGCGGCGGCACCACAGACATTGCGGTCATTTCGCTCTCCGGCATCGTCTACTCGCGCTCCGTACGCATGGCCGGCAACCAGATGGATGAGGCCATCACCAACTATCTCAAGCGCAAGTACAATCTGCTGATCGGCGAGCGCACGGCAGAGCAGATCAAGATTGAGATTGGCTCGGCCTACCCGCTCGAAAAACCCTTGAACATGGAGATCAAGGGGCGCAACCTGATTGAAGGCGTGCCCAAGACCATCTCCATCGACGACAGCGAAATTCGCGAGGCGCTGGGCGAGTGCATCGCCGTCATCATGAACGCGATCCGCGTGGCCTTGGAGCGGACGCCGCCTGAGCTCTCAGCCGACATCAGCGACCGCGGCATCGTGCTTACCGGCGGCGGGGCTCTCATCAAAAATCTTGACAAGCGCATCCGCGAGGAAACCGGACTGCCTGTCTCAGTGGCCGACGATCCGCTGGCGTCGGTGGTGCTGGGCACAGGCAAGATGCTTTCCGACTTCCACCTGCTGCGCAAGATCAAGATCGACTAGCGGCCCGGTTCCGCTCCGCGGCGTGAACCGCTCGCGCA
>DASSHM010000244.1:0-12573 GCA_035692885.1 Occallatibacter sp.
TTGCCGTGACCGCCGGTGAAGTAGCCGACCCACCGGGCTGCCCACTGATCCATCAGCTTTCCATGCCAGAAGGTGGACGAGGAGATTTCGTCGCCGGTGGTGACAAAGGGAGGGCGCTGGGCGGCCTCGCCGTCATATTGAGAGCGAATCTCACGCAGCTTGTCCGTGTCGGCCAGGCGCATGGAGCAGGTGAGGCGGCAGGCCCAGTCGACGAGCGCGGGATTGAGTTCATACACCTGGTTGTCGGCCGGTGCGGCGGGTTCCTCAAAAGGCCGGGTCTTGCGCAGAGGGATGTAGCCTGTGGACCAGCCGGAGGGCATTTCGCGCGCGTCAATCTCGTAGCCGAGGTCACCATCGACAACCCATCGCGCCCAGGCGGCGGAGCCGAGCGAGATGTGTTCGGGGCTGCCCCCGGCGATTCCGGCGACAATCCAGTATGCATGGGTGAAATCGAAGCGGCGGTCGAGGCCCAGCGCCATAATGGTGGCGGCGGCGTGAGCGGTGCCGGGGCCGGTGACCACCGCCATTTCGCCCGACCGGTTCATGCGCACGGGGTGGTAGCCGGCGGGCAGGGGAAGGATGCGGTCAAGATGATCGCGCTCGACCCAGAGCTGAAGTTCGCCGGGAGTGTCTCCGGTGTCCTGGCCGGGTTCAAACATGGCGACAACGACGACCTTGACCGGGATTGGCCGGGGCGCGGCGCCGGCCTTGACGGCCAGAAAAAGCGCCAGAAGCAGGGCCGCGCAGAGTGAGTGCAGTCTGAAAAGCATGGTCTGATCATAGGGGCAGCCGTTCCGCGCCCGATGCAGGAATTTTGGCGCGCGGGCCGAGTGCGCTGACCGGCGATCCACGGGTAATAGTGGTGCTCCGCGGGTCAGCGGGTGCATAGGAGGCCTTCTGCACAACCTTTGGTGCACCATCCTGCATTCTGCCTGCACTTGAGCGCGGCCGGTGCTTTTCCCACAGCTTTGTGGTTGACTCACGCCAATTTGACGCCGCCGGAATTAAACTGGGGATGGATTCCAGAGAACGATCGGCCTACAATCCACGGGGGTCGCCGCAGGCCCGGGGACGGTGTGTATGTTGAAGCTGCGGCGCACGCTGCCGGGAAGCCGGATGCAAGGAAAATGCAGGCTGAAACCGGCCAGCGAACAACGATGATACGAACGCCGCATGCTCATACTGCGGCAGCTTTTTCAATTTTGAGGAGGACCACAACACAATGTTCAATCAGGCAGCTTGTACTGTGCGGCGCTGTTCGATGCGCGGCTGGCTTGTTTGTCTCTCGCTGCTGGCGATGATGACGACTCCGCTACTGGCCCAGGAAGCAGGTTTTGGAACCATCGCGGGCACGGTGACGGATCCGAACAACGCTGTCGTAACCGGCGCCGCGGTCACGGTTCTGCAAACCGATACCGGCATTCGCCGCAACCTGCAAACGACTTCGTCGGGCGCCTATTCCGCCACGTTTCTGAAGCCGGGGAACTATGAGGTCATTGTCACTTCACCGGGATTTGCCAAGGTTGACCGCAAGGGGTTGACCCTGCTGGTGGGGCAGATTCTGACCATCGATATCCGACTGCCCCTGGCAACCGCCCAGGACACGGTGACCATCACCAGCGAAGCGCCGCTGATCGACACGCAAAAGATTGGAACCTCGCAGGAGATTGGCCAGACGCTGCTGTCAAACCTGCCCATCAACGGACGGCGCTTTGACAACGTGGTGCTGATGACTCCGAACGTGGTTCCCGACGGCTCCAGCGGCCTGATTTCATATCGCGGCATCTCGTCGCTCTACAACACCAACCTGATCGACGGCGTCAACAACAACCAGGCGTTCTTCTCAGAGGCGCGCGGGCGCTCAATTGGCGCGCCGTATGTGTATTCGACGGATTCGATCCAGGAGTTCCAGTCGGCCTCGGGCCCGTATTCGGCGGAACTTGGCCAGGCGGCGGGCGGACAGATCAATGCCATCACCAAGTCGGGCACCAACAAGATGCACGGCGATCTCTTCTATTACCTGCGCTACCCCGACCTGAACGCGCTGGACTCCTACACCAAGTATCAGAGCTTCCTGGTGTCCTCTCCGCAACTGAAGGCTGCTTACCTGACGCAGCCGGTTCACCAGCAGCATCAGTTCGGCGGCTCGGTGGGCGGTCCAATCAAGAAGGACAAGCTGTTCTACTTTTTCACCTATGACGGATTCCGCAAGGTTAATCCGATTCTCTACGTATCGAGCGCCGCGGTGGCCAGCTCGGCCGCGCCTTACAACGGGCTGAGCCCATTCCAGTTCCTTGAAAATTCAATTGGCTCGGGCGACCCGACCTACTGCCCGTCTCCACTCACGTCTTCACAGTGCCTGACGGCGCTGAGCTATCTTGAAGGCAACCTGGCGGGCATGGGCGGGTATACGCTGCAGGGGCAGTTCCCACGCCTGTTGAAGCAGGACATCTTCTTCCCCAAGCTTGACTGGCAGGTGAACGGCAAGAACCATCTGACCGCGGAGTTCAACTGGGACAGCTTCCACGAGCCGAACGGCTATAACTCCTCCAACACCTCCTCGAACAGCTCGGTGACCCAGAACGGCGCAACGGATTACCATGAGCGGTTTTTTATCGCCAACTGGAACTCGGTGCTGACGCCGACCTCGGTGAACCAACTGAACTTCCAGTGGTCACGAGATCTGGAGACATCGACGGCGAATTCGCCTGGGCCCTCGGTTGGACTGAGCAGCATCGCCTCCTATGGGCAGACGGTTGCGCTGCCGAGGCCGGCCTTCCCTGACGAGCATCGCTGGGAGGTTGGCGACATCTATTCGAAGACCTTCGGGCGCAACATGATGAAGATCGGCACGGACATGAGCTTTATCCATGAGCTGGCCATCAACCTGTTCCAGGGCGGCGGCACATACAGCTACTCACCGGGCACGCAGACCGGCGCCTTCACCAACTGGGTGCAGGACGTGTATGGCGTGAACGGAGGCAAGCACTACACCAGCTTCACGCAGGTGAATGACCCCATCACGCACGTGGGCAAGGATGACGTGTGGCAGAAGGTCATCGGGGCGTTTGTCGACGAACGGTACAAGGTTTCCTCAAACTTCCAGCTTTCGATGGGCCTCCGATATGACATCCAGATGGTGCCCCAGCCGCCGCGGCCGAACACCACAAGCGACCTGGCAACGCTGTATACCGCCACCATTCACATCGGCAAAACGCAGCTCCAGCCACGCCTCGGCTTCAACTGGAACCCGTTCCCGCATACGGTGGTCCGCGGGGGTTATGGCATTTTCTATGGGCTGACGCAGGGTTCGACCTACTACACAATCCGCGTGGAGAACGGCGTCTTCCAGCAGCAGTACAACGCGACCCCGAGCACCACATGGGCGCCGGCGAACCTCAACCTGCTGTTTACGCCTCCCGGAGCGCCGCTGGCCGCGCCCTTCGATGGCGCGGGTACACCAGCCGTCGTGGACACTGGCGCGTCGCTGGCGCCGCTGGCCGCGCGCGGACTCGACCCGGGTTTCAGCAATCCCTACACGCACTCCTTCGATCTCGCGGTCGATCAGGAGTTCCCCGGCGACATCGCGCTGTCAGTGGGATACGTGGGTACGCGGGGCATGCGGCTGCCGCGCTTTGTGGATACGAACGTGGAGCCCGCGACCCAGACCAAGAGCTACGACATCATCAACTCCAGCGGAAGCACGCTGGAGACCATCACGGTGCCGTGGTATACACAACGCGTAACCTATGACACGGCCAGCGTGCTTGCCGGATTCTCTGACATGAATACCTGGTACCACTCGATGGTGGCAACCATCAAGAAGCCGATGGGTCACGGACTGCAGGTGCTTGCCAACTACACCTGGTCGAAGGCAACCGATGAGGGCGAAGTGGGCGGCGTGAGCGGAACCTTCAACGGCACCGACGTGCCAATCGATCCATTCAACTACAAGGCGGAGCATTCCCGCTCTGACTTGGACATGAGGAACCGGTTTGTGGGCAGCCTGGTGTGGGCTCCGACGGTGAAAACGCCGTATGGCCTGCTGACCTACGCCGCGCAGGGCTGGAGCCTTTCCGGCGGCTTCACGGCGCAGACAGGCTTCCCACTGACGGCGATGATGTCGAACTATCCCTCCAGCGCCCTGAAGAGCGCGACCATCTCGGGCAACGGAGGCATCACGGGCGCGTCGATGAGCTGGTTCGCCTCGCCCACCGCCGTGCGCACACCGCAGCTGGGGCGCAACTCCTTCCCGGGGCCCGGACTGCGCAACATCGATGCGCGGGTGTCGCGGGATTTTGAGGTGAGGGAGGGGCTGAAGCTGCAGTTTTATGCAGAATCCTTCAACCTGTTCAACCACGCGAATGTGCTGAGCACGAACACCCGCTATTCGAGCAACCTGAATGCGGGTTCTGGCCTGTGCGCGGGTCACACAAACAACTGCATCGCACCATACACAGGGTCCGATTTTCTGGGGACCACCAACTCCACGAGCGGCACCTTGTATGGTGCGCGCCAGATGCAGTTTGTGGCGAAGTTCATCTTCTAAACCAATTGCGAACAGCAGGAACGGGAGGCATGGCGGCTTCAACTGCCATGCCTTTTCTGTTGGGGCAGCCATGCTGAACGGTCTAGGATTCCTGTAGCGCCGTCCCGGATGCGGCGGCGGAGATACAGCAGGATGCGAGGTGGATGGTGCGCGGATGGAAGTGGTGCCGAGGGGTTTGCGTGAGCGCGCTGATGAGCAGTGCGATGCTGTTGGCGCAGCCGCCGCAGCATAAGTGGGCAATTGTGCTGCACGGCGGCGCGGGCGTGATTGAACGCGCCACGATGAGCCCGAAGACCGAGGCGGCATATCGCGCGTCGCTGACGGAGGCGATCGAGGCCGGCGCCAAAGTGCTGGATCGTGGCGGGTCATCGCTGGACGCGATTGAGACGGCGATACGCATCCTGGAGGACAACCCTTTGTTCAACGCGGGCCGCGGCGCTGTGTTTGCGGCCAACGGCAAAAATGAGATGGACGCGGCCATTATGGATGGCGCAACGCTGCGCGCGGGCGCCGTGGCGGGCGTGACGCGCACGAGGCATCCCATCAGCCTTGCGCGCGCCGTGATGGAGAAGTCGAAGTACGTGATGTTGTCCGGTGAGGGAGCCGATAAGTTTGGTGCGTCACTGGGCCTGCGGCAGGAGCCGCCGGGATTTTTCTTCACCGAGCGGCGATGGCAGGCCCTGGTGAGGGAAATGAAGAAGGAGGGATTGCCGATTCCGCCACGTCCCGAGGGAGCGCCGCCCGCGCCGGTGACGCCGGTGGCGGAGATTGAGCCGCCGGAGGCGCACAAGTTCGGGACGGTGGGAGTGGTGGCGCTGGACCGGCAGGGCAACATTGCCGCGGGCACCTCGACCGGCGGACTGACGGCAAAGCGCTGGGGGCGGATTGGCGACTCGCCGATTATTGGAGCAGGCACCTATGCATCGAACCAGTCGTGCGCGGTGTCGGCGACGGGCACCGGCGAGTATTTCATCCGGTTGACGGTGGCGCGGACGGTGTGCGCGCTGGTGCAGTACAAGGGCATCAGGCTGCAGCAGGCGGCCGATGAGGTCATTCACAAGGAACTGGAGGCGGTGCATGGTGACGGCGGCGTGATCGCGATTTCACCGGACGGGCAGATGGCGTGGAGCTTCAACACGCCGGGCATGTATCGCGCGAGGCTGGCCGAGGGTGGAAAGCTGCAAGTCGCGATCTACAACGACGAGCCATAGATAGCAGCGTCGTTTCACAAAATGGCGAAATAATCTGCAAATTGCCTGCGGAAAACTGCAAATATTGATAGGGGGTGGGGGGTGCCCCCTGCTGCTCAGGCGGTTCAATTGAGCCCGTGGCGCACTGTGCCAGCCCAGGCCGGGCTGGCTGAACTGCTATCAGGACCATCCTGCCACATTACCCTGAAATTTTCTGCAAATCCCGGCCGCGCCGAAAGAGGCCATGTCTGATGCATAGCCTCTTTGGGCGCGCGACGGATGGTGGCGCATTGCCTTATATCCGGGAAACCCGCCACGGGGGTGCCGCCTAGCGGGGAGCCGGGCCCAGTGAGACGATATCGCAGTGGGCGGCAATCTTCTGGAACTCCGCTCCAAACTCGGGCGTCCCGGGCCGGGCCCGGCGCAGGAGTTCATGCACGGCCGGGAAGAGGTTCTCAAAACCCGAGGGCGCCCCTGATCCAATGATGTAGACAGGCTTGTCGCTGCGGTTGCCCTGCGCGTGGGGCTTGCCGCGCGGCAGGACGCCGAGGGTGCCCGGAAGCAATTCATGCCACTTGTCATTGATGTAGACGGAGAGCACGCCATCGAGGACGTACACCTGCTCGTCGCTTTGGGGGTGGTAGTGCAGCTGGGTCATAAAGCCGGGGTCCTCACGGAAATGTCCCATCCACCACTCCTTATTGGTGTTTTCTCCGGTGACGAGAAGGCTGGCTTCTCCGCCGCCGGCCATGTTGTAGATGCGGGCCTGGTCGGGGGTGACGATCATGGCCGGCAAGGGCATCCTGGGTGAGACTGTCTGCATGGGAAGAACCTCCGTGGTGTGGGCAGCGAGGACTGCCCCAGTTGATACCTGAAGAAACTGCCTGCGGTCCATATTTTTCGCCTTTCTGCGTGGAATTCTGGGTGGCCAATGATGATTGCACATATGTGCAATTACTGCACTCATGTATAATCTCAGGTGTTATGAGCAGCGTCAAGAGGAATTTGAGAAAAAAGAAGGCCGGGGGGCCGGAGCCTGGACGTGCCGCGCAGCGCAGCCGGACTCGCCGGGCCATTGTGGAGGCGGCAATGCGGTTGATGGCCGCGGGAGAAACCCCCTCGATGCAGGAGATTGCGGCGGCCGCGGAGGTTTCGCGGCGCACCCTCTACATGTACTTTCCCACCCTGGAGCAACTGCTGGTGGACGCGACGCTGGGGGCGCTGACGCGGGATACGGTCGATCCGGTGGTGGCCGGGGCAGCGCCGGGCAATCCGGTGGAGAGGGTCGAGCAATTGAGCCGGGCAGTCAACCGGCACTTTGCGGAGACGATTCACCTGGGGCGGGCGCTCATCCGCCTGACCGTGGAAGGAAAGACGCCGGCTGCAGGCGGCCCACGCCGCGGCTATCGGCGGCTGGAGTGGATACGGCAGGCCCTGGAACCAGCGCGGCAGCAGCTGGGGACCGCAGGGTTCGAACGGTTGACGGCGGCATTATGCGTGCTGGTGGGCTGGGAGCCGATGATCGTGCTGAAGGACATTTGTTGCCTGGACCAGCAGCAGGCCGAGGACGTGCTGGCATTTGCAGCCGGGGCGGTGGTGGAGAAGGCGCTGGGAGCCGCGCAGCACACCGGCAAACAGCCGGACGAACCGTGACCGGCCGCAATTAACGGGCCGCAGGTGACGGGGCTGCCGGAGATGGCGAGCCGGTTCCATGCGCATCATCGGACTGCAAGGAGAGCAGGGTCAGCCGGCTCCGTGGCGTAACTGGCGCTCGTATTCCCGCTCGTCGAACTGGCCGTGCGAACGGGCGATGAGGCCGTCCTGGCCAATCAGCCATCGCTCGAAGCCGCTGATGCAAACGCATCTGCCTGTGCCGCCGGAGCCGGTGTTGGCTCCGGTGAGTGTCCAGGAATAGATGACACACTCTCCGTCAACGCGCAGGCTGTCCATGGTGACCTTCATGCCGGGCAATGCGGTCATGAAGGATTGAGCCGCCGCCTGGATGGCATCACGGCCAACGGATGGAGAGCCGCTGTTGATGGTGAGTGAGCCGCGCGGGGCGTAGAACCCGGCGACGCGCGCCGGTTGCCCGCTGCACCAGGCCGCGGTGTAGCGCTCGGCGAAGTCGCGAAGCCCGGCCATCCCGTTCCGCATGGGCGGCATGGTAGCAGGTCTTCAGCCGTGGCACAACGCCAGCAGGCCACCGCGAGGGATGGCCTGTGGTGTGAGATGGTACGGGAATTACTGCTTGGCCGTGGCGTCAGGCTCGGGAGCGTGATTGCGCGCCTCGGCCTTTTGCGCGAGAACTTCGTGGGCGTGGTCTTCCAGCGCCTGCGCCTCGGGCAGATAGGTGATGGCCTTTTCGATCATGGGGTCCCAGTCCGCCAGCACGCGCAGGCCCTGCAACTGGCCGAACTGGCTGGTGATAATCTGCTGCCTGATTTCGACCTTCACCCAGTCGAGAACGGCGTCGATATCAGGCTCTGTCCAGGGAATGTTCTGGCTGGTGAGGTAATCCTTGAAGGCCTTGAGGACCTCGTTGTTGACCTGGAAGTTGCGGTCGACGGTGCGGTCAGCCAGGTAGTGGGCCGCGAAGTGGAAGAAGGCGGAGCGGTAAAGAAGCTCGCTCTGGAAGTCGTTGTTTTTGGGCGACTCAATCTTCTCGTCGGGAGTGATGCCGCCGCCGCCGTAAACGGTGCGGCCGGAATCAGTGAACTTGACCTCTCGATTGGAGGAGTTGGAGGGCAGCGCGCCGGCGTGATTGTAATAGTAGTCGTACAGCGAGACGCCGGAGTAGTTGCGTTGAATCAGACGGCCCGAGGGCGTGTAGTAGTGATAGGTGGTCAGGGCCAGGCCGGTGTTCTCGCTGAGGTTGTAGACGGTCTGGACCAGGCCCTTGCCGAAGGTGGTTTCGCCAACGACCAGCGCGCGGTCGTGGTCCTGCAGCGCTCCGGTGACGATTTCAGCGGCCGAGGCGGTGTTGCGATTGACGAGGACCACGATGGGGAAGGTCTTGCCTCCGTTGCCGTGGGTGGCGGTATAGACCTGATCGGGATAGGCGCGGCCGCGCTGGGAGACGATGACCTGGCCCTTGGCAAGGAGATGATCGCAGACCTCGACCGCCTGGCTGAGCAGGCCGCCGGGGTTTCCACGCAGGTCAAGGACGAGCCCTTTGATGTTGCCGAGAGTTGCGAGGGCGTCGATGAACTCCTGCCCGGTGGTCTCCTGAAACTGGGTGATGTGGATGTATCCGACGCCGGGGCGGATCTGGAAGGCGAGGTCGATGGAGGGGTGGGGAATCTCATCGCGGATGAGGTCGAAGACGAGCGGGTCAGTGTGGCCCTCGCGGAGCATGGAGACCTGCACGTGGGTGCCCTTGGGGCCCTTGAGCGCCTTGGCGACCTGATCCGAGGTCATGCCGACGGCGGATTTGCCATCGATGGCGAAGATGACGTCGCCGGGGCGGATGCCGGCGCGATAGGACGGGGTGTTCTCATAGGGCGTGATGACGTAGACCTTGTTGCCCTGCTGCTGAATGATCATCCCCACGCCGTAGTAGTGGCCGCGCTGGTCCTCGCGCATGCGCGCGTAGGCCTTGGGATCGTAGAAGTTGGAGTGGGGATCAAGGACCCGCAGCATGCCGGGAATGGCGCCGTCGTAGATGGCCGTATCGGCCTTGTCGCCGGTGATGGGTTCGGCGTAGTTCTGCTCGACGATGGAGTATACGTTGGTGAATTCCTTGAGGTTGTCGCGGATCTGGCTCTCATCCTCAGAGGACTGTGCCCCGACCTTGCGCTGCATGACGCTGCCTACGACGGCGCAGACGATGAAGAAGATGATGAGCGAGAAGCATGCCCGGCGGGCGCGGGGAGTCATGGTCGGAAAGAACCTCCGGGCGGCGGGAGCGACGACCTCGCCGCTGGCGAGTCGCAAGGCTGCCTTGGGCTAGTGTATACCACCCGCATATTTGACTGAGGGTCGAGAGCAAGGGGAAGCGGGCACCTGGGTAACAGCCGTGGGCAAGGGGCTGGAGAGGAGCATCCGCGGGTCAAAAGGGAGGGGAATTAGGGGGGTGCGTCGCGCCAATGCTATCCCGGGATTTACAATGTCGTCTATGTTTCAGGTGGAGAAGACCAGCCACCCCTCCAGTGCTGACTATGACTTTGAATTTTCTACGCATTCCGGCGGCGCTTGTGCTTGGCACGGCGCTGTTTGCCATTCCCGGCCGGGCCCAACTGAGCAACGCAGCCCCGGCGAGTCCCTATGGCGGTTCGCCGGTTGAGGAGATTATTGCCCGCGTCAACGACCGGGTAATCAATACCTCCGACTACAACCGGGCGCTGAAGGAACTGGACCAGGAGGAACGTCAGCGCGGCGCCTCAATGCAGGAGATGGCGGACGCGCGCAAGGACCTGCTGCGCAACCTGATTGACCAGCAGCTCTGGCTTTCGAAGGGCAAGGATCTGGGAATTACCGGCGAGACGGAGCTGGTGAACAGGCTGAACGAGATTCGCAAGCAGTACCACATGGCATCGCTTGAGGACCTGGAGAAGGCGGCGCAGGAACAAGGTGTCTCCTATGAGGACTTCAAGGCCAACATCCGCAACGGAATCATCACGCAGGAAGTGATGCGCAATGAGGTGGGGCGGAGAATCTCGATTACGCCGGGCGAGGTGGAGCGCTACTTTGAACAGCACAAGCAGGAGTACGCGCGGCAGGAGAGCGTGCACCTGGCGGAGATTCTGATTTCGACCGGGGCTCCGGTGCCCTCGGCGACCGTGCCGGGCGAGTACGAACCGGTGGACCCGGCGAAGCTGGCCGAGGCCAAGGCCAAAGCGGAGGCGGTTGAGGCGAAGCTGAGGGCAGGCGCCGACTTCAGCCAACTGGCAAAGACATTCAGCAGCGGAACGACGGCTTCGAGCGGCGGCGATCTGGGCCAGTTCCGGCGCGGGGCGCTGGCGAAGGCCCTGGAGGAAAAGGTATTTCCGCTGAAGGCCGGCCAGTACACCGAGCCGATCCAGACGCGGCAGGGAATGATCATCCTCAAGGTGATATCGCACACGCCCGGCGGCGTTCCGCCATACAAGGACGTGCAGCAGGACGTGGAGCAGAACTACTTCATGAGCAAGATGGAGCCGGCACTGCGCGCCTACCTGACGAAGATGCGCGAGGAGGCATACATCGACATCCGGCAGGGCTACGTGGACACGGGAGCCAGCCCCAACGAGACCAAGCTGGTCTACAGCGCCTATGTGCCGCCCGCGCCGAAGAAGAAGCGGAAGGTGGAGAGGACTCGATTCAGGGATACGGGCCGCGGCTTCCGCAACAAGTCGCGCGAGCAGGAAGAGACGGCGCGGCAAGAGCCGGAGAAGACCAAAGAAGAACACGCCACGATGAAGATGGGCAAAAAGGAGAAGATCCGCTTTGGACAGGCGCCGCAGGAGACGCTGCCCGACGCAACCACGCCCACGCCGACGGAGAATGCAGGAGCGGTTACCCGGAACCCGCTGAACAGCGAACAGGCCCAGATGACGGGGATGGAGCAGCCCGCGCCGGAGGCGAAGAAGACGCGCTTCAGCGACCGCCTGCGCGACCGCGACAAGCAAAAGGAAGAGAAGAAGGCACAGGCGCAGAAGAAGGACGTGCTCGCTCCCGAGCCGGAGACCGCAGCTGAGGTGGCGGACCGGCAGGTGCAGTCGGCTCCGCTGGGCCTGAGCGGCGACACCGCCAGCAAGAAGAAGAAGGCGGAGACGACCACGGGCGAAAAGACGCGCCTGAGCGACCGCCTGAAAGAGGAAGAGGAGAAGAAGAAGGAAGAGGCGGGCCAGAAGGCTCCGAGCGCGAATGAGACGCCGACGGCTCCAGCGCCTGCTCCGCAACAGTAGGCGCTGACGGCAGGCCGTAACCGGGTCCGGAACGAAGCTTCCGGGCCCGGATTGTTTTTGGGCAGGGCAGGGCGCTTAGGTTAAGCTTTCGGGCAGGATGAAAGATATTTTTATTGCCGATATTGCGGGCTATGAAGAAGGACGCAGCTTTGACAGCTACTTTCTGGTACTGCAAAAGCAGCAGAGGAGCACGAAGAACAACAAGCCGTATCTGAGCCTTCTGCTGGGCGACCGGACAGGGCAGATTGAGGGCCGGGTGTGGGACCCGGGCGACAAGAGGATTGCGCAGGATTTTGAGCGCGGCGATGTGGTGAAGGCGCGAGGCAGCGTTTCGCGGTTTGACGACCGGCTGCAGATGAAGGTGGAGCAACTGCGCAAGGCGGCGGCGGGGGAGGTCGAGAAGACCGATCTGCTGCCGACCACGGCGTTTGGCCTGGACGAGCTGTGGCAGAAGCTGCAGGGCTATGTGGAGAGCTTTACTGACGAAGACCTGAAGCGGCTGCTGACGGCGCTGCTCAGCGATACCGCGGTGGCATCGGCGTATCGCGAGGCACCGGCGGCGCGGCAACTGCACCATGCGTGGCTCGGCGGGCTGCTGGAGCACGTGGTGAGCCTGCTGGGGCTGGCGGACCGGGTGGCGCGGCATTATCCGATGCTGCACCGGGACCTGCTGCTGGCAGGGGTGGTGCTGCACGACATTGGCAAACTTCGCGAGCTGACGTGGGAGAGCGGCTTCGAATACACGGTGGAAGGCGTGCTGCTGGGCCATATCCAGATGGGGATGGCGATCGTGGAGAAGGCGATGGATGGCCTGCCGGATTTTCCGCCGCGCCTGAAGACGCTGGTGCTGCACATGATTCTGTCGCACCACGGCAAGCTGGAGTTCGGCTCGGCCAAGCTGCCGATGATTCCCGAGGCTTTGGCGTTGAGCTTTGTGGATGATCTGGAT
>DASSHM010000245.1:0-7393 GCA_035692885.1 Occallatibacter sp.
AGCCCTGCAATCCGATGACGATGCACTGCTGGAGCGCGGCTGGGATGCGCTGCCTGCTTCCTATCGCATGCCCGCGGTTGCGCCGTCGCTGGCTGAGGCGCGCGCATGGTGCAAGCATCTCACCGAGTCACACTACGAGAATTTTCATGTGGCGTCGTGGTTTCTGCCCCGGGCGCTTCGGCCTCACTTTCATGTCATCTACGCTTATTGCCGCCTCTCTGACGATTTGGGCGATGAGGTCGGCAATCCCGCACAGTCGATCGCGCTGCTCAACCTGTGGGGCCGAGAGCTTGATGCATGCTATGAAGGCCGTGCAAGGCATCCCGTTTTTGTAGCCTTGGGCGAGACCATTCGGGCATGTTCAATTCCCAAAGATCCCTTCGCCAACCTGCTCGTAGCGTTCCGGCAGGATCAGACCGTTACGCGCTACCGATCGATGCAGGATTTGCTCGATTATTGCCGCTATTCCGCCAACCCGGTGGGGCGCCTGGTTTTGTACGCATGCGGGTACGCCGACGAGGCGCGCTTCAGGCTCTCCGATGCAACCTGCACCGCGCTTCAACTGGCCAATTTCTGGCAGGATGTGCGCGTGGATTATGCAAAGGGCCGCATCTACCTTCCGCAGGATGACATGCAACGCTTCGGCGTTACCGAGATGGATATTGCAGGCGGTCGCGCCGCGCCGGGCTTCCGCGCCATGCTGCAATCCGAGGTTGAGCTTACCAGGCAGCTTTTTCAGCAGGGACTTCCACTCATCGGCATGGTGGGCAGGGATCTCGCCCTTGACCTCGACCTCTTCAGCCGCGGAGGGCTTGAGATTCTACGCGCAATTGAGCGCTGTAATTATGACGTGCTCGGCGAGCGTCCTGCCATCGCCCGGCGCACCAGGCTGGCGCTTGCACTACGCGCTGTCGGCGGCAGGATGCTTCCTTTTATGCGCCTCGGCACGGGTTCGACAGGGACGGCGGCTTGACGCAGCAACCAACATTGAGCGACGCCTACGCTGTCTGCCGGACTATTGCCAGGCGCGAAGCCAAGAACTTCTATTACGCGTTTATTGCGTTGCCCGCTGAGCGCAGGAATGCCATTTGCGCAGTGTATGCGTTTATGCGCAGGGCCGATGACTTGTCTGACGATGAAACCGTGCCGCGCGGCGAGCGCCGAAGGCAGATTGATGAGTGGCTGGCCGCATGGCGCGCTGCTTCGCAAGGTGGTCACACCCCTGATCCCGTCTTTGTTGCCTTGCGAGACGCCGTGCACCGCTTCGCCATACCGCTTGCATTGCTCGAGGAGCTTGTGACCGGAACAGCGATGGATCTGGACTGTTCCACATCGGAGCCCGGCACGTATGCCACGTTCGGTGATCTCTACCGGTACTGTTACTTTGTCGCCTCAGTCGTCGGTCTCGTCTGCATTCGCATTTTTGGCTATAAGGATCCGGCTGCCGAGAAATACGCCGAGGAAACCGGGATTGCATTTCAGTTGACCAACATTCTGCGCGACGTTGCAGAGGATGCTGGACGCAATCGCGTCTACCTGCCGCTTGATGACCTCGCCGGCCACAAAGTTCCGCTTGAATCGCTTTTGCATCGAGTCCCAGGTGCGCCGCCATCCGCCAATGAGCGCGCCTTGCTGGCTGAGCTCGCACAACGGGCGCAAGCCTATTATCAGTCTGCGCAGGCACTGCTTCCGCTGATTGAACGCGAGAGCCGGCCGGCTCTTTGGGTCCTCGTTTCCATCTATCATGCTCTGCTTGAGCGCATTCGCCGGGCTGATTTCGACGTCTTTTCCCGCCGCATCGCCGTACCATGGCCGCAGAAAATCGCAATTCTCTGTGTGGGGCTGATGCGTCTGCTGTGGGCGCGGCTTACGGGTTGACATGCGATGGCCCTACCGCTCAAATCAAATCAATGTGTCTGTGCGGTACGGGGAGTTCAGTCCCATGCTGCGCACGAAAGGTAAATCCGCTTGCGGCAGGACGCTGGGAAAACCGTAACTGTGGTTGGCGGGGGTGTCGCCGGCATGAGCGCGGCCTGCGCCCTCGCCGAGGCCGGTTTTCGCGTTCAAATGGTTGAGCGGCGCGGATATCTGGGCGGACGTGCCTCGTCCTATCTGCATCCCGGAGTCAACGAAGTCATTGACAACTGCCAGCACGTGCTTTTTGGCTGCTGTACGAACCTTATCGCCTTCTACCGCCGCATCGGTGTTGACTCGAGACTTCACTGGACCAGCGAAATGACCATGATTGAGCCCGGCGGTCGCCGCTCAATTCTCGGGCCGTCCCGGCTTCCCGCTCCACTTCACGGCCTGCCGCGCCTCATGTCGGCGCACGCCTTCACACTCTCTGACAAGCTGGCGATCGCGCGCGCCTTTGCGGCGCTGATGCGGCCCATACCACTCAGCTCTACTGAAAGCCTTGGCGACTGGCTGCGCCGTCACGGCCAAACACGAGGCGCTCTCGACCGCTTCTGGCGCCTGGTCATTGCCAGTGCGCTCAACGCGGATCTCGATTCCATCGCACTGACCTACGCCGCCAAGGTGATCCGCGAACTCTTTCTCAACTCGGCAGCAGCCGGACGCATGGGCATGAGCCGTGTTCCTCTCTCCGAGCTTTATTCTGGCGCAGAGCGGTTTCTTCACCAGCACGGCGCGCGCGTCCTGTTCAATTTCAGCATTGAGGCCGCATCGCTTGGCGAACATACCCGTGAGTGGACGCTTACCTCTCGCGCCGGGAGCATAACATCGGACTATTTGGTTCTTGCATTGCCATTTGAAGCCACGGCCCGGCTGATTCCCCAAATGCCTTCGGCTCCCGGTGCGGAGGAACTTCTCCGCGACATTGGGCGTCACGAGCACTGGCCCATTTGCAGCCTTCATCTATGGTTCGACCGCGAGATCACCTCGCTCGATCACGCTGTCCTGCTCGATCGCGAACTGCATTGGCTCTATAACAAGGGGCGCCTGCAACCCTGGCGGCAGGGCAGTGGTAGCTACGTGGAGCTGGTCGTCAGCGCATCCCGCAGCTTTGCGGCATTATCACGCGCACAGGCGATTACCCTTGCAGTCGGGGAACTCGCCGAGTTTTTCCCGGAGGCCGCCGGGGCTGAGCTTAAGAAGGCTGTGCTCATCAAGGAGGTTCGCGCCACCTTCGGCGTACCTCCGGGCATCGATGCCGCGCGGCCTTCCCAGCTATCTCCGTGGCCCAATTGCTTTCTTGCGGGAGATTGGACTTCGACCGGCTGGCCTTCAACGATGGAAAGTGCCGCGCGTTCAGGCCATCTTGCGGCTGAAGTTCTGTGTGCAGCGGCAGGGCAGCCGCGGTCCTGGCTCGCGCCGGACCTGAAACCGCGCGGCCTCATGCGTATGTTCGCCTAGTGAGCCAGGAAGAACACGCCAACGCACACCAGCGCGGCTGCCGTCCATCTTCGCCTGTCAACGTTCTCGTGCAGGAAGATCTTGGCCGCAATGGCATTGGTCACCAGCGTCAGTGAGGCGGACGCAGGCGCCACGAGACTCAGGGGCAGATGATTCAAAGCAAACAGGAGGGCGAAAAAGGCTAGTGCCAGAAGAGCAATGCCCACAAAAAACATGGGATGGGTAATCACAGCGCGGATTGCGCCCAGTAATCCGCGCTGCCGATAAATCACATGCAAGTCCCCGATGGACTTCATGGCCGCGGCGGTGCACACCTCGCCTGCGGTCGAACTCACAACGATCGCGGCGATCATCCCTGCCGCCGTCCACGGCCCTGTGTGCATCATCTGGGCAACGATCATGGTCACACTTGCTCCTCTGCCGGAATGGCTTCCACGGGTGCCTTCAGGACGGTGGACCGGACCGGTTGTTCTGTGCGCGAATGTCCATTTGCCACGAAACTCACCCCGGCGGTGATGAGCACGATGCCCGTCCAGCGCATCAACGAGATGGGTTCATGCAGCCAGTAGCGTGAAAGCAGGGCGACAATCACATTGCCGAGCGCAGTCACCGGCAGTACAAACGTCAGGTCTGCCCAGGAGAGGGCAATCAGATAGCTGGCAAAAAATCCAATCAACAGGGCGATGCCGGCCGCGATCCACGGCATCAATACGGCGGCAAACAGTGTTGTGGGATGAGCCAGCGAGATCGGCGGCAGACTCGTCATCCCGCGCGAAAGGCATGTATCGCCCAGTGGCGCACAAAGTGCCACCAGACCCAGTACGAGGTACTTTCGTGGTGTTAGCTTTTGGTGCGCCATGCCTCGAGTGAGAGCCCTTTCGTCCTGCTTAGAGCAAAGGAGGGCGGACGCAATGCGCCGCCCTCTCAATTCCTGCCGTTTCTGGTCTCACGCTCCCGCGCTTACCGGCGTCGTCGGATCCGTCTGGCGTCTCCGCGCGTCTTTGACCATCTTGTTGCGTTGCGAGCGCAGCTTCAAAAACGATTTTGCTTCGACATAAAGCCGCGGCAGGTCGCGATTCACGATCGCCTTCCAGACAACGCGGAAAGCGGCCTTGGGGCGGAAGTAGTACTCGTCATAGAAGCGATGAACCATTTCCAGAACGTAGTCTGTGGGCAAACCGGGATATTCGATGTGAGCCATCTGGTGGCCGCCGTCATCGCTCATCGCCGCCGTGTTCACAATAAACCCGTTGGTCTTTGCATACTCATAAAACTCCGTGCCCGGATAGGCATGCGCAATCGAAACCTGAATGGTCTCCACATCCAGTGACTTCGCAAAATTGATCGTGTTGCGAATGGACTCCTTGGTTTCGCCGGGCAGGCCGAGAATAAAGTCGCCGTGGATGGTCAATCCCAGGTCATGGCAGTCCCTGGCGAAAGCGCGCGCGCGCTCAACGGTGGCGCCTTTTTTGATGTTCTTCAGAATCTGCGGATCGCCCGATTCAAACCCCACAATCAGCAGCCGGCACCCAGCCTCCCGCATGGCCTTCAGCGTATCGCGGTCGGTGGTCACCCGCGAGGTGCAACTCCACGTCAGGCCCAGCGGCTTTAACTTTTCGCATAGCTCGATGGTGCGGCCCTTCTGGATGTTGAAGGTATCATCGTCGAAGAAGAACTCCTTCACATCGGGAAAGTTCTCCTTGGCCCACGCCAGTTCTGCGGCAACGTCATCAGTCGAGCGCTTGCGCCAGGCATGCCCGCTCAGCGTCTGCGGCCACAGGCAAAAGGTGCATTGCGCCGGGCACCCGCGCGTGGAATAGAGCGCGATATACGGGTGCAGAAGGAAGGGCACGTTGTAACGCGTCACGTCCAGGTCGCGCTTGTAGATCTTGGTCGCCCATGGCATCGCGTCCAAATCGTCCACCTGCGGGCGGTCAGGATTGTGAACAATCCTGCCATCCTGCTTGTAGCTGATGCCCAGGATTTCGTTCAGTGGCTTGCCCTGGGCAAACTCCACAATGGAATAGTCAAACTCGCGGCGGCAGATGAAATCCAGCGCCGTGCACTCGTTCAGCGCCTTCTCCGGCGAGGTGGTCACCGGTGGTCCAACAAACGCTACGCGAATGGACGGATTGGCGGCCTTAATTGCCTCCGCCAGCCTCTGATCGCCTTCCCAGCCCACGGTCGAGGTAAACAGAACCAGAAACTCGTAGTCCTTGCAGATGGCGATGGTTTCATCCGCCGAGACATGATGAGGTGGGGCGTCCAGCAGACGCGATCCCTCCAGCAGCCCGGCGGGATAGGTAAGCCAGACCGGGTACCAGTAGGACTCAATCTCGCGCGTCGCCGGCCAGCGCGAGCTTGCACCGCCATCAAAATTTTCAAACGACGGAGGGTTCAGAAGCAGGGTCTTCAATGGCATAGGCATCTCTTTCATTTTACCATTTCGCGACTTTTTGCAAGGTAAAATGGTGATTCGTCACTACTTGGGGTGCAGTTCATGTAACCAGTCTTCCATGTGCCCCGTGGCTCTCAGCAGGCCCAGGCGGGCCTTGGCCAAGTCAAACCCCGCATTCAGCGAGTCCTGCTCCTTCTGGCTCGCATCAATCCGCGCCAACTGCTCGGCCTTCGGCGAGAGCTGCGGAGTTGATCCCGGGCCCGAGCCTGACCCGTTGCCCGTTTCCAGCTGCGTCATCACCGTCTTCAGTTGTTCAGTAGCGATCTGCTGTTTCAGGCTTGCCACCTCGGCCAGCGCATCCAGTTCGCGCAGGCTGCTGTTCAACCGCACAATCTGTACTTCATTCTTCCGCTCGGCCTCGTCCGCCTCAACCCGCGCCCGTAGCGCCTCAGCGGCGGTTCCGCGCGCCTTCGCGCGATGACCCATATCGAAGATCGGCACCTGAATCGATATGCCCGAGCTGAAGTTGTTCGCCGGAAGCGGCCGCGCGAAGAAGGAGTTCACATCGTTCAGCAGTGTCGTGTTGCGGTTGTATTGGGCAAAAAAGCTCAATTGCGGCAGGTAGTTGATTTCCTCATCACCCTTGGCCTGCTTCTGCCGGGCCAGGGCCATCAGTTGTGCCGCATGAATCCCGGCTACGTCGCCCGCCGGCATGCGTCCATCCAGCCTCGGTATCGCCGGAATGCTCGCAGGCTCCGGCTTGATGGTCTCCGCCGGCAGGCCAGTCAATGATGCCAGTTGCGACTGAAGGGTGCTCATCTGTCCTTCCAGCCGGATTCGCGCCAGCCTGATCTCCGCCGCGGTCAGCTTCGCCTGCAACAGTTCGCTCAGCGGGTCCACGCCAGCCTCGGCGCGCTGCTGCTCAATCTCCACCAGCCGGTTTGCAAACTTCTCCTGATTACGGGCTGCGTCCAGACTCTTGTTCACCGTATCGAGTTCGATATAGTCAATCGACGCGTCCAGCGCCACCTGCTCGCGGGCGTCCTTCAGTTGCAGGTTGGAGGCCTGCAGGCCATAGTTTCCCGCATCGATGTAACGCTTTTGCGGGACTCCAAAGACCAGTGACTGGACGGTTGCGCTCCAGATGGACGGCGGCGATCCCGTGAACCCCACCTCAGGAAATGTCGGCAGGCCGGTGCTGAAGAATATGGAGGGGATAACAGCATCCCGGCTCTCTGCCAATGCTGCCTGAGACTTTTGAACGTCGGCCTCCGCCGCGCGGACAGTTGTGCTGTTGCGCTGCGCCAGATCCACCACGGTCGCCAGCGACACCTGCGCGGCTGCCGTGACCGGCACGCAGGCGGCCACAACCCCCGCCATGGTGACGAGCCTCAACGCCCGCGCCGTAGGTCCTGCTCGCAACTCGCATCGCCTTCGAATCAAAATTTCAATTCCTGTGCGGGCTTGTAGTCGTGTGCCAGCGACAGCGCCGCATCCCGCTCCTGCCGCGCGCCTGCCTTGTCGCCAAGCCCGGCCTTCAGGCGCGCTAGCAGCGTATAGGCCGCAAACGCGGGCGCCTCTTCAGTTTTATTTGTGCCCGCCAGATATTCTTCAAGCATT
>DASSHM010000246.1:0-3631 GCA_035692885.1 Occallatibacter sp.
CAGGTAGAGGGCGCGATGGTTGGAGCGCAGCCAGCGTTGCGCAATCCATCCGCCCACCACGGTACCGGCAATGCCATCGACGATGGTGATGCCGCCTACGACCAGACTGGACTGGCTGACCGAGAGCCCCGCGGAGCGGTGGAGGAACTCCGGCACCCAGGCCGAGATGCCGCCCATGGCAAATGTCAATGCAGCAAGTCCAAAGGTTGCCGTTAGATATGCTGGATTGATAAACAATCCCTTGAAAGTTGCGCGGTCCATGGTTGGACGCAGATGATCGCTGCCGCCGCGCACCGGTTCCCTGCCAATCCAGACGTAAAGCAGGGCAATGACGAGGCCCGGGATGGCGCAGACGAAGAACGGCTCGCGCCATCCCCAAAGTGTGCCCATCTTGCCTCCGGCCACGTATCCGAGGGCCGCGCCGACCGGGATGGCGAGATAGAAGGTGGAGAGGACCCAGTTCCGATCGCGCTCGGGGTAAAAGTCCGCGAGAACGGCCGGCGCAAAAATGCCGAAGGTTGCCTCTCCAACGCCAACCAGGGCGTGGCGGATGAAGAGCGTGGTGTAGTCGTGAACCCATGCGGTGCCAAGGGTCGCGAGACTCCAGATGATGGCGCCGCCGATAATGAGCGGCTTGCGTGGGAAGCGATCGCCGAGCCAGCCGGTGAGCGGAGCCACAAACATGTAGGTAATGAAAAGAGCCGTGGTCAGCAACCCCATCTGCGCGTCGGTAGAATGAAATTCGCGCTGGATAAGGGAAATTTCGCCGGGAAGGATGTAGCGGTCAACGTAATTGAGAAGATTGAGGCCGAGCAGCAGGATGAAAGTACCGAGAGCGGGAGTGATGCAGGCTCGAACGGTTTGTGCGTGCTTGCTCAATGGTCGTGATCCTCACGTAAGGATGCAGGTTGAAGCAGAGGAATTCGCAGCCTCAGTGGCGGGTGGAGCGCATCTGAGATGGTGTCAGGATTCCGGACGGGGCCAGCGGGCTTCAACGGTGGTGCCGATGCCGCCGCGAGGCCGAAATTCGGCTCGCACGACTGCCCATACGGGGTCGCAGGCCTTGACCACATCCTCGAGCACCCGGTTGACAATGTTCTCCTGGAAGATGCCGAGGTTGCGGAAGCAGAAGAGGTATTCCTTGAGTGACTTAAGCTCCAGACAGCGGTGCCTCGGCATGTAGCGGATGGCCAGAATGCCGAAGTCTGGCAGACCTGTTTTGGGGCAGACCGAGGTGAGCTCGGGGTCGTCGATGGTGATTTCGTAACCGGGAAACTGGTTTTGCCAGGTTTCGATGGCTGGAAAGTCAAAATCGAGGCCCGCCCTGGCGTGGTCGTCCGTGTAGCGCGGCGGCTGTGGCATATCCAGATTGTACGAGGGTGGCGGGCGATAGGCCAGCGGCGCGTGGCGCAGGAATTTTGTGCTACCTCGGGGTATGTTATTGAGTCCTATATACTGACTCAGGATTTACGCATGAGCGTGGAAGCAAGGCATGTTCACCGGCGCTGGCTTTGGGTGGGCGCAGCGGTGATTCTGGTGGTGGTCTTTTTCTCGGTGAGAGCCCTCACGCGAGACCGGCTGCCGGTGCGCGTGTCGGTTGTCTCCCGGCAACCGCTGGCGAGCACGGTGAGCACCAATGGCCGCGTTGAACCTGTGGCCAACTACGAGATTCACAGCCCGATCTCGACCACGGTGAAGGCGGTTTATGTGCAGCCGGGCGACCACGTAAAGGCTGGGCAACTTCTCTTGTCGCTGGATGATGTGCAGGCGCGCGCCCAACTGGCGTCAGCCGAGAGCGGAGTGAAGACGGCTCAATCCGCGCTGGATGCCGTGCTGCACAATGGGACGCTGGAGCAGCGCCAGGCCACTGCGGCGGATTTGAAGCGAAGCGAGCTGAGTCGCGACCATGCCCGGCAGAGCCTGGACGCACTCATCAAACTGCAGGCAGGCGGGGCCGCATCGGCCAGTGAAGTGGCGGCGGCGCGGCAGCAACTGAGCGTGGCCGAGGCCGGACTGCAGGCGACTGAGGCCAGCGCGAATGGCCGCTACTCGCCGGACCAGGTGGCACAGGCAAGGGCAAGCCTGGCGGATGCCGAGGCTCACCTAGCGGCGGCGCGCGATGTCATGCGGCAGACCGAAGTACGTGCGCCCATCAGCGGGACCGTGTACAGCATCGACACAGGCCCGACCGAGTATGCCGAAAGTGGCAAGCTGCTGCTGGAGATAGCAGACCTGAGCCGGGTGCGGGTTCGAGCCTACTTTGATGAGCCGGAGATTGGAAAGCTGAAAGCAGGTCAGCCGATCCTCATCAAATGGGATGCAAAGCCCGGCATGGAGTGGAAGGGTGAGATTGAGCGGACGCCGGTGTCGGTCATCACCTATGGCACGCGCAACGTGGGTGTGGTGCTGATTCGAGTCGAGGATGCGGACGATGCGCTGCTACCGGACACGAACGTGACCGTAACGGTGACAACCTCAAGCCAATCGGACGCGCTGAGCGTGCCGCGCGAGGCGCTCTACTCAGAGAGCGGAAAGCCGTACGTCTTCAAGGTGGATGGCGATGAGCTACACCGGACGCCGGTGACCACCGGGACCATCAATCTGACGCAGGTAGCGATTCTTTCAGGCCTGAACCCGGGCGACCGTGTGGCCACGGGGACAACCAACGGGCAGCCCCTGCAGGAGGGCCTGCCGATCGAGGTTGTGCAGTGATCAAGGCGCTCCAATGCGGAATGCTGGCGGCCGCGCTGATAATGACGGCCGTGATGCAGGCTGAGAGCGCGTCAACAGCGCAGGCCAATGCGGCTCTGCAGGCCGGCGAAGCAGACAAGGCCCTGGCGCTGCTGAATTCCCTGCCCCAGTCAGCGGAGGTTCACAACCTGAGATGCCGGGTGGACCTGACTCTGCAACAGTGGAACAACGCGGTGGACGAATGCCAGAAGGCCGTCAACATGGATGGAGGCAGCTCTGACTATCATCTGTGGCTGGGACGGGCGCTGGGTGAAAAGGCGGACCGCGCCTCATTTTTGAGCGCTTATTCACTGGCCAAGCGGGTGCGCAGCGAGTTTGAGGCGGCGGTGAAGGCGAATCCGCGTAACGCCGCGGCGCTTGCTGACCTGGGCGAGTACTACTATTCCGCACCGGGCATAGTGGGCGGCGGAGATGACAAGGCGGAGAGCGTAGCGAGGGATCTGGACGGTGTGGATGCAACGCGAGCGCGCGAACTGCGGGGCCGCATCGCTGAGTCACGCAAGGACTACGGCACGGCTGAGCGGGAGCTGAAGGCGGCGCTTGCGGGGAGCAGCCACCCGGCCTACCAGTGGATGACCCTGGCCAGCTTTTATCGCAACCGTCAGCGCTGGACCGATATGGAGGCGGCGGTGCAGAACGGAGCCCGGGCGGCGCAGCAGGACAAGAAAGCAGCGGTGGCGCTGTTTGACGGCGCATCGCTGCTTATCAAGGCCCGGCGCAACTCCATACTTGCCGCCAGAATGCTTGAAGAATATCTGGCGGGCACAAATAAAACTGAAGAGGCGCCCGCGTTTGCGGCCTATACGCTGCTAGCGCGCCTGAAGGCCGGGCTTGGCGACAAGGCAGGCGCGCGGCAGGAGCGGGATGCGGCGCTGTCGCT
>DASSHM010000247.1:0-7045 GCA_035692885.1 Occallatibacter sp.
TACGCACGGTAAGCTTGTTCCTCGCTGTTGCCTTGTTTCTCCCCGCCGCAACGCTTTTCGCACAGCCGTCTACGCAGCCCGCGATGGCTACGGCCGCCCTCGGCCAGTCAGCAGTTGCGCTCTACGGCCCGTGGAAGTTCCATCTAGGCGACTCGCCGATCGACCCCGAGACTGGCAAGCTGCTCTGGGCCGAGCCGGACTTCGACGACTCCCGATGGGAGACCGTCTCGCTTCACCCCCAACCCGGCTGGAGTGATCCATTTAACGGTGATCCGCGCTACGTGCCCGGCTGGACGGCCAAAGCGCACCCCGGCTACATGGGATATGCATGGTACCGCCTGCGAGTACCGCTCGCCGCGGAGCCGGGTAGTCACCTTGCCCTGGCATGCCCCACCTATGTCGACGACGGTTACCAGGTATTTGCAAATGACGTGCTGCTGGGTGGCTTCGGAAAGTTTGATATCCCCGGCAAGCCTCCCCTTGTCACATACACGACGCCGGCCATGCTGCCGCTTCAGCAATCCTCCAGCCCATCCGCCGCAAACCCGCAGATCCAGGCAATCGCATTCCGAGTGTGGATGGGGCCCATGGGCTTGACCCATAATCCCTATGCGGGAGGCCTGCACTATGCGCCGTGGATCGGCGAGCGCGCTGTCATTGAGGAGCACACACGCCTCGACCGGCTCGAACTGGTGCGTGAGAATGCGTACGCCCCGTTTGAAGGCGTCCTACTTTTCCTGCTTGGCGTCGTAGCGGCGAGCCTTATCCTCTTTGACCGCTCCGATCCCGTCTATCTGTGGGTGTCAGGTGTCCTGATCTTTACGGCGCTGTCCGACGCGGCGCTCACCGTGTTTACGATGACGCAGTATTTCTCACTTCGGACTTACTTCATGTTTTTCGATGTGTTCTCCAATCCGCTGGCATTGTTCGGATGGATTATGGTGTGGTGGTATTGGTTCCGCCTGCAACGTCCTGCGTGGCTTCCCGCAACAATCGGCGCGCTGACGCTGCTCTACATGGTCACCAAGGCGATTGGCGGGGACTTCTTCTACGGAGTCAATCCGCAGCCTCCGGCGATTGCGTTCAATGCGATTTCCGTGGCGGCGAGGTTTGCCCTTGTGGCTCTGTTGATCGTAGTTGTTGTTCTGGGCATTCGGAAGCAGGGCGCGGAAGGCTGGCTGGTGACTTTCGCCGTTGTACCGGTGTTTGTTTCGCAATTTGCCAGTGAACTCATCTCGCACAACCTGCCCGTAAAATGGTCTCCCTTTGGCATCACCATCTTCGTGGGTCAGGTTGCCACCCTGGTTTCGGCAGCGGCGCTTTCACTGCTGCTGTTGCGCCGCCTGCAGCAGTCGGTCCTGCGCCAGCGCCAGATGGCGCTCGACGTCAAGCAGGCGCAGGAGGTGCAGCAGGTCATCATGCCTGAGCAGCGCGTCGTGCTCCTTGGCTTCGAAATTGAAAGCGAATACCGCCCGGCACGCGAGGTTGGCGGTGACTTCTTCCAGATCATCCCCAATGAGAAGGATGGCAGTCTTCTGATCGTCGCCGGTGACGTCACCGGCAAGGGTCTCAAGGCGGGAATGCTCGTGGCATTGCTGGTCGGCGCAATCAGGTCAACCGCTGAGCTTGTGCAAGACCCCCGGGCGATTCTATCCGCCCTGAACCGCCGTCTGCTGGGCCGCAGCGACGCCCGTGCCACCTGCCTTGCCCTGCGCATCCTGCGCGATGGCTCGGCAACCCTGGCCAATTCCGGCGATCTGCCGCCCTACCTCAACGGAGCACTCATGCAGATCGACGGCTCCTTGCCACTGGGCATGGTGGAGCAATTCGACTGCTCCGTTCACCACTTTCAACTGGCCCCGAACGACCGTCTCCTGATGCTCTCCGATGGCGTGGCAGAAGCAACTGACCAGGATGGCAGGCTCTTCGGCTTCGAGCGCGTGTTGGAACTGGTGCGCACCGGTCCCACGGCCGCGCAGATTGCCCAGACCGCGCAGGCCTTCGGCCAGCAGGACGACATCAGCGTCATTAAAGTCACAAGGTCAGCCGCGCGCGAACCCGCTCCTGCCTGACAACCAAACTCCGAACCATTCGCGTGCCTGCATGTGCGTTCAACCACGAGTCGACTGCGGGGTTCCGCTCGACCGCGCCGGCCAAGCGAAATTGTTCCTCTCTCGTCGCGGTGATCTGCGCTCACTTCCGGGACTCTGCCTGACGCTCGAGCCACATCCTATAAAGTCCCCACGCCGCGACGGTGCAATTGTCGCGAACCTTTCCCTCCACAATCATCTGTTCAAACTCGCTCACCGGCACGGATCGCACGACCAGGTCATCCTCCTCATCATCCGGATCCCTCTCCGCATGACTCAGTTCCGCGGCCAGAAACACATGCTGCCGCTGGCGGCTGTAGCCGTAGGCAATCCACAAACTGCCGAGGTATGTCATCCGCCCGGCGTGCAGCCCTGTCTCCTCGCGCAGTTCGCCCCGCGCCAGTTCCTCCGGCGCCTCGATCTCCCGCTCCCAGCCTCCCTGCGGCAGCTCCAGCGCGCGCTGCTGGATGGTGTAGCGGTACTGCTCCACCAGCCAGACCTGCCCGTTCTCGATGGGCAGGATGATGGCCGAATCGTGCTTTTCCACCACGCCGTAAATGCCGCGACGCCCATTCGAGCGCTCAATCTCATCCTCGCGCACGCGCATCCACCGGTTGCGATACACCTCGCGGCTTGCCAGCGTCCTGATTGCCCGACCATCGCCCGTGCGTGACGAATCCATCGCCTTTCCTCCATCCCCTATGCGCTCCGCGCTCTCCGCGCCGCACCTCTGCTGCAACAGGCCATCCTGCCCCCGACGCACATCCCCACAGGCACGGTCCGGCCTCAACTCCCGTGCAGCCGGAACTCGCGCAGCCGCCCCACCAGCGATGCAGGCCCGCTCACGCGCAAACGCACCACGTTGCCTTCATACCGCCGCTCGTGAACCACCATGCCCGCCTCCATCGCCGCCAGCACGGCTCCCTGCTGCTGCGGCACCTCAAACTCCGCGTCCACCATCGGGTCTGCGCGCAGTGCCGCGTCAATCGCCGCCAGCAGCGCGTCCATGCCCTCGCCCGTGCGGGCTGAAACCGCAATCCCGCCCCGCGCCGCCAGCCCCTCGCGCCCATCCTCGTCCAGCAGGTCGATCTTGTTCAGCACCTCGATGCGCGGCTTGTCCTGCGCCTCCAGTTCCGCCAGCACCTTTTCCACCTGCGCCTTCTGCTCCTCGCCGTGGCTTGAGTTGGCGTCGCGCACGTGCAGCAGCACCTCCGCCTGCTCCACCTCTTCCAGGGTTGCGCGAAAGCTGGTCACCAGCGTATGCGGCAGGTTGCGGATAAAGCCCACCGTGTCGCTTAGCAGCACCTTGCGGCGGCTGGGCAGGTCAATCGCGCGCAGCTTGGGGTCGAGCGTGGCGAACATCCGTGCCGACTGCAACACCTTTGCGCCTGTCAGCCGGTTGAACAGCGTGCTCTTGCCCGCATTGGTATAGCCCACCAGCGCCACGGTGGGCACCGGCACCGCCTCGCGCCGCCGCCGCTGCTGCCGACGCACGCGCCTCACCGCCTCAAGATCGAGCTTGAGCTGATCAATCCGCCGCTGGATCCGCCGGCGGTCCGTCTCCAGTTGCGTCTCTCCGGGCCCGCGCGTGCCAATGCCGCCGCCCAGTTGCGACATCGACCGGCCCCGCCCGGCCAGCCGCGGCAGCATGTACTCCAGTTGCGCCAGCTCCACCTGCAGTTGGCCTTCCCGCGTCCGCGCATGACGCGCGAATATGTCCAGGATCAGCTGCGTGCGGTCGAGCACGCGGCACGGCAGCGCCGCTTCAAGATTGCGCAGTTGCGTGGGAGACAAATCGTGGTCAAAGAGCACCAGATCGGCTTCGGTTGAAGCCGCAATCGCGGCGATCTCCTCCACCTTGCCCGCGCCAATCAGCCTGGCGGGGTCAGGACGCGGACGCCGCTGCAGCACCTCCGCGACCACCTCGCCGCCCGCGCTCGCCACCAGCTCGCGAAACTCGGCCAGCGACTCATCGGCATCCATGCCCGGGCTTGACGCCATCGCCGCCTGCGCGGGAACGGTGCGAATGGATGGACCGGCAGCAAAACTGCCTCCGGCCCCGTCCAGGCTATTTTCCGTGTCCGCTCGAATGGCCGCACGCCGGGCCCCCGAGGCCGCGGAGCGGAAGTGGCGTGAGCGGACCTCAATATCCACTCCCACCAGAACCGCGCGTTCCGGCCGGCTGTTGCCCTCTGGAACTGCCAATGAAAAAGCTCCCGGCGCTAGCGCGGTTCCACGGTCGTGACTCCCGGGGCCGCCGGCACCGCTGCCGCGCCCACGCCGCTGTGCGTGCCTGCCGGCCGGTGCTCGGCGTGCAATACGCTCCGGTTGCTCACCACGGTCGAAATGGCGTGCTTGAAGATCAGCTGCTCCTGGCTGTTGTTCTCCAACAGTACTGAGTACTTGTCAAAGGAACGGATCTTGCCCGTGAGCTTGACGCCGCTGACCAGATAAATGGTGATGGGGGTCTTGTCCTTGCGGACCGTGTTCAGGAAGGTGTCCTGAATATTCTGTGCCGGCTTGTTTTCCATTGCCGATCTCCTGCTTTCTGTTGGGATTTGTGCTGCAACCGTGCTGCGCGCATGCGCATCAATTTCCGCGGGGCCGGCTCAGGAATCCCCTGCGCAGGCTGGTCCCGCAATGTGACAACAGTACCGGGAATCGACCACTTTTTCAACTCCGGGGCGCCATTCAATCTCTCGTGCCACCACCTGCGGTAACACGATTTTTCCCTTCGACGGCTGCTACCATTGTCGGGTGCCAGACCCTGCCGACCCGCATCCGCTTCCTGCCGCCACGGCCCAGCCGGTTCCCATGCTGGACCTCAAGCGTCAGTATCAGCCGCTCCACGGCGAGCTGCTTCAGGCGCTCGGCCATGTGTTGCAGACGCAGCAGTTCATCCTTGGTGAGCCTGTTGTTGAGTTTGAAGAGGTTGCCGCCCGGCGTCTCGGCGTGGCTCACGCCGTGGGCTGCTCCTCCGGCACCGATGCCCTCTGGCTGGCCCTCGCCGCTGCCCGGATCGGCCCCGGCAGCACCGTCATCACCACGCCGTTCAGCTTTTTCGCCTCAGTCAGTTGCATCCTCCGCGCCGGAGCCGTGCCGCTCCTGGCCGATATCCATCCCGGCACCTTCAACCTTGACCCCGATGCCGTTCAAGCCGCGCTCGAAGGCCCTCGCGGAGCCTCCGTCCGTGCCCTTCTGCCCGTGCACCTCTACGGCCAGTGCGCTGACTGGACGCACCTCTCCGCCCTCACCCAGGCCCGCAACCTGACGCTGATTGAAGACGCCGCGCAGGCCTGGGGCGCGGAGTGGCAGGGCAAAAAGGCCGGCTCCCTCGGCGACGCCGCCGCCTTCAGCTTTTATCCCACCAAAAACCTCAGCGCCGCCGGTGACGCCGGCATGGTCGCCACCAACTCACCCGAACTGGCCGCGCGCGCGCGCATGCTGCGCCAGCACGGCATGCGCCGCCGCTACCACCACGACGATCTCGGCTGGAATGCCCGCCTCGACGGCTTTCAGGGCGTCATCCTCACCGTCAAGCTCAAATACATCGATGGCTGGAACGAGGCCCGCCGCGCCGTGGCCGCTCGCTATGACGCGCTCTTCCGCGCCGCCGGACTCGCCGAAACCGGCCCCTATCCGGCCAAGGGCATCGTCCTGCCCCACGAGGTCCCCGGCTCGCGCCACGTCTGGCACCAGTACGTCATCCGCGCCGCGCGCCGTGACGCCCTCCGCGACTTTCTCACCGCGCGCCGCATCGGCTCGGAGATCTACTACCCCGTGCCGCTCCACATGCAGCCCGCCCTCGCCTCACTCGGCTATAAGGAGGGCGACTTCCCCCAGGCCGAGCGCGCCGCCCGCGAGGTCCTCGCCCTGCCCATCTTCCCCGAGCTTCGCGAAGACGAGCAGCAGACCGTCGTCCGCGCGATCGCCGAGTTTCTGAGCTGACGCGCGCCAGACTTCTTCGGTTCGCCGCCTACTCCCTTCCCATCCTCAGCCTGTATCTGCCTGACCGGATCAGCGGCCATGCCCGCTCGTAGGGCAAAATGGCCTCGTGCCGCGCCCGCCAGTGCGCGTCGATGCCGTCCCAGCCCCGGCCTCTGAAGCGGTGGCCGCACACCGGGCAAATCTTCTCCGTTTGCCGGGGCCGCCTGCCCTGCAGCATCTCCGGCAGCAGTTCCGGCTCCCGCGTCACGGCAAACAATCCCGCCTCGTCCAGCGGCATGCCCGCGCGCACCGCCGCGCGAAACCGCTCGTCGTCTTCAATGAGCCGCGCCGCCGCCTCCTGCACCAGCACCTCGGGGGCAACGCCCTCCTCGCGCGCAATCTGCAGCAGCCGCGCCTGCTGCTCGGCGGTGAACCGGATTTCCACGCCCGCAGTGTTGCAGCGGCCCGCGCCAGTGTCAAGGCATTCCGGGACGGCCGCCCTGTGCCAAATACCGTAAAATCACACTTGTATGAAGTGCCCCTACTGCGGCTTCGCCCACGACCGCGTCGTCGACTCGCGCGAAAGCAAGGAGGCTGACGCCATTCGCCGCCGCCGCGAGTGCGAGCGCTGCAACCGCCGCTTTACCACCTACGAGCGCATCGACGAAATCCCCTACATGGTCGTCAAAAAGGACGGCCGCCGCGAGCGCTTTGACCGCCAGAAGGTTCTCAGCGGCCTTCTCCGCGCCTGCGAAAAACGTCCCGTCCCCTCCAGCAAGCTCGAATCCATCGTGGACGCCACCGAGACCTTGCTGATGGACGCGCCGGAGCGCGAACGCACCGCCCGCGAGATTGGCGAGCTCATCATGCGCCAGCTCAAGGGCCTCGACACCGTCGCCTATATCCGCTTCGCCAGTGTCTACCGTGACTTCAAGGACGTCCGCGAATTCAAGGAGGAGCTGGAAGGCCTGCTCGACAGCCGCCGCGGCCCCAGAACAAGGAAGCCGGGACAGGAACACCGGTAAAAG
>DASSHM010000248.1:0-10156 GCA_035692885.1 Occallatibacter sp.
CGGTCGCGGGACGCGGCCGTGCTGCCGCCCAGCACCACGCCGACGAGGCGGCGCTGATGGCGGACGGCGGAGGTGACCAGGTTGTATCCGGAGGCGCGGATAAAGCCGGTCTTGAGGCCGTCGGCGCCGGGATAGCGGCCGAGCAGATGGTCATGGCCATAGATAGTGCGGCCATGGAAGCGGAAGCTGCGCACGCGGAAGAAGTGATAGTAAGCGGGGAAGTCATTGATGATGGCGAGGGCGAGTGTGGACATGTCGCGGGCCGTGGTCCACTGGCGGCGGTTGGGCAGCCCTGAGGCGTTGTAAAAGGTGGTGCGTTGCATGCCGAGCTCGCGGGCGGTGCGGGTCATGAGGCGGGCAAACCGGGATTCGCTGCCGGTGATGCCCTCGGCCAGGACGACCGCTGCGTCGTTGGCGGACTTGGTGACGATGGCGAGGATGGCGGAACGGACCGAGATGCTGGCGCCGGGGCGCAGACCCAGCCTGGCTGGCTGACGCGAGGCGGCGTGGCGGGAGATGTGGAGCTTCTGGCCCAGGGTGAGCCGGCCGCTGTCGAGCCGCTCAAAGGTGATGTAGAGCGTCATGAGCTTGGCCAGCGAGGCGGGGTGGGCGAGGTGATCGGCATTTTGCGCGTGGAGCACGACGCCAGTCTCAGCGTCGACGACGATGGAGGCGTGGACAACGGCATGCGCCGGCCGTGGGACGCAAACGAATGCAGCCAGCCCTCCCATCGTGATAAGTACTGTGGAATATTTGATTTGTGCTGACAGTTTGGATGCAGCAAGGGCCTGCCAGCCCGCCTTGAACAACATCATGAGCCCATTCCCCAGCAAGTTGACACCTTACCACAGGGTCTTGAGCGCCAGGACGGCATTCGGGGTCCTGACCCATTTAGCGTCTTGGTACGAGGGGTTCGCGAAGAGGAGCAGGCGGCAGGCAGGAACCGGGGCAAAGGGCGCTGCGTACAGCAGGATAAGCCAGAAGATTTGCGGCCAGGGGCGGGTCTGTCTCGTCTTTACAAGAGCCGGTGGTGAAGGCGGTGACTCCGAAGGTCCTTCGCGGCGGCCAATCTGCATCTGGAACCTGGTTGCGGCGCGGGCCGCGCATTCCTGTGCATGCCGGTGCGCTTGGCGAGACCGTATGGCGCGGACATGGCGCGGTGGCTCGCTGCGCGGAATGGCACTGCCGCACCGCTCGCGCAGGAAAGGCGGAAAGAAGATGAGGGAGCGAACCGGCTGAACCATGAAGCTGCTTGAGGCATTCAAACTCGCCCTGCAATCGCTGTGGGCAAACAAGCTGCGCTCCATTCTCACGCTGATTGGCGTGGTGATGGGCGTGGCCTCAGTGATCATGGTGATTACGCTGGTGAACGGCGCGAACCTCTACGTGAGCACAAAGCTCTCAGGGTATGGCGCCGACGTGTTTACGGTGACGCGGATGTCAAGCGTGATCTTCAGCCCGGAGGAGTACCTCAAATTCCAGAAGCGCAAGATCCTGCACATGGCAGACTACGAGGCGGTGCGCGACGGCTGCAAGGACTGTACCGAAGTTGGCGCGATGCTGAGCAAGTCGACGAACGTGGTGGCGAACGGGAAGAGCAGCAACAACACCCAGGTGCGCGGCTACACGTGGACGATGCTGGACCTGAACAACATTGAGATCGCGCTGGGACGTGGGTTTACGCCCGGCGATGACGACCGGGCCACCAAGAACGCCATTGTGGGCTATGACATTGTGGATAACCTGCTGGGCCCGGGCGATCCGGTGGGAAAGGAGATCCGCGTCGACGGAGTTGCCTTCACCATCATCGGGGTGGGGGCGCGGCAGGGCAAGACCCTGGGGCAGTCGCAGGACAACTGGGTGGCGGTACCGATTACGACCTATCAGCAGAACTTTGGCTACAACGACTCGGTGGACATCTACGCGCGCTCCGGGGGCAACGCCGCGGCTATGGAGCGCGCCGAGGACCAGGTGCGCGTGCTGATGCGGACGCGGCGGCACGACATGGCCGGCGCGCCGGACGACTTTGAGATCGAGACCAACGACACATTCCTGTCCATCTGGAAGCAGGTGAGCTCGATTTTTGCGGCGGTGGTACTGGGTCTGGCCTCGATTGCGCTGGTGGTGGGCGGCGTGGTGATCATGAACATCATGCTGGTGAGCGTGACGGAGCGGACCCGCGAGATTGGCGTGCGCAAGGCGCTGGGCGCAAAGCAGAAGGACGTTCTGCTGCAGTTTCTGATTGAGAGCGCATCCATGGCGCTGATGGGCGGAGCGCTTGGGGTGCTGGGCGGCATCCTGGTGGGCAAGATGATCACGATTTTTGTGGGATTCCCGACGGCGGTGCCGGTATGGGCCATCGTGCTGGGGCTGTTTCTGGCCGGGGCCGTAGGCATCTTCTTCGGCGTGTACCCGGCGAGCAAGGCCGCGCGGCTTGATCCGGTGGTGGCGCTGCGGTCTGAGCTGTAAAAGGGCGGGCACCTGTTGGTGCAAGCCCAGGAGTAAAAGCATTATGGCGCAAGGACAATCCCGGGAATCAGTCAAGATGGCCGTGACCACGCTGAAGGCGAACAGGATGCGTTCAGCGTTGACCATCCTGGGCATTGTGATCGGCGTGACCACGGTAATCACGATTTCGTCGGTGATCAACGGACTCAACAATCGCGTGAACGAGTTTGTGAGCTCGCTGGGGACGAACGTAATCTGGGTGTTTCACATGCCGGTGATCGGCGTGCGGCCCACGGCGGAGATGCTGGCGCGCAAGAAGCTGACCATGGACGACGTGTACGCGCTGCGCAAGCTGCCGCATGTGGTGGCAGTAAATGGAGCCTTCCAGCACACGGCGCAGTTCCGGGTGGGCGACGTGAGCGTGAAGTACAATGGCAAGAAAGTGAGCGGCGCGATTCTGGAGGGCGACACCGCGGCGGTGAGCGACGTGAACGACATCACCCTGCTGCAGGGCCGGATGTTCACCGACGACGAGGACATGCGGGCGGCACACGTGTGCGTGCTGGGATATGACACCTGGCAGAAGCTGTTTGGCGACCAGCAGGTGGTGGGCAAGGAAGTGGCCGTGGAGACAGGCCTGTACACCGTCATCGGCGTGATGGACAAGCTGAAGCAGCCCTTTGCCGGCGGAAAAAATCCACAGGATAACAAGATCTATTTCCCCATCAACACATTTCACAACCTGCACCCGGAGGATCTGGGGCTGTGGGTGAGTGTGAAGTATGATGACCCAAAAAACAAGTCCCTGGTGCAGGAAGAAGTGCGTGAGCTGCTGCGCGTCCGGCGCAAGGTGCGGGTGGAGCAGCCGGACGACTTTGAGATCTTCGGACCCGATTCGCTGACGAAGCTATGGAGCCAACTGACGGGCGGGCTGGTGCTCTTTATGATTGCGGTGAGCAGCGTGGGGCTGATGGTGGGCGGCGTGGGTGTGATGAACATCATGCTGGTGAGCGTGACCGAGCGAACGCGCGAGATAGGCGTGCGCAAGGCGATTGGCGCTACCCGGATGAACCTGCTGACGCAATTCACCACCGAGGCGGTGACCTTGTGCGCAATCGGCGGCATCATCGGTGTTCTGGCCGGCGCGGTGTTTACATGGGTGGTGTATCTGCTGCCCATCGGGCTGCCTGCCACGCTGTCGGCCTTGTGGGTCACCATCGGCTTTACGGTATCGTGCGCAATAGGACTGCTGTTCGGCATCTATCCGGCGTGGAGAGCCGCGAATCTGGACCCCATCGAGGCCCTGCGCTACGAATAAGCCGTGACGGAGCCGCCAGCCGGCAGGATGAGCCGGCTGAACGGATGGCAACCGGCATCTCTGTGACTCTGAGCGCGTTGCCGACGACGTTGATTCGCCGCGAATATCCGATTCAAAAATCGCCTACACTTATGACGCGAATATGGGTAAGCTTTGATGAGTTCGCTGGTGACCCCACTGACGCACCGCGCGGATTACCTCCGCGCTGACGCCGAGGCCCGAGACCATGAAATTGACTGAAGCCATGCGACTTGCCCTGCAGACTCTGTGGGCCAACAAGCTGCGGTCCATCCTGACGCTGATCGGGGTGGTGATCGGCGTGGCGTCGGTGATCATGGTGGTAACGCTGACCAACGGGGCCAAGCTCTATGTGACCACGAAGATCAACACCTATGGCGCGGCCGTGGTGACCGTGAGCAAGATGCCGCTGACCTTCATGACGGTGGACGAATACCTGAAATTTCAGAAGCGCAAAGACATCACGATGGAGGACTACCGGGACGTTCTCTACCGGTGCCGGTCATGCGTGTCAGTGGGCGCGCAACGCGAAGCGAACGGCCTGGTGGTGTATGGCAAGAATTCGAGTCCTGATACGAATGTTCGCGGCTGGACGTGGACCATGCCCGCACTTTCAAACCTGAACATCGATATCGGGCGCTCGTTTACCGAAGTGGAGGACGAGCACAATGCGCGGGTGGCCATTGTGGGCACCGACATCGTGGACAATCTGCTGGGGCCGGGCGATCCGCTGAACAAGGAGATTCGCGTGGACGGCGTGCCCTACAGGGTGATTGGCGTGGCTGAGCACCAGGGCAAGATGCTGGGCCAGAGCTTGGACAACTGGGTGGCCATTCCGCTGAACGGCTATCTGGAGTCCCATGGGCAAAACGATACCCTGGAGATCTACGTGGACGCGGGCGGGGGCGGCGAGGTGATCAACATCGTGTCGGATGAGCTGCGCACCATCATGCGGACGCGACGGCACCTGGCGCCGGGCACGCCGGACACGTTTAATGTGGACACGAGCGCGACGTTCCAGAACCTGCTGAGCCGCATCCTGAACAGCTTTGGCGCCGTGGTGGCGGCCATCGCGGGCATCTCGCTGATCATCGGCGGCATCGTGATCATGAACATCATGCTGGTGAGCGTGACGGAGCGGACCCGCGAGATTGGCGTGCGCAAGGCGCTGGGCGCGCGGCGGCAGGACATTCTCACGCAGTTTCTGATTGAGTCGGCCACCATGTCACTGGTGGGCGGGGTGATTGGCGTGATCGCGGGAATCTTGCTGGCCAAGGCGATTACGCTGGCCATCGCGTTCCCGTCGTCAGTGCAGGTGTGGTCAGTGCTGGTGGGGCTGGTGGTGGCCTCGACGGTGGGTATTTTCTTTGGCGTCTATCCGGCCCACAAGGCGGCTCAGCTTGACCCCATCGCTGCGTTGCGGGCGGAGCTTTAGACATGCGGATTCGCGATGCCAAAGACTCGGTGCGGCTGGCGCTTGATACGCTGCGCAAGAACAAGCTGCGCTCCGCGCTCACGATTCTGGGCATCACCATCGGCATCTCGACGGTGATTCTGATTTCATCGGCCATCAACGGGCTGAACACCAACATCGACCAGTTTGTGCGCTCGTTGGGTACCAACAATCTCTGGGTTTTTCGCTTTGAGCCGTTCGGCAAGCGGCCCACCACGGCGGAGCTGAACCGCAAGCAACTGACCTATGAAGACGGCATCGCCATGCGCGGCCTGCCGCACGTGGTGGCAGTGGATCCCAGCCTGACCTATCAGAACTTCCAGCTTGGCATCGGCAACGTCTCGCTCAAGCACGGCAAGTACAAGGTACAGAACACCATCCTCTACGGCGACACCTCGGCGGTGACGCAGGTCTACGACCTCAACGTTGTACGCGGGCGGATGTGGACCGAAGCGGAGGAGGAGCGCTCCGCCGATGTGGTGGTGCTGGGCTATGACGCGGCTGAGGACCTGTTCCCGTATGAATCGCCGCTGGGCAGGGATGTGGAGTGCGGCGGCAATGTGTTTACCGTGATCGGCGTGCTCGACAAGCAGGCACAGCCCTTTGGCAGCGGCCGCAACACGCAGGACAACGCCGCGTATTTTCCGCTGGGAACGTTCCGCAAGATTCATCCGGAGGTGAAGGACTTCTGGATCACGGTGAAGTACGACAGCGCGGCCAACAAGGCGCAGGTGGTGGATGAGATTCGCGAGCTGCTGCGCAGACGGCGCGGAGTGCGCATTGACCAGGAGGACAACTTCGCCATCTTCGGCCCCGACTCGCTGGCGCGGCTGTGGAACCAGTTGACCGGCGCGCTGTTTCTCTTCATGGTGGCGGTCTCGTCGGTGGGTCTGTTGGTGGGCGGCGTGGGTGTGATGAACATCATGCTGGTGAGCGTGACGGAGCGGACACGCGAGATTGGAATCCGCAAGGCGATCGGCGCGACGAAGAGGAACATCCTGCTCCAGTTCACCGTGGAAGCCATCACGCTGTGCATGGTGGGCGGCCTGCTGGGAATACTGGCAGGGGCGATTCTCACGCTGATTCTGCACTACGCCGTCACCTTTCTGCATGCCTCGCTGTCGCCGGCGTGGGTGACGATTGCCTTTGGGGTCTCGTGCGCCATCGGCCTGCTGTTTGGCATCTACCCGGCGTGGAAGGCCGCCTCGCTTGATCCAATCGAGGCGCTGCGCTACGAGTGAGCCGGCCGCGCTGCCGCCACGGTAAATGAACGCCTATTCTCCGCTCTTCTCCGCTACACTAACGCCTGTGATGCCGCACGCTCTGGCTCTGGCCGTGGAAGTGGCGACAACAGCCCTGGCCGTGGCCGGGCTGGGATATTTTGCCGCGGCGCTCGTGGCCGCGCTGTCGTTCCTGGGCATGCGGCGCTCAGCGCTGCCGGCATTTGCGCCGGATGTGAGCATCCTGAAGTCGCTGAAGGGGCTCGACCCGGGCATGATGGAGGCCTTCCGCAGCCACTGCCGGCAGAGTTACACCGGAGAGTACGAACTGCTCTTCGGCGTCTCGTCCGCGGACGATCCGGCGGCGGCTGCGGTGAATCAACTGCAGCGCGAGTTCCCGGGGCATATCATCCGGCTGATTGAATGCCCTGAGAGGCTGGGCACGAACGGCAAGGCCAGCACGCTGGCGCAGCTTGTGCCGCACGCACGACACGATTTTCTGCTGGTGAATGACTCCGACATCACGGTGAGGCCGCGGTATCTGGAGCGGGTGATGGCCCACTTTGCGCCGGAGGCGGAGAAGCCGGGAGGGAAGCACGTGGGGCTGGTGACGGCGCTCTATCGCGGCCGGGCGCATGAAACCATCTTCTCGCTGCTCGAGGCGCTGGGCATCGCCACGGATTTCCAGGCCGGAGTGCTGCTCTCGCGGCTGGTTGAACGGGGGCTCCGCTATGGGCTGGGCTCGACACTTGCCTTGCGGCGCGAAGCGCTGGAGCAGATTGGTGGCTTTGCCGCGCTGGCGGATCAACTGGCTGACGACTACGAGCTCGGCGCGCGCGTGGTGCGGGCCGGTTATCGCGTGGCGCTGAGCGGCGAAGTGGTGGAGACAAGCGTGCCCGCCTATGACTGGCACGGCTTTGCGGACCATCAACTGCGCTGGGCGCGCACGGTGCGCGATGCGCGGCCGTGGGGATACGCCGGGCTGATCGTCACGCATGGGCTGGGCTGGGCGCTCGTGAACGTCATTGCCAGCGGGCTGACGCCGCTGAGCCTGTGGCTGCTGTCGCTGAGCTTTTTCCTGAGGCTTGCGTTGGCGATGGCGGTGGGCGCCCGGGTACTGGGTGATCACCAGGTGGTGCGCAACCTGTGGCTGCTGCCGCTGCGCGACGCGGTGGCGATGGGCACGTGGGTGGCGGGTTTCGCGGGCAATGCGATTGTGTGGCGCGGCGAGCGGTTTGAGCTGAAGGGCGGCAGGCTGCGCAAGGCGGAGTAGCATGCGCGGCGCGGCGGCCGCTGGCCGAGGCGTCAGGCCGAATGCTATCGTGATTGCCAAATGCCCTTTGCCACCATAACAGCGGCGGGAGTTCCGATCCAGGGACCGGCAGCCACACTCATCCATGACGACTGGTACCCGGCGCTGCGCGCGGACAAGCTGCGCGGCCGCAGGCTGGCGAAGGCGATGCTGATGGGCATTCCGCTGGTGCTGGGGCGGCGCGCGGACGGAAGCTTGTTTGCGATGCGCGACAGTTGTCCGCATCGCGGCATTCCGCTGAGCGAGGGCTGGTTTGACGGCACGCGCGTAACCTGCCGCTATCATGGCTGGGAGTTTGAGCCGTGCAGCGGACGGTGCGAGCTGATCCCCTCACTCACCACGCGCGACAATCTCGACGCCACCAAAATCCATGCGACGGCATTTGCGTGCGAGGAGCGCGACGGGCACGCCTGGGTGTATGTGCCGGGCGCGGGCAGCGGGCGGCGGAGTGAAGGCGTGGAGCGTCGCGTTCCCGAGCTGAAGAAGCTGGGACCTAGATACCGCACGGCGTTTCTGACCGCCGACCTGCCCTGCAATGTGGATCACGGAATCATTGGCCTGATGGACCCGGCGCACGGGCCGTTTGTGCACCAGGCGTGGTGGTGGCGCTCACGCGCTTCCATCCGCGAAAAGACGAAGCATTTCGAGCCGATTCCCGAGGGGTTTCGCATGAGCGCGCACGCGCCCAGCGGGAACTCCGCGCCCTACAAGCTGCTGGGCGTGTATGGAGAGCCGGTGGAGACGACGATCGACTTTGTGCTGCCCAACCGTCGAACCGAGGTGATCCGCTGCGGCAACAAGTGGTTCAGCAGCCTGACAACGGTGACGCCGGTGACCGGCTCAACCTGCCGCATCGACGTGGTGGCGGCGTGGAACATCTTTTATCATGTGCCGCTGGTGACGCTGGTGGCAAAGTTTTTTGGTGCCAAGTTTGTCCGGCAGGACCAGGTGACGATGATTCAGCAGGCAGAGGGATTGAAGCACAACCCGAGCCTGATGCTGATTGACGACGCGGACAAGCCGGCCAAGTGGTACTTTGCGCTCAAGCAGGCGCGGCTGGAAGGAACGGAAAAGCACCCACTGGACGGGCCCGTGGAGCTGCGCTGGCGCAGTTGATCGTGGCCCCGGTGTTCCCGCTGGAAGTCATCTTTGCCTGGTTGTGAAACCTCAAATAAGCTTCTATATCATGTCCACCTATCTGCTTGTTCACGGCGCATGGCATGGCGGCTGGTGCTGGCGCAAGGTTGCGCCGCTGCTTGAAGCCGCGGGCCACACGGTTTTCACTCCGGACTTGCCCGGGCACGGCGAGGATCAGACACCCGTCGCGAGCGTGACACTGAAGAGCTATACAGACCGCATTTGCCAGATTGCCAGTGCGCAGGCCGAGCCGCTGATTCTGCTGGGGCACAGCATGGGCGGCGTGGCCATTACCCAGGCCGCGGAAAACTGTTCAGGCCAGGTGGCGGCGCTGGTGTACCTGTGCGCCTTCCTGCCGCGCAGCGGCGACTCACTGATGACGTGGGCAGCGCAGGATCGGGGCAGCATGGTGAACCCGGCGACGATGGTCCCACTGGCGGATGGCGGGTTCGCATTCAAACCGGAGCACACGCGTGACGCATTTTACGGGGAGTGCGCGGAGGAGGATGTTGTCTTTGCCCAGGCGCGACTTCGGCCCCAGTCGGGCGCGCCGTTTGGCACGCCGGTGCTGACGACCGCGGAACATTGGGGCCGCATTCCGCGCTATTACATCGAATGCATGCGCGATCGGGCCATCACGCCGCGTCTGCAGCGGGAGATGCAGATGCATTCGCCATGCCGCCGTACGTTTTCAATCGACACGGACCACTCGCCCTTCTTTTCCGCGCCGAAGCAACTGGCGGACATTCTGATGGAGATTGGCAGCGAATAGGGGCGGATTGCCAGGCGATGGCCGGGCAGCTCAAGCCACGGTTGGGACAAGGATGTCGTCCTCCTGGCCAAAGTCTTGTGCCGCGGCGGGCGTGCCTGAGCGCTACCGGGCGCCGGTGTCAGCGGCGTCGCTGCTCTCGCCGCCTTCATCGCCCTGGATGGAGATGCGCAGAGAGCGCAGAAAGTTGAGATCGTTGCGGGTGAAGTCACCGCCATTCTCAGCCCGCGCCCCTTCCGCGCCGTCATCCGTTTCGTTCTCGTTGACTTCATTGAGGCCGATGGTGGCCTCAAGCATGAGCAGCACGTCAAAGCCGTGCCTGCGGATGTCCTGCACCACGCCGGCGATCTGTTCACTCTCGATGACCGATTCATGGATCGCTTCTCCGAGCTGTTGAATGAGTTCGCGCAGGCGGGATGTCACATGAACCTCCGGAGGCGGCCGGCGCAGAAGTCATACGCTGAGGCGCCATGAATTTTAT
>DASSHM010000249.1:0-2906 GCA_035692885.1 Occallatibacter sp.
CTTCGCCGGTGCAATCGCACCCGCGCTCACAAGCACCACCCGTACAGGCTCGGCTTCATTCTGCGTTCGCGCCACCAGTGTCTGCCGGGTCCGGTCCAGCACGATTACGGGAGCTGAGATCGAATTGCCCTGCTGCCAGAGTCGCGCCTGCCCGTGAAACTCCGCCTCGCCGGTGGCCTGGTGCAGTTGTGCCTCGTCGGCCACCACATGCGCCGGTCCCTGGCCGCCAAACTCCAGTGGCCCGGCCCCGGCTTCGGCTCCGCCGCCGTCATTGCGGGACTCCAATAAAGTGCCCTTCACATTGCCCTGTGCCACCGCGTCTCCGGTGGCCTGTGACAGATCAATCTTCGCGGCCGAGAGTTGCAGGGGGCCGTCCTCGATACGTGGGCTCCCGGTCAGATGCAGCCACTCGCCAGCTCTCTCATACACTGCTTTCTCCGCCGCGGCACGCAGCGGTTGCCCGCCGCGCGGCCCGCTCTGCTTCTCCGGCTGCTCGGCCAGCACCACATGTCCTTCCACGGTCGCCGACTGAATGTCAACTGAATCCGCATGATTGCCGCTCCCGCGGCCTGCACTGCCGGCGCCAAACCGCGCCACGATTTGATCGCCGCTCGTGGTCTGTCGTGCTCCTGTCGCGGTAGTCTGCTCAATGCTGGCGTGCCCCGTGCCGGTCATCATGTTCAACGCCGAATCCGGTCCGAACGTTCCCATCAAGGTATCCGCGATCATCCGCAACTCAGCCGACCGGCCCTTGCCTCGGCGGCTCGCGCTGGTCACCACCGCGCCACCCACACCGGTGATGGAAGCCAGTTCCACCCTGCCTTGCCCGGCGCTGCGAAACTCCACATCCGCCACCGGCGAGTGCCAGGTCCGCTCGCCGGCTCTGTCTCCGCTGGAACCGCGCAGCTCGCGGCTCTTAATCTCCACCCCGTGCTCCAGATGCACGTGCCGCAGCATACCATCGTCAGTGAACGTCGCTTCCATGGATGGGGCGGTTCCATGCACCAGCCGGTCATGCTCGTCGGCGTCAAACACCACGCCGCCCTCAAGATTTCCCGTTGTTGGCTGATTGCGGGCGCCAAACTCCAGCGAACCTGACGGAGCCGTAAGTTGCCCTCCGGTTGCCGTCTTCAGCACGAATCCGTTTCTGGCCTCCATGCGGTCAGCGGACCCGTCGGGAGCAAAGCGCACAGTCGCCACTGCCGCCCAGGCATCGCCACCCCGGTAGCTCGCGGTGGCCGTGCGCATCACGCAATAATGGTTGTCGTTCTCAAACTCCGCGTGCTCCGCCTGCAGATTCACCATCTGCCCGCCGCGCAATACGCTCACCTGCACCGCCCGGCCTAGGACCAGCTTGCCTGCCGCGGAGTCATACAGTGCGCCGACGGCGCTGCCCCGGCCCTGCGCCAGAGTAAACTCCACCTTCTTGTCCGTTCTGGCCATCCCGCTGTTGCGGTCAAAAATCAGTCCGCTGGTCTCCACGCGAATCTCGCCGCGCGCGGCCTTTTGCGCCGCCTGCTTCAAGGGCGTGGACCGGATGTTTCTGCCGGGTCCTTGTCCCGGCGCACCCCCGGGCGCAATCGCGGGAGCCACTCCCGGCCGCGTGAGGAGAATCTCCACCGGCCCGGCCGCCCGGGCAATCCCACCCTCGGGGTCGTACTCGAACTCATTTCCCTCGATACTGTCGAGGCTCGCGCCGTCGGCGCCGTACAGTTCAATGCGCACCTCGTGCAGCAGGACGTGGTTGCCCTTCTTCATCTGGATGAGCCGCGAGGCATGAATCTTGAACAGTGTGTGTCCGCCCACGCCGTGCGTGTAGGTCCAGCCATTGGCCTCCTGCTTGATGTCGAGGCCCAGGCGCTTCGGCATGTCACGGCGATTCGGCGAATTCCGCCACCGGCCCACCACCAGAAACACCGCCAGCGTCACCAGCAACAGCGCTCCCGCCGCCAGCACCATCGTCCGCAGCCGTTCAATGGTGAATCGCACGCCTCAGTTCCTCATGCCGAGCCGCGCCGCCAGCCGCTGGGCGAGGCTCTCGCCCATCTCGCTCCACAGCAGCCGCGCCGTCGCCCCGGAAGCCTTCTCCACGGCCGCGGCAAGCTCCACCAGTTGGCGCACGTTCTCCTCCACCTTGCGGGCCGAGGTTGCATCCAGCTCGCCCTCTTCGTCCAGAAAGGCCGCGTCATTGCCAAAATCAATCCGGATGTGCCCTTCCTGCTCGTAGGCGCCATCATCAAAAAGCGGGCCAAAGCCGGTCACCCGCGCCAGCCGCGGCTCCCGCACCCAACTGGGATCCAGCCCCGGCGCGTTCTCCGTCTCCCACAGCGTCCAGCCAATCTGGAACTCGTGCGCGTAGTCGTCGTGCAACAGTTCCATCGAGTCGGCCACAGCCTGCCCGATGTCCGCCCCACGTTCGCCGCTGCCATACACGCGCTGAAAGACCGGCGCTTCGCTCCAGCTCACCGGCCAGACCGTCGCGCAGTAAACGTGTTCGTCCCCGCCGTGACGGGCGAACGTCTCGAGCACCGCAATCAGCTTGCCAGCCAGCCCTTCAAGCCTAAGATTGGGGTACCACAAACTCAGATAAAGCGCGTCAGACATCATTTATGATTGTAGACGCGCACCGGGGTGCGGCGACGTATCAGCCGGATTCCAAAACAAAAGGGGCCAGCAATGCCGGCCCCTCACATTTCCTGCTCTGTTCTCGGGCTAGCCGGTCACAATCTCGCTGAAGTCCGCAATGCCCGAAAACCCGCGCAGCACGCCGTCAATCAACCCCAGATGCGCGCCGCGAACCGCCTCATCCGGGTCCAGCACCATCACCTTGTCGAAAAAGGCATCCACCGTGGGACGCAGCGTGGCAATCCTGGTCAGTGCCTGATCATACTTGCGATGCTCGCGCA
>DASSHM010000250.1:0-27461 GCA_035692885.1 Occallatibacter sp.
GACTGCACAACCCGGCCCTCGAGTCTGACCTCTATCCGGTGGGCTCGTGGCGGGACCATCCGCCCACCGGCGTCAAGCCTGACCGCTCCCGGCAGCAACCGGAACCGCCGGATGACGATGACGAGGAGCTGGACCACAGCGACGCAAGCGCAACGCAAGGGGCCCTGGCCGGGCAAAGCAAGGCTTCGATTGAGGACTCCGGAGTGGACATTGACGCTCTGCATGCGCTTCTCGGCCTGCCCTCCTGCTCCGGGTGCGCCTCGGGGTCGAATAACTGGGTCATCGCGGGCGCGCACACAGCCACCGGAAAGCCGCTCCTCTCCAACGACATGCACCTGGAGCTCACCGTGCCCAACATCTGGTACATGGCTGACCTGCGCGCTCCGGGATTCCATGCCACCGGTGTCACGCTGCCGGGTATGCCCTTCATCATCGCGGGCCACAACGAGCACGTCGCCTGGGGCTTCACCGCTCTCTTTGCCGACGTGCAGGATCTCTACATTGAGAAACTCGACGGCAAGGGCAACTATCAGGCGGCAGACGGGTCCTGGAAGCCTCTCGCCGTCGATCATGAGTTGATACGGGTTCGCGGCAGCAGAGATATCACCGTGAACGTTGAGTCGACCGGGCATGGCCCTCTGCTGAATCCGATCCTCACCCGCGAGCGCCGGCCCATCGCGCTCCAATGGACGCTCTACGACCCAGCCTTCAATGCAATCCCGCTCTACGAGATGAACACGGCGTCGAACTGGGCGCAGTTCTCCCAGGCTCTCGCTCAATGGTCGTGGCCCACCCAGAACGTGGTCTACTCCGACGACCAGGGCCACATCGCTTATCAGGCAATCGGCCTCGTTCCGCTGCGTCCCGCCGGCCTCGTCGGCGTGCCCATTCAGGACCATGCGCACGAGTGGCATGGCTACATTCCCTTTGGCGGCCTGCCCCATGCGGTCGATCCGCCGTCGGGCCTGCTCGCCACCGCAAACTCGCGCGTAACCACCGCCAAATCACCTTATCCGCTCTCGCTGGAGTGGCTCGATCCATACCGCATCCAACGCATCTACAACGTGCTCCAGGATCGTGAACTGCTTCGCCGCCAGGACATGCTCGCCCTGCAGACTGATATTTACAGCGAGGTGGACCAGGAGCTGGCACACCGATTTGCGGACGCCATCGACCACACCGCCGGCGCCGGCAACCGCCTGCGCGATGCGGCTGACCTGATGCGTCAATGGGATGGGCGTCTCACCATCGACTCCGCCGCCGCCTCGCTGGTGACGCAGACCCGCAAGGCGCTCTGGCCCATGATTCTCGATCCCAAGCTCGGCAGAGACGCGCGAACATACCACTGGGCGGAATCAAACTTCGCGGAGGAGGAGATTATCATGCACGCGCGGCCCGGGTGGCTGCCGCCCGGCTATAAGAACTGGGATGCACTCCTCACCGAAGCTGTCCGGCGCGGCATGGACCAGGGCAAGGCCCCGGCTGACATCAGCAGGTGGACCTACGGCAGTTGGCATGTGGTGGACATTGAACATCCGCTTGCGGGATTTCTGCCCTTCGTGGCCCGCATCGCCGGCACCGGCCCCCACCCTCTCAGCGGAGACGACACCACCGTCAAGCAGGTGGGCCGCAGCTTCGGCCCATCCCAGCGCTTCACCATGGACTGGAGCAACATCGACGCCTCAACCGAGAACATCGTCCTAGGCGAAAGCGGCAACCCCTACAGCCCCTATTTCCGCGACCAGTGGAAAGCGTGGTACAACGGCACGACCTTCGCGCTCCCGTTTACTTCCGCAGCTGTCGCCGCCCAGACACACCACACACTGCTCCTGCTCCCCTAGGCCCAAACATCGCTCGTCACGCCGCTTCGCTGTCGCCTGCGCGCCGCACGGCTCCCCGATTGGCATGTCTCATCAGATGCGGGAACTCATTTATGATGAGTGGATGCCAGCCGACGTCAAGTCGTTGATCCAGCAAGGCGCGGAGCTCACCGACCAGGCGCTGGAGGCGCTGCTGCCCGGCGCTGATGTTGTTCCTGCCTCCATCCACGGAGCCATGCGCCACTCCACCTTTGCCGGCGGCAAGCGCCTACGCCCGGTGCTGGCGATGCAGGCTGCCGTCACCATCGCGGGGAGCCTCCCCGGCGGCATTGAGCGTCTCGGCGCCGCGCTCGAAATGCTGCACACCTATTCGCTCATCCACGACGACCTGCCCGCTCTTGACAACGATGATCTGCGCCGCGGCAAGCCCACCTGCCACGTTGTGTTTGGAGAAGCCATCGCCATCCTCGCCGGCGACGCGCTGCAGACACGCGCCTTTGAAGTGCTGGCCGGGCTCGACTGCCCGCCGGCCGCCGCGGTCCGGATCATCGGCCTCATCGCCAACGCCGTCGGCACCGTTGAAGGCATGATTGGCGGCCAGGTTCTCGACATTGAGAGTGAGCGCCTCAAACCCACTCCTGAGCTTGTCGACGCCATCCATGGCGCCAAAACAGGCGCCCTGATTCGCGTCAGCGTCGTCTCGGGCGGCATCTTTGCCGGAGCGGAACCCGGCGATGCGGCCCGCCTTGATCTCTTTGGCCGCAAAGCCGGCCTCGCCTTTCAGATTGTCGATGACGTGCTCGACATGACTTCAGACTCCGCGCAGTTGGGCAAGACCGCGGGCAAGGATCAGGCGACCGAGAAGGCCACGTGGCCTGCCGTCTACGGCATCGAGCAGAGCCGGCGCGATGCCGATCAGCTTATCCATGAGGCATTCGCCGCCCTTGAGCCCTACGGTAGCCGCGCGGACGGCCTCAAAGCCGTTGCGCGTTACCTGGTGGAGCGCAAAAACTAGCATGCTCTCCGAACAGGACATCCTTGCCGCATTGCATGATTGTTTTGATCCGGAGATCAAGCTGAATCTCGTTGACCTCGGCCTTATCTATGGTGTTGACACCGGGCCGGATGCCGACTCGACGCCGGACTGGCCCCGCCAGTGGGTGAGGATTACCATGACCCTCACCACGCCGCAGTGCCCCGCTTCCGGCCTCATTCTGGAGCAGGTGCACAACCGTCTCGCCGGCATTCCCGACATCAGCAAAGTGGACGTGAATCTGGTTTGGGAGCCCCGGTGGACGCCTCATCGCATCAGCGAGGCAGGCCGGCGCCAACTGGGGATTTAGGCGGGAGCAGCAGCCTTTGCGGGAATGGGACCCGCTCCCTCATCCGGCTTTGCCGGCTCCGCCGCCTTTGGCTCGGGCTGCGAGGGCCTTGCCTCGCCCTTGCCCGACAGCACGCTACGCAGCGACTCGCGCTTCACAGCCACGTCACTCACCGCATCCTGCGCCTTGCGAATCATGGTCTGCGCCTGATCGATATAGCCGGGAATCTGGTTCCACAGCGCGCGCAGCGTGTCCTGCTGATCCACCAGGGCCAGGGCCGTGCCTGAAGCCGCGGCGGCCAGAGCAGCCCGCCTCTGCCCTGCCAGCAGCAGGATTCCGCTTGCAATCAACGTTCCGCCTGCGGCAACCTTCACCCAGCTCAATTCATCGTCGTTGCGTCCAGCCAGCACTTTCCGTGAACGATCCACCGCAGTCAACATCGGAACACTGCCCATGATTCCTCCTCCTCCCCCGCGCGCCTGAGTGCATCTCTCCGCGCAGGGAGCACCGCGCTCAAAAGAACGTTACGGCATGTTACCTGAATTCCGCCAACTCCGCCTGCCGGGAGGAGCTGAAATCCGCAGCCCGGCTCTCGAATCAATCCAGATCGAACTCGCGCAACGGCTTGCCCTCCGGCGCGTCCTTCGCCTTGCGCAGCGCCTCGGCAAATTTCTTCTCCAGCAGATCTTCCTTGTTCCGCTCCGCGTCCACTGACTGGCGAAAAATTGACTCCTTGCGCTCATCCCGTTCCCGCATCGCCTGCGCCGCCGTCGCCAGATCTTCAAATGTGCGCTTGCGCGGCGCCGGAGTATGACTCACCACCAGTCCGCTCGAGGCATCGATCTTCAGCAGCGCCCCGCAATCCGGGCAGGCCACTTCAAACGTTTTGTCCGCAGCTTTTGCCATGTCAACCTGCATTGTAGGCGCAGAAGCGTCCGGTTGCACAGCCGGCCCTTCACTGCGCCCCGCCGGCCGGGCGCACCCTCAGAATCACGCGCCGGTATGAGGTCAGTTGCGGCGTGCCGTCATCCGTAACCGCAAGAATCATGTGCGCAGTTCCCGCGCCCCGGCAGGGAATCACCGGAAGCCATGCCGGCTGGCACGCCGCGTCCGCCTTGACCGTGACGCGCGCGGTGTCGGCATCGGTCAGCGTCAGGGCTGCGCGGTTTCCATCCTCGCCCCCCGCCTCGTCATATTGGAACCAGTGAAAGTGCAGCTTCTGGCCGTCAGGATCGGTGCTCTGGCTGGCATCCAGCGTCATGGACTTGCCCACATCCACATCCATCTCGATGGGCGCCGTGCCTGCCTGCCCGTCCACCACCGCTACGGGATTGTGGTTGGAGTGGGCAAAGTCCGCCACTGTCCAGTTCATCCGCGCCGCAAAGTCGTTCTGGAACGCGTCGCGCCAGCGCCAGATGGTCGCCTGGTCCGACACATGCTTCTTTCCGTCCGCGCCAACCACGGTATCCTGCGAGGTATTGCGCCGAAACTCATCGCCGCCCTGCGTCCAGATGGGATGCGTCTCGCCGTAGGGCTGGCGGTACACATAACGTCCTCCCCAGCCGCCCCAGTCCGGACGCCGGTAGGCATTCAGACCGTTGTCAATCAAGCCCAGAAAGGACGGCGTGTCGCCTTCCATGATGAACATAAACTTTGGATAGTACCTGCCCAGCGGTCCCTTGCGGATGTTCTTCTCCAGCCACTCGTTGGTCACCTCGGTAAAGTCCGCGCCCTCGCCATTGCGGTAATAGCGGTCGCCGCTGATTCCGGTCCATGTGGCATACAGGTAGCTGCCACTGTCAGGAGCGGATGGCGCAACAACATAGAACAGCCCCGGAAATTCCTTCCGTATCCACGGCCCTGCATCATCCTGGTCGCTGATGGAATAGACGCGCAGCCTGCTCACAAGCTTGTCTACCTCCGCGGGCGTCCGCGTGGCGCGCACATCCATCAGCGCCTGCGCCAGCGTGTTGGCTCCGCCCCAGATGCATATCCACAGCGGACGGCTGTCATCGCGGTCCACGGCGGCGATAATCGCGCGTGAGCCATCCGACGATTTACCCGCGCCGGTCGCTGCCATTCCATACCCCGGCTGGCCGCCGTGGATGCGGCTCTCCAGCGTGCTCGCCTCGGGCCATCCCTTCGCGTTGAGCATCAGGCTGGGACGCACCTTGCCATACGCCTCCACAATTGCGTGCATCGTCTCAGGATGTATTGCCTTCTTCTGCCAGGTGGAGGTCGAGGCGATCATGGCTTCAATATCCAGTTCGTTGGAGTACACCATCAGGCGCACAAACGACATCTGATCATCAGGCTCATTGCCGATGTCGCTGATGATGATGACCCGCGGCTTGCCGGTAAAGTTATCCACGTGCGTTGCCGGCAGCCCCTGCCCCTGCAACGCACCCACCCCCACCGCCAGCACCGCCAGCAGACTCAGTTTCGCCACACCCCTCATCACTCTCGCCTCTCCCTTGGCCGCGCAACTGGCGGACTCACCATTCTCGGCCACGCACCCTGCTCTGCGCCAGCAGCCGGGCCGCATCTGGGCAATCTTCGCCCGGCCGCGGTCTGGACAAACAAAAAGCCCTGCATAACGCAGGGCTCTGCCGGTCCGTCCGCGGCTCCTGAACCTGCTATCCCATCAGGGCTTCGCCGCGGCTATCTTTGCCTCGGCCTCGGCAATGATGCGCAGGGCCTCGCTGTAGGCCTCTTCACTCTCGCCTGCGTCCTTCCACATCTGCAGGCCGCGATCCAGTTGCTCCCGGGCGCGCGTCACGTCAATGTCTTCGGGCTTCAGCGCGTCGCTGGCCAGAATTGTCACGCGGTCGGGTAGCACCTCGGCAAAGCCCCAGCTCACGTTGTAAACCGTGCCATCGCCCGGGCCGCCCCGCAGCGTCACCTCGCCCGCGCCCAGTTCCGCCACCAGAGGCGCATGGCCATACAGTACCTCCAGATACCCGTTCGTGGCCGGCAACTCCACCGCATCCGCCGGGTGCTCATAGAGCGTGCGCTCCGGCGTCACCAGCCGAACCCGCAATTGGTTTGTCGCGTCCGCCATATCTCGTTCGCCTACACCGTTGCCTTCAGCTTCTCGGCGGTCTCTAGCACTTCTTCAATCGAGCCCTTCATGTAGAACGCCTGCTCCGGAACATCGTCGTATTTGCCCTCGATAATGCCCTTGAAGCTGCGCACCGTGTCCGCAATCTTCACATAACGCCCCGGTATGCCTGTGAACTGCTCGGCCACGTGGAATGGCTGCGACAGGAACTTCTGCACCTTGCGCGCGCGGGTCACGGTCAGCTTGTCGTCCTCTGATAGTTCGTCAATGCCCAGAATGGCGATGATGTCCTGCAAATCCTTGTACCGCTGCAGAATCCGCTTCACGCCCTGCGCCACGTCATAGTGCTCCTGGCCCACGACGCGCGCCGCCAGAATGCGCGATGACGACCCCAGCGGATCAACCGCCGGGTAAATGCCAAGCTCCGACAGCGGACGGCTCAGCACCGTGGTTGCGTCCAGATGGGCAAACGTGGTGGCCGGAGCCGGATCCGTCAGATCGTCGGCGGGCACGTACACCGCCTGCACGCTGGTCACCGAGCCCTTGTTGGTTGACGTGATGCGCTCCTGCAGCTCGCCCATCTCCGTGGCCAGGTTGGGCTGGTAGCCCACGGCCGAAGGCATGCGGCCCAAGAGCGTGGAAACCTCTGATCCGGCCTGCGTAAACCGGAAGATGTTGTCGATAAACAGCAGCGTGTCCGCTCCTTCCTGATCGCGGAAATACTCGGCCACCGTCAGCCCCGTCAGCGCCACGCGCAGGCGCGCGCCCGGCGGCTCGGTCATCTGGCCGTACACCAGCGCGCACTTTGAATCCTGCCACTTGCCCGGGCTGATCACGCCCGACTCGGTCATCTCCAGCCACAGGTCGTTGCCCTCGCGGGTGCGCTCACCCACCCCGGCAAAAACGCTGTAGCCGCCGTGGTTCTTGGCCACGTTGTTGATCAGCTCCATGATGACCACCGTCTTGCCCACGCCTGCGCCGCCAAACAGGCCTATCTTGCCGCCTTTGAGGAAGGGCTGGATCAGATCGATCACCTTGATGCCCGTCTCGAACATCTCCTCCTGCGTTGACTGCTCGTCGAACAGCGGAGCCTGCCGGTGGATGGGGTTGCGCGTCTTCTCGCCGATCGGGCCCAGTTCATCCACCGGCTGCCCGATGACGTTAATCACGCGGCCCAGCGTCTCCTTGCCCACCGGCACGCGGATGGGTCCGCCCATGTCCGTGGCCTTCATCCCGCGCACCATGCCGTCGGTGGCCTCCATGGCCACCGTGCGCACCCTGCCCTCGCCCAGGTGCTGCTGCACCTCCAGAATCACGTCGATGAGCTTGGGGACCTTAAAGCCGTCGCTGGTCACGCGCAGCGCCTGATAAATCGGCGGCATCTTCGACTCTTCAAACTGCACGTCCACCGCCGGACCCGATATCTGTATCACTTTGCCGATGTTCTCTGCCATAAATCCGCCCTTTTCGCTCAGAGCGCCGCCGCGCCTGAAACAATCTCGATAATCTCCTTGGTAATCGCGGCCTGGCGCACGCGATTCATGTGCAGCGTCAGCGCGTCGATCATGTCCGAGGCGTTGTTGGTCGCCGAATCCATGGCCGTCATGCGCGCCGCATGCTCCGCGGCCACTGACTCCGCCATGGCGTGATAGAGCATCGACGACACGTACTGGGGAATCAGGCCGGCAAACAGCTCCTCCGCCGGCTGCTCATAGATATAGTCCACGTCCGCCGTGCCAAACTTCTGCGCTTCCTCGTCGGCCTCGTGCGTGTCCGCCGGCTCCAGTTCCACCCCCGCGGTCAATGCCGCCTTGGCCGCGCGCTCCCGCTCCTCGGGGGTAAATTCGCGGCTGCCCGTAATCTGAGGGCTGCCAATCTTGATCAGCGGCAGCAGCTTCTCCACCACCAGCCGCTGCGAAATCACCGACTTGAATTCGTTGTAGACAATGTAGACCGAATCGATCTCGGCGTGCACATAGCGCGCAATGATGCTCTGCGCCAGGCTGAACACCCGCTCCGCGCTCAGTTTCTCCAGCAGGCCGGGATGGTCGCCCGTCATCTCCACGCGCGCCTTGCGCTCCCGCGTCTTCCGCAGATGCCCATCCGCGTCCTGCTTTTCCGCATAGACCGCGGCGGAAAAACGTCTGCGCATCTGGTCGCGGCCCTTGCGGCCCACGGCCTCGATGTCGATCTGCATCTCCGGATTCGTGTCAATGAACTGATAGGCGGTCTTCAGCACGTTGGCATTAAAGGCTCCGGCAAATCCCTTGTCGCCGGTGATGACCACCAGCAGCACCCGCTTCTCCGGCCGCGTCAGAAACAGAGGATGCCTCAGCTCACCCGACCGCGGATCGAATATCTCGATGCGGCGCGTCAGCGAGTCCAGCACGCTCGTGATCATCCGGGCATAGGGCCGCGCGGCCAGCGCGCGCTCCTGCGCTCGGCGCAGCCGGGCCGCCGAGACCATCTTCATGGCCTTGGTAATCTGGCGCGTGTTTTTCACGCTGCGTATGCGCCGCCGCAAATCAAGAACGTTCGCCATAGTCCATTCAGCCGTCGCCGGTTGAGGAGCGTGCCCCGCTCCCTGCCCTCTCCTATGCGGTTGCCGCTGCGGTTTCGGCCGCAAAGCCCGCCTTGAACTCCTTGACCGCCTCGTGCAGCCTGGCCCGCAGCTCGTCGTCCAGCGACTTTTTCTGGGTCAGCTCCGCCATCAGCGCGCCTTGCGACACTTCAAAATACTTGTGCAGGCCGTCTTCAAACGCGCGAATCTGAGCCACCTGCAGGTCGTCCAGATAGCCCTGCGTGCCGGCAAACAGCACCACCACCTGCTGCTGCCACGTCAGCGGATGGAACTGCGGCTGCTTCAGCAGCTCCGTCAGGCGCTGCCCGCGGTTCAATTGCCTTTGCGTCAAAGGATCGAGATCAGAGCCGAACTGCGCAAACGCCGCCAGCTCTCGATACTGCGCCAGGTCCAGCTTGAGGGTGGCTCCCACCTGCTTCACCGCCTTGATGGCCGCCGAAAACCCCACGCGCGACACCGACAGGCCCACGTTCACCGCGGGGCGCACGCCGGAGTTGAACAAATCCGTCTCCAGAAAAATCTGTCCGTCCGTAATCGAAATCACGTTGGTGGGAATGTAGGCTGAGACGTCGCCCGCCTGCGTCTCGATTACGGGCAGCGCCGTCAGCGAACCGCCGCCCCGCTCCTTGCTCAGCTTGGCTGAGCGCTCCAGCAGGCGCGAGTGCAGATAGAACACGTCGCCCGGATACGCCTCGCGTCCCGGAGGACGGCGCAGCAGCAGCGAAATCTCGCGGTACGCCATTGCATGCTTTGAGAGATCGTCGTACATCACCAGCGCGTGCCGGCCGGAATCGCGGAAGTACTCGCCAATGGCGGTGGCCGCGTAGGGCGCGATGTAGAGCATCGGCGCGGGTTCCGAGGCCGAGGCTGCCACAATCACCGTGTGACCCATGGCTCCCGCCTCGGTCAGCGTCTGCACCACCTGCGCAATCGACGAGCGCTTTTGCCCGATCGCACAGTATATGCAGACAAGATCGTTCTTTGCGTTGTTGATGATCGTATCCAGCAGCACGGCCGTCTTGCCCGTCTGCCGGTCGCCGATGACCAGCTCACGCTGGCCGCGGCCGATGGGAATCATCGCGTCAATCGCCTTCAGCCCCGTGGCCATGGGCTCGCGCACTGGCTGGCGGTCAATGATGCCCGGCGCCAGCCGCTCAATCGCCAGCCGCTCCGTGGACGCGATCGGCCCCTTGTCGTCCACCGGCTGGCCCAGCGCGTTCACCACCCGGCCAATCATCGCATCGCCCACCGGCACGCTCATGATGGCGCCGGTGCGCTTCACCTGGTCGCCTTCGCGCAGCTCGGTGTAGTCGCCCAGAATGACGGCGCCAACCTGGTCTTCCTCCAGGCTCAGCGCCAGTCCGTTCACGCCGTGCGGAAAGCTCAGGAGCTCGCCCGCCATCACCTTGTCCAGCCCGTGCAGGCGCGCGATCCCATCGCCCAGCGAGGTAATCGTGCCCACCTCGTCCACCTGCACCTTCGAGTCGTAGTTCGCGATCTGCTCGCGAAGAAGTTGTGTAATCTCGTCTGCCTTGATTTGAGCCATCTCTGCTCTTCCTGTTCGTTGATTCCCGTGTCCGCAAGCGCCGAACGTCTATCCGGCGGTCAATGTTTCCTTCAATCGCTCCAGCCGCCCGCGCACTGAGCCGTCGTATACCGTCGAACCAATTCGAACCACGGTTCCGCCCAGTATGGACTTGTCCAGCTTGAAGCTGGGATCGATGCGCGCGCCGGCCAGCCGCGCCACGCCCTCCAGCAGCGCCGCTCGCTCCTCGCCGCTCAGCTCGCGTGCCGTTACAATCTCCGCCTGCCGGATGCCGAGCCTCGCCTGCAGCTCCGCGCGATAGGCCTTCACCACCTCGTTCACCTCGCCGATGCGGTCATTGTCAATCAGCACCGCCAGCAGGTTGCGCACTTCCTTCTGCATCCCGAGCTTCTCGTTCAGCTTGTCCAGGATCGAGATCTTCTGGCTTGCAGCGACCGCGGGATTGGTAAACAGCGCGCGCAGTTCCGCGCTACCATCCCATGTGGCCTCAAAATCCTTCAAAGCCGCGTCAATGGCCGCGGCATCCAGCCTGGATCCCATCACCACATCGGCAAAGGCCCGGGCATAATGCGATATCACCGCGGCCATGCTAGTTCTGCCCTCCCCTGCCTGCGTCGCGCACAAACTCGGCAATCAGAGCGCGGTCCGTCTCCGGCGTCATGACAAGCTGCTGCGTGGCCTTCTCTATTGCCAGCTCGGCGGCAAAACTGCGCAATCCACGCTGCGCATGGGCCGCGGCGGCTTCAATCTCCTGCTCGGCGGCGGCCACAATCCGCCGGCTCTCGTGCTCAATGGTCGACTTGATGCGCACCTCGTCCTGCCTGCTCTCCTGCTCAACGTGCGCGCGAATCGCCGCAATCTCCTCGTCCAGCTTTGCCATCTTCGCTTCCACAAGGCCGAGCCTGCTCCGCGCATCTTCGGTCAGGGAGCGCGCTGATTCCAGCTTGTTCCGCAGCCCCTGGCGGCGCCCGTGAATCAGCCGGGGCAGAATCTTGAGCAACGGAATCACCAGCAGCAGCGCGATGATGATGAAGTTGACCATCTCGAACAGCCGCGCCGTTGTCTCCAGCTTCATGTGCATCATCCGGGCAATGGACTGCACAATCGGCGCATGCCGGTAGACGTTCATCTCCTCTTTCTCGTCCTTCGGGGTCACCTCGGTCCGCTCTTCGATCTGCGCGGTCACGGGCTGCGTCGCGTTCTGCGCGGCGGGCAGCTTTTGACCGGCGGCGGGATGCGCTGTCCCCTGAGCGGCCATGACCTGAGGCACAAGCACGGCAGATGCTGCAATCATCCCAGCCAGAGCGAGCCGGAGAACTCGTGAGGACAAATACGGCTGGAGCTTCGCTGAGTTCACCGGGTACCCCCGGCAGCGATGGGCAGAACCGCCCGCGCCACCTGCTCGGCCAGCTCGGCCACTGAGGCATGGATGGCCTGCTGCGCTCGCGCGGCCTCGGCCTCCAGATCTCTCCTGGCGATCTGTACCTTGTCCCGCGCCGCAAGCCGGGCCGCCTCCAGCGTTGCGTCCTTCTCCGCCGTCCACTGCACAATGCGCTGCTCGCGGGACTTGAAGATCTCCGCCCGGGCCTGGCGCAGCCGCGTAGCATACTCCTCGGCCCGCGCCTCCGCCTCCGCGATGGCCTTGTGCGCATCCTCCACCGCGCCTTCCGTGCGCGCGCGGCGCTCCCGCAGAACTGCCGTAAGTGGCCTTTGCACCAGAAACTGGTAGGCCAGTACCAGCACGATAAAGAGCAGAGCGGTAGGTATGGACCCGAGGAGCAAGGCCCCCACTTGTCTAAAGATGTCTTCCATTCCGGTACCGGTAAAATCAGGAGGCTAGCGTGAAAATGGTCATGCGTGGAACACCCTTTTGTATCAAGCGAACTGTCGCAAGTCAACGCCGTTATCGGCGCGAGGGCGTCGGGTTGTGACGAGGGTCACGAACTGCTTTCTCCGCCCCAGAAAATGCTTGATTTCCCGCGCAACAGGCCTAGACTAAGGATACCACCTAGACCCGCTTCAGGGTCCAGCGGGCAGACGGCTTCAGGAAGTTATTCCACTCCCGAACCCGGCTGCCCGCTTCTTACGTTTCTGGCCTGTTTTCGCAGCTTCCTGCCGTCCTGTTGCCTGCCGATCCAGCCGGTTAGTGGACGGCCGTCCCTGCCGGCGCATTTTCCTTGTTCAGCAGCCCCTGCAGGCGCAGCCAGGTCTCCAGCAGGCTGGGCCATTGGTCCAGCGCCTCGTCGCCGGAGCCCAGCCCCGTGCCGTGGGGGCCGTTGGCAAAGATGTGCGCCTCCGCCGGCACCCCCGCCTTCACCAGAGCCTCATAAAATCGCAGCCCCTGCTCCACGGGAACGGTCGTGTCGTTGAACGTGTGATACCAGAACGTTGGCGGCGTCTCCCGGGTCACGTACAGGTCAGGTGAATACTTCCTGCGCAGTTCCTCGCACCGGTTCATCACCTTGTAGAGAGCGCAGTAGCTCAAGTGTGATGTGTCGCTGGAGATGGCCCCGATCCACGGATAGCCCAGCACCAGGTAGTCCGGCCTGCTTGAAACCCTCTCAATCGGGTCCTCCGCGTCCGGATTTCCCTCCACAAACTGCGTGCCCGCCAGCGCCGCCAGATGTCCCCCGGCAGAGAAGCCAATCACCACAATCCGATGGGGATCTATGTGGTAGTCATTGGCCCGCGCCCGGACCGTCTGGATGGCCCGCCGCGCATCCAGCAGCGGAACTGGAAGCAGATACCCGTTCGAGCTCAGCCGGTAACTCAGGATGAAGGCCCGAAACCCCCTCGCCGTGAACCAGTCGGCTACCTCCCGGCCTTCCAGGTCAGCCGCCAGAACGGCATACGACCCACCCGGAAAAATAATCACAGCCGACCCGTTCTCCTTGCCCGGCCGTGGCGAAAAGATGGTCAGCGTTGGCGTGTCCTCGCAGGCCGTCCCGTGTGCTTCAGGCGCCTTCCCCGGCCACAGCCGAACCGTCTGGATTCCCAGGAACGCATTGTTCTCGTCAGGAACCGCGCACGGCTGCTTTGGCCGCTGCGCCTCGGCCGAGGCACAGGCCAGCAGACCCATCGCCACCATCGCTACAAACTTTTTCAATTGGGGCCTCCCACGTTTCGGGAGGATTATAACCAGATGGCCTTGTGGCCGGTACAGGGACTCGCAGCCTGCGCCGTCAGCGTCTCTGCAAGTTCAATGCCGTAGCGCGCAAGGTAGTACGCGGCCCCGAGCAGCCGTTCCTGCAGCACGCCCTCGGGGTGGAGCGCCTGCACAATCGCCTGCGCATGCCGCTTCAGCGACTCTTCCTTCTGCATCTGGAAATTCGCCGCCATCTGCCGCAGCCGGTTCATCTGGTAGCGCATCTTGTTCGCCGCCGTCTCCGCCGAGCGGCCCAGCCCTTCATCCACTGTCTGCATCCACTCAAGCAGCGGGGTCAGCTCCGCGTCCAGCGCCTTGCCCGCTGCCGCCAGCCTGCGCTTGCCCTCCACCGGCATGGCGCGCGCCGCCAGCAGTTGCGCCAGCGACTGCTCATCCTCGGTGAAAATGCGCTCCGGGCTCAGCTCGTGCCGGTGCAGCAGCTCGCCAATCGGCGGCTCCACCAGAGTGGCTGACATTCTCGGCTGCACCGGCGTTGGCCGTCCCAGAACCCGCTCAAACAGCACCGCCGACTGGGCAAGGTACGCAATCTCGGATGGTCCGCCGATCATCAGCGATGTCGAAAGCAGAAAGTCCTGAAACACCGGCCGCAGCAGCGCCGAGGGCGAAATTCTCTCCGGCTCCGACTCCAGAATCCCCACCAGCTCATCCGTCGAGTAGCTCTGCCGCCCCGACTGCCAAAGGCCCTTCGGCTCGGCCGCGCCCGGCGTCTCCCGCTTCAGGGCCAGGCGCGCGCCTGTCTTTTCCTCCATCAGGAAGAGCAGGCTCGACTCCGCGCCCACCGCCACCTGCGCGTGATACCCGGCGGCCTCCAGCGCGGCGTTGCGCTCCAGCAGGGCGGCGTGCAGTTCATCTGCCCGCTCCAGCCCCGCGCGCAGCACCGGCGCCCCCATGCGGTGCACCGCGCGCCCTCCGGCATCCAGCAGGAGCAGGCCCTGCGCGGCAAATACCTTCCCGTAAAACTCCGCAAACGCCTGCGCGAATGTCCTGCCCGGCTTGTACGCCTCAGCCAGCGCCTCCATCGCGTCGGAGTGGCCCAGCAGCTCCCACGCCTGCTCCAGCAGCGGAGTAATCGCCTCGCCCAGCACCACGCCGCCCACCGGTCGCGCCGTCTCCGGTTCCGCCTCGTACGCCAGCCTGCGCAGCTCACGCCGGCCGGGGAAGGTTACATGGTTGATCTCGGCAAAATCATGATCCTCGGTGGCCAGCCAGAAGATGGCTGCATGCGCTTGTCCCGCCTGCGTCGCCTGTCGCGCTCGCGCCAGCGCCGTGGCCGCCTTGTAGGGCGTATATAAGGGCCCGCCGAACAGGCCCACCTGCTGGCCGGTCACCACCACGCCCGCGCCGTTGCCCAGCGCCTCCAGCGCCGTGGCGGCCGCCCTGCCCTGGTTTTGCGCCGCCAGCTCCGCCACCAGCTCTGACCAGTGCCCCGGCAGCGGCGGCCGTCGCCGCCAGCCGCTGTCCTGCGGCAACGCCCCATAGTAGGGGCGAACCCCATCGGCTCCGGCGCAGTAGTCCAGAAACAGCCGGGGAAGCCCCGGCACAGACGACATCGGATAACACTCTGCGGTCGACAACGCGTTCGCTTCCAGTGTGTTCCTCGCGGAAATCCCGCCCCGCGGATTGCGGGGCGGAAGGACTCTCTTAAGGATGCCATGCCGCACCCATTCGATGCAGAACCGTCTCCCTCGCTTATGCTGGTTGGTGCGACGCCTACCGCATTCTTCATTTCAGCCGAGGAGAAGACCCTGAATGTCCAGGCAGAAGAAGGTCACTCAAAAAAGCCCATCCGCCCCCGCCCGGCCGCAAAGCAAATCCAGCCGCGGAGGAGCAAAAAAGCTGCATCCGCCCGACACCGTCGAGACCGCCCGCATCCTCAGGTCACAGGTCGCCTACCAGGGCCCGCTCTTCCGCGTAGAGCGTGAAAAGATTGTCGAGCCAAACGGCAGATCCAGCCTGCGCGACATCATCCGACACAATGGCTCGGTGGTTATCCTCGCAGTCGATAACTCCAGGAGCAGAAAGGACCCATGGATTGTCATGGAGCGCCAGTACCGGCACGCCGCGGGCCAGTTCCTCTGGGAACTCCCCGCCGGCAGCCTTGAGCCCGGCGAGGACCCGCTGGCCGGGGCAAAGCGCGAGCTGGAAGAGGAGACCGGCTACCGCGCGGCGAAATGGAGCCAGTTGGTCAGGTACTACGCCAGCCCCGGTTTTCTGGGCGAATGGATGAAGGTATTTATCGCTGAAGATCTCATTCCCGGCCGCCCGCGCCCCGAGGAGGACGAGGATATCGAGCTGCGCCTCGTCAGGCTCTCTGAACTCATCCGGCTGATTGAGAAGGGCGGAATCCTCGATGGAAAAACGCTGATTGGAGCGACGCTCTATGCGCACAGTTTGACCCGGAAGCGGAGGCGATAGGCCTCCGCGCCGAACCACCTGCCCATCGCCTCGCCTGCCCTGCGACTCCCGCCATCTTCCTGCTTCATGCAGACTTGTCCCACGTTATGAGAAGTTCCACCGGCGGGACAATCAACCTTTCCCATACCTGCCGCGTCATATTCGTTAACGGTAAGTGCTTCCCGGCTCGATCTGCTTATCGTCAAAACCCCCAAGCAAGAAAGGCATATGCCTGTGGCTCAGTACAAGGGCAAGGTCAAGTGGTTCAACAACGCCAAGGGCTACGGATTCATCGGCCGTGAAGACGGCGCGGATGTCTTCGTGCACTACTCGGCCATCCAGTTGGACGGCTACAAGACACTGAAAGAGGGCGATGACGTCGAGTTCGACATCGTCCAGGGCCAGAAAGGTCCCCAGGCAGACGCGGTTGTGCGCCTCAGGGACGCCGCCCACAGCGCAGCTTAGTAGCGCGGACCAGCGGGCGTTACAACGCACCCACCCCGCCAGTGGCTCAGGAAAATCGTGCCCGGCATCCCGCCCCGGTCACACACTTCCATCCTTCGCGGCGCAACCCCACACCAGGATCACTCTCGCCCCATGCGCGGCTGGCCCGCCCATGTGAAAGGGCATGCTAATCTCGTGCCATGCACCGGAGCGAAGCCTCCTCCGCTCCCCCCGCCAGTCTCGCATCCTTGCGGGAGCGCCCCTGGCTGATTGCATTTCTCATCGCGCCCACCGCCGTGATTGACGTTGGCCTGGTCAACGGCGCACTCTCCTTCCTGCTGCGCCGGCAGGGAGTGGGGCCTGCGCACAGCGCGGAGCTCATCGCATTTCTCACCATTCCGCACACTATTTATTTCCTCTGGAGCCCCATCACCGACTTCTGGCTCCGCCGCCGCACCTGGATTCTGCTCGCCGCGGCCGTCGCCGGCGCCACCTTGATTGTTGCCTTCCAGCAGCCGGGCCTTGCTTCATCCGGCGCCATCCGGCTCATCCTCATCAGTTACTGCCTGGGCCTGCTGGTGGCCGCCAGTTGCGGCGGCATCATGGGCGCTTTTACCAGTGAAGCCAGCCGCCGCCGTGCCGGCAGCTTTTATCAGGCCGGCTCGCTCGCCTTCAGCGCAGTGGCCGTTTTTGCGCTGGTCGGGCTTGCTGATCGCGTTTCAAGCGGCACGCTCGGCTGGGTTGCCGCTGCTTTTGTCGTGGTTCCCGCCCTCATGGCCCTGGCACTGCCCGGCACAGACACCCCCGGCGCGCCCGATCTGCGCGCCACCTTCGCCCGCATCTGGCGCGAGTTCAGGCTGACCTTTCTGCGCTGGGATGCCATTCCCTACACGCTGCTCATCATCCTGCCCTTCGGCTGCGGAGCCATGCTCGGGCTTCTTCCTTCGCTGGCCATCGATTTTGGAGTCACCGGCGCCCAGGTCGCATGGCTCAACGGTCTCGCCGGCGCCCTGCTCACCACGCTCGGCTCGCTCAGCATCACGCTCATGCCCGCCCGCGTCCGCGCGCCCATCGCCATGCTCGTCACCGGCCTGGTCAACGCCGGCACACTGGCCATCCTCGCCCTCGGCCCCCTCACACCGGCCGTCTACTTCACCGGCACCATCCTCTATCTCTTCACCGTCGGCGCAAGCTGGGGGCTCTTCACCGTGGTCGCGCTTGAGTTTCTCGGCGACTCCGGCAAAAGCGGCGGTGCGCGCTACGCCATTATCAATTCCCTCGGCAATCTCCCGATCGCCTACATGGCCTACGTGGATGGCCGAGGCTACGCGCGCTGGGGCGCGCGTGGAATGCCGGCCATTGACGCCGCCTTGAGCGCGGTCGCCGCCATCCTCCTGCTGGCCTGGTTCCTCCTCCATCGCGTGCCGCGAAGAGCCGCCGCGGAATCCATGCCCGCAGCCGCCGATTAGACTCCCCGGGCAGTCCCGCCGCCCTCCGCCGCTCGTCTTTTCCCCATCCAATCACCGATACTGTTCGCGGAGCGTTTGCAATGGACAACCCCACCATCGCCCGCCTGCTCGCGGAGACCGCCGACCTGCTCGAAATCGACGGCGCTGACGGCTTTCGCATCCGCAGCTACCGGCGCGCTGCTGAATCGGTGGAACAGACCACCGTGGACCTCGCCTCCGCTGCAAAGGACACCGCCCGCCTGCTCGAAATTCCCGGCATTGGCAAAGGCATGGCCACCCACCTGCAGGCCATCGTCGCCACCGGGTCGCTTTCTTTGCGCGACGAGCTTCTCGCTAAATACGGCGCGGGCATCCTCGAGCTCCTCAAACTCCCCGGCATGGGTCCAAAAACCGTAGCGTTTCTGTGGGATGCCGCGCAGGTTTCCACCATTGACCAGCTCGCCGACGCGATTGACGCGGGCCGCCTCGCAGGCCTGCCGCGCATGGGGGTCAAGCAGATTGAGAAACTGCGCAAAGGCATTGAGGACTACCGCCGCTCCGCCGGGCGCTTCCGCATTGACGAGGCCGAGGAGGCCGCGACCCGCATCTCGGACTATCTGCGCGCCTTCAAGGGCATTGAGCGTGTCACCGCCGCCGGTTCGCTGCGCCGCGGCCGCGAAACCGCGGGCGACCTTGACCTGCTCGTCACCGGACCCGCCTGCGCCCCCGAGCATACCCAGGCCGCGGTCAACTACGTCGCCGCCTACCCCGGCATCCACGACATCATTGCCCAGGGGGAAAACAAGGTCGCCTTCCACCTTGCCGGCGGCATGCAGGTTGATGTTCGCCTCCTGCCCTCTGCCTCCTACGGCGCCGCCCTGCAGTACTTCACCGGCTCCAAGGCGCATAATGTCGCTCTCCGCCAGCGCGCCCTCAAGATGGGCTACACCCTCAGCGAGTGGGCTCTGGCCCGTCTCGACGACGGTTCCACTGTCGCTGCCGCCACCGAGGAGGAGATCTACGCTGCCCTCGGCATGGACTGGATGCCGCCCGAGCTGCGTGAAAACCTGGGCGAAATTGAAGCCGCCGCACGCCACGGCCTGCCCCGGCTGATTACCACCGCTGACATCCAGGGCGACGTGCATATGCACACCACCGCCTCCGATGGTCACAATTCCATCCGAGAAATGGCCCTGGCCGCCATCAAGCGCGGGTACAAGTACATCGCCATCACCGACCACTCCAAAAACCTGGCTATGACCAATGGCCTCGACGAGAAGCGCGCCCTCGACCACATCCGCCACATCCGCGAGGTTGACCAGCAGCTTGAAGGCCGCATCCGCGTCTATCCCGGCATCGAGGTCGACATCCTCGCTGATGGAGCTCTTGACCTCGACAACGAAGTCCTGGCCCAGATGGATGTGGTCATCGCCAGCGTCCACACGCGCTTTGAGCAGAGCCGCGAAGAGATGACCGCCCGCATCCTCCGCGCCCTCGAAAACCCCTATACCCGCATCCTCGGCCACCCCACCGGCCGCCTGCTGCTGCGCCGCGAGCCCTACCAGCTCGACATGGGCGCCGTGCTGCGCCGGGCCGCTGAGCTTGGCGTCGCCGTGGAGCACAACGCCGCCCCCGAGCGCCTCGACCTCAACGACCGCGACCTGCGTCTGGCCAAAGAGCTGGGATGCCGCATCGTCATCAGCACGGACGCGCACGACACCCGCCACCTGGCCAAGATGGACTACGGCGTCCGCCAGTTGCGCCGCGCCTGGCTCGGCCCGGACGACCTGCTCAATACCCGCTCTGCCGGTAACTTCCTCGCCGCCCTGCGCCACCGCCCGCCGGCATCCACCCTGCCGGAGACGCCAAAGCCTCCCGCGCGACGAAAGACCCCGGCCCGCCGCAGGCGTTAAATCATCGCTCAGCCCGCGTGGCTGGGGCTAAGATAAATGGGCATGAGCATGCTCCACCCGCAATCTGAAGAGGATCTCGACGCCGCCGCGAAAGGCGAATCCTACACCCGCGGCACCAGCCACATCGTCTGGGCCAGCATCACGGCCATTGTTGTGGTCACGGTGGCCGCCGTCCTCTACATCTATATGGGGCAAAAGCCGCCCGCGGCCACGGGAGAGATTCTCAGCATCTGGACCCATTCCATGCACGACGAGTCACCCGGCTATGACGCCGCCGGCGTGGCCATGCCGCAGGAGACGAACGACCATATCCTGGTCTTTACCCGGGTCAGAATCCACAACCAGGGCAAGATTCCCCTCTACCTCATCCACACGTTCGCCAACGCCACGCTCAGTGACGGCATCCACACCAGCTATGCCGCCATGCGCACTGAATACAATCAAGTCTTTCTTGCCTACCCCAAGCTGGCCGCCTGGCGCGATACCCCGCTTGCGCCCGACCTCACCCTGGACCCCGGACAGACCGTGGAAGGAACGATCATCACGTCCTTCCGCGTCAGCAGGCAGCAGTGGGATGCGCGCAAGGACCTGACCTTCGGCTTCGGCTTCCGCTACCAGCCCGTCCTCACGCTCACGCCCAAAGTCCCCATCGTCGAGCACTGACTTCGCCGCTCATCCGTCACATCTTGGGCGTCGAGAGGTAGCCGCTCACCTGGTTCTTTGAGTTGATTGAGTTCACCACGATCTCATACAGCGCCGGCTGCTTGCCGCTGTAAAATTGCAGCGGCTCGTCCACGTTCCGGTCCTTCTTCTCATAGCGCCGGTCGTCGGCAAACACATACAGCGTGAACCGGCTGCGCTTCTGGTCCGCCTTGCGCAGCTCCAGACTGATTGTCCCCACCGGCTTCCGTTTGCCCTTGTCCAGCGTGAACTCGTAGTAGCTGCGGTCGCCGCGGTGCTTCAGCAGCTCCAGTTCGTCGTGGTTGCGGGCAATCAGGCCGCTCTGCTGGCCCATGTCGCCCTTCATGGATTGCAACTGGCTCAGCGCGGTGGCCACGTCGGTTTGCGTCTTGCCCAGATCCGTGCGCACGCCGCCCACGTCGGTCTTCACGGTCGACACCTCGCTCGACACCTGGGTGACCTGCTGCGCCGTCTGCTGCTGGGCGCTCTCCAGCCGTCGCGTGTCGGCCTGCTGCCGCTGCATGATCGCCGTCGCCCGGGCGTCCAGTTGCTTCTGCGTCAGACCCACTGACTTGCCCAGCTCATCCGTGGCCACCGTCAGCCGCGCGTTGGTTTCGCGCAGCTCCGCGGCCAGCTTCGCGTTCTCCTGCCGCTGCTCGGTAAGCGCCGTCTCCTGGTGCGCAAGTTTGCCGCTGAGCGCATAGCTCCAGACGAGGCCGCCTATCGCGCCTAGAAATGCAATTGCCACCACCGCCAGAAACGCTCCCGAATAACTTCTCGGGGGATTGTCCAGTTCGCTCATATTGCCTGCCTCTCCTCTTTCGCTGCCTCGTGCCTCGCGCCGTGCCAGGGTCTTGCCGGCAACTCCCTATTTCACGCCTGCGAGAACCGTCTCCCGTGTCGAAAGTCCTCGAACCGCTCTCACCCGCCGCGGGTGAATCTCAAGAATATAAAGCAAAATATACGGTTTGTGCCGGAATTTCTCCGCCCTTGACCGCCCCTTTCGCCCGCTCCGCCCACCTGCCCGCCGGTGCCCTCCGTTCCCGCACTGCGACCCGCCCGCCGTGACAACCGTCAAATAGCTGGGCTATAAAGAAATTTGATTCATTTTTCCGCCGCTCTTATCCGTTTGTCAGGGCGATTGTCAGAAATGTAAAAAGAGAAGTCGCTGAAGGGGGAGTCTGAAAGGCCATGTCAACTGCTGTCGTTGGTAAAGGATTGGAAGGAGTTGTCGCCGCGAACTCCGGTATCTGCTGGATTGATGGAGAAGCCGGCGTCCTGGCCTATCGCGGGATTGATATTCACGAGCTGGCCGAAAACTCCACCTTCGAGGAGACCATTTATCTCCTCTGGAACGGCCATCTGCCCAACCAGCTCGCTCTGCGGCAGTTCCAGTCCCAGTTGGCCCAGGCCCGCAACCTTGACCAGCGCGTCATCGATCTCCTCCGCAGCCTGCCCACCACCGGCACACCCATGGAAGTGCTGCGCACCGCCGTCTCGGCCCTCAGCTTTTACGACCCCGACGAGAAGGACAACGCCCACGACGCCAACGTGCGCAAGAGCTACAACCTCGTCGCGCAGTTGCCCATGATCGTCGCCATCTACGACCGCCTGCGCAAGGGCAAGGACATCATCCCGCCCGACCGTACCCTCAGCCATGCCGGCAACTTCCTGTGGATGCTCACCGGCGTCAAGCCCTCTGAAACCGCCAGCCGGACCCTCGATATCGCGCTCATCCTCCACGCTGACCACGAGTTCAACGCCTCCACCTTCGCCGCCCGCGTCATTGCCGCCACCCTCTCTGACATTCATTCCGCAGTCACCGGCGCCATCGGCGCCCTCAAGGGCCCCCTGCACGGCGGCGCCAACGAGGCCGTGATGCGCATGCTCCGTGCCATTGACCAGGCTGGGGAGGACCCGGTTGAGCACGTCCGCGCCATGCTCGCCGCCCGGCAGAAGATCTCCGGCTTCGGCCACCGCGTCTACAAGACCGAGGACCCCCGCGCCACCCACCTGCGCAAGATGAGCGAGAAGCTCGGCCACGACTCCGGGCAGCCCCAGTGGTTCCAGATGTCCCGCGCCATCGAACTGTTCGTCAACAAGGAGAAGAAGCTCAACGCCAACGTCGACTTCTACTCGGCCTCAACCTACACCATGCTGGGCATTGACATCGACCTCTTCACGCCCATCTTTGCCATCAGCCGCATCGCCGGATGGACCGCGCACGTCATCGAGCAGCTTGATGACAACCGCCTCATCCGTCCCCGCGCTGAATACATCGGCCCCGAATACCCCACCCACTGGGTGCCGGTCGAAAAGCGCGGCTGAATCACTGCTCGAGATTGACCCGCTTCAACAGCGCGCCGAATCGTGCATCCGTGCGAATAGGATCAAGGCCTGGATCGGTCTTCAGGTAAAGCAACGCGTAACAACGCTGATCCACTGCCTGATTGAACAGCGGAAACGCGCGATTGAGGTCGCCGATGCGCACTTCGCTCATTGCCATCTCATAGGACTCGCACTGATCATTTGCATACGGGTGCTCGGCATTAATGCGTGCGCGCCAGTAAGCCTTCCATCCCTCGCGAGAGAAGATGCTAGCCAGAGCTTTTGTATCCACGCTCGGCCTCACAAAGTGCAATTCCGTCAGGTCTTCCAGCACGGCCTCGGCCTGCTTGCCTTGCATCTCAAGAACGGCGCTGACCCAGTTGTCGAATGAGTCCGCCCGGTCAGGCTCCATCTCGGCAGCCTCGTGCAGTTCGTACAACGCCTGTCGGTAGTGGCGTGCAAGAAATAGCGTTACTCCCAGCCTGCGCGTCATGAAAAATGACATTGGATCCAGGTCGAGCGCGCGGCGCTCGTGCTCGACAGCCTCGTCCGGTCGCCCAACCGCGTCCAGATAAACCGCATACTTCATCTCTCCAATGGAGGAGCTGGGGCTGAGAGCAATGCCTCGCAGCAGATTCCGCTCCGCGGCGGGCCAGTCCCAGGTGTAGATGGTTTGAATGCTGCCAAGCTCCGTGTACGCAACGCCATTTTCCGGATCGAGCTCAATTGCGCGCTTGGCATCCTTGAGCGCTTCATCCATGTCTGCGCCTGGACGGGCACTTTGGAACGTCGTCTGCGCATCCAGCGCCGTCGCCAGTTCCGCATAGGCAGCCGCGTAGTTTGGGTCCAGTGAAATAGCCTTCCGGAACGATTCTATGCTCCGCTCAAAATCCTGTTTTTCAAAAAAATAAAGCCCGCGGAAGTATGCGTCGTGTGCGTCAGGGGCAATGCTCTGGGTCGCTTGGCCGGTCGCTGGCGCGGCCTGCAGCGCCACCTGCGCCTGCGCGGCGATCTCGTCAGCAACCGTATCCTGCAGGCTCAAAATATTCGTAGCCTGTCCTTCAAAGCTCCGCGCCCACAAATGCTTGTCGCTCCGCGCATCGATAAGCTGGGCGGTGATGCGAATCTCATTGCCTGAGCGACTCACTGACCCTTCAACCACAGCATCCACCTTCAGCGCGGCGGCAATCTGGGGTAGAGAGCTTTGCGACCGGCTCGCCGCCACGGCCGATGTACGCGAGACCACGCGCAAACCATGAATGCGGGCCAGCTCCGTCGTCAACTCATCCGTCATCCCCGCGGCAAAGTAATTCTGCCCAAGATCGCCTGAGAGATTTTGCAAAGGCAGCACGGCCAGCGAACGAATCGGCTCCCTCGCGCGCTCCCAGCGCATCAGGTTCCATGCGGCCAGCGCCGCGGTGGCCAGAGAACATCCAAGCGTCACTGCCCAGAGTGTTCCGCGCCCCATACCCGCAATTCGCCCGCGTTTGCCCGAACCCTCCAACGCTGGGCTTGCAGCTTGGGCCGGTTTGGCCGCTTCCCCGTGCGACCAACCCGCGCCATCATCCGCATGTCTCTCGCAAAGCGTGAAGACGCACGCGTAGCCGCCCTTCGGTATGTCGATTAGAACTGGATCTTGCTGGCCCTCCGCGGTGTAGTACTCACGCAGCCGGCTCCGCAACCGGCTTGCCTCTACGCGCACAGTGGCATCCACGGTGGGGTCGTAGTCTGGGCTTCGCTCGAAGACACCTACCGCGATTTCATATTCCTTGGGCACATGGCCCAGAATGGCTTTCTCCACTACATAGCGGAGAAATGCCCGGCTGCGTTGCGAGAGAAAGAAAACTCTCGATGCAAGAATGCGTTCCAGTTGCTGCTTTATCACTTCAGCATCGGTCGCTGGCCCAGCCTGGCCCATCCCCCCACCTCGGCACACTCATCTCATTCCCGCAAGTTACATCGTAACTGAAGGCTGAAACCATGGAATGAATCTGGGAGGAACTCAACACCAGGAGGGTGGCACGAGGTTTGCGTGCCCGCTTCCCAGCAAAATGAGCCAACCGCGGTCCCAGGCCCCTGAACAAAGACCCGGGAGCCCCGCGGATGGCTCAGATTGCGGACTTGTTTTGACGGTGGATAGTTTCTGAATCAGAGGTTTCGGCCCCTGCATCCCGTACGCGTCACAGGACCATGCATAACTTGCAAGCCCCGCCCTCTCCGCGCAAGGAACGCACCCCCGGACGCCCCCGCTGCCACGTCGCCCTCACGCCGCGGCAGGCCGGCATCCCCTCATCACGAAATTACGGATACACAATTTGTACTGGCGTCCCGTTGTAATAGACCGACGAGGAAACCCGTGAGCAGGTGAAATATATCCCCGAATCAATCACCATGACGTCCGGGGTCGCCCCGCTCTCAAGCGCCTGAATCTGGGCGAGCGTCGTCACTCGATTGTTGATGGCGCCATCAAGAAAGCCATGGTGAGTGAAAACCACAAGCTTCACCACCCAATCCACGTTAAAATCCCCACCCGTGCTTGCTATGCCCACCAGGTGGTCATGCCCCTTCACCGGCGCACACGCCGCACCGCCGTTGAAATCCATGCAGGCCTGATTAGCTCCGCTAAAGTAATCAGCAGCGCCCGAAGTGGGAACATAGTCGGGGTCCGGAAAAGGAAGAACCTCAAGGTGACCGCAATTCGTAGGCTGGCAATTCAACGTGTTCGAATCAATCGTCGAGCTCGTCGGATACACCACCATATAAAGCGGTGCCGCGGCATGCGCCTGATTCGCCTTGGAAGGGAACGGTGACTTGTTCGGGGTCAGCAGGTAGACGACACTCCCGTTTGCGTCATCAATCGCCGACTCTGTCGTGGTTTGGCCATTGGTTGTCGCCCCGCTCTGGGCCATCACTGCAATGGGCGCCCCAAGCAGCGCTGCCGCCGTTGCCAGCACCGCCACGCGAAGCATGATCGAGTTCAGAATTGGTTTCATCGTATTCCTCCCCTTCTTCATCGCAATTCCGCAGCCGACCAGCTTTCGCCCGAGCAACTCCCCGCGTCGGATTCGATCCGCTGCCATGTGCGTGTTCTTGTAAGGCCTGAAGGAGAGAAAAGGAAGTTTCTGTCTGTAAGTTACATTGTTACGCTGAAGAATCTTCAGGTTATGGCAAGAACGCCTTCCGCCGGGAAGCTCCAGCCAGCGATAGGCTAACTCCGGATGGACCGCGCACGTCATCGAGCAGCTTGACGACAGCCGCCTCATCCGTCCCCGCGCTGAATACATCGGCCCCGAGCGCCCCACCCACTGGGTACCGGTCGAAAAGCGCGGATAATCCCGGGCGGCCCATCCACGCCGGCGCCGCACCCGCCCGATCGATAGCGCGGAGATGTTTGGGGGAAGGGGTGCGGAGCCGCGGCTCTCGGTCCCTTCCCTCAGGCTGCTGATTCAGGCTAAAGGCCCTCCCCCGGGGAGCAAAAGCCGTGCCTGTTCTGCGGCGGTTATATGTGAGTTTTCTTAGTCGGCAGACGATACCGGGCCAGTGGCGGTGGCCCCAGTTCCAGGTGCGCTGGCTCACCGCCAGACCGGCCGGTGCATCACTGATTACATCCGTTCCGCGGGCAATATGAGCGGTTCGCGATGAACCCGCCAATTTCCCTCGCCACTTTGCACAGAATTTTCCCTCGCAGGCTACCATGCCTTGTTCATCCGGCTGGACGGCGATAAAGGAAATAGCTGAAAACATCCAGGTTGGGCGGCTGAGCCCCCAGCGCGCGGATCATTCCGATGACCTGGCCGCGATGAATGGTGGAGTGATTCAGATTGTGCAGCAGCAATTCCGCGCGGGAGGTGTCCAGCCGTCCGCCGTCCGGCATCAGGCATGTCAACTCCGCGTCAAGATCCTCATCCGGCGCTGCGTCCAGCCAATTGCGCAGGTCACGGGGAATCGCAGGCCAGTCCTCCCGCAGGTCAGCAAGGCTGGAATCAATTGCCGTGCCCGACACCACCTCGGGGGCGGCCATGTCAACCAGCGCCGGCAGCTTGCCGCTGACCAGCCGCTCCAGCCAGACGCGCTCTGCGAGGTACATATGCCTCAGCGTGTAAAGAAGGCTGGAGTGGGACGCGCCCAGGTCGCGCTCCAGTTCTGACGCAGAGAATCCGGCGCATGCGGCGAGCATGGCATCGTTCGCCCATTCGGTGTAGCAGATATACGTTCGCAACAAGTCCCGGGTTGCCGTCATTGTGGCAGTCTAAAGGGCCTTTCCCGCGTTTAGAAACACTGATTGCGGCAGAACCCTGGCCTGCATCCCGATCTGCGCGCTTTGGCCAGGCTGGATGCGGCCTTTCACCAGCGGATCCGTTTTGCCGATAATTTCCGCGCTTTGATGCACAATCAATTTCCTGGGCAAAATGCAGGTGGTTGCAGGGGGACGGTCGTGAGCAGGCTGGGCGGTGCGTACGGACGGAGGGGTACCCCCCTACCCCCCATAAATATTTGCGGTTTTCCACAGCGCTTTGGCAGAAAATCAAGTGGCTTTACCGGGCGGTCACGCTGCGCTGATGTCACTGCCCGGCGCCAGGTGCGATCTCGGCACTCTTCATATACATTTTTTCGCTCGCAACCCGCTATAGTATTTGCACCATTTGTTTCATTCGCTGAGGTCATGCATGCTACGCACGGTAAGCTTGTTCCTCGCTGTTGCCTTGTTTCTCCCCGCCGCAACGCTTTTCGCACAGCCGTCTACGCAGCCCGCGATG
>DASSHM010000251.1:0-15038 GCA_035692885.1 Occallatibacter sp.
GGCCGGATTGATAGACTTGGCCGGTGCGCCGCCTGATCGTGAATGCCGATGACTTTGGGCTGACGAGCGGGGTGAACCGCGCCATTGTGGAGCTGCATGCAGCCGGAGTGCTTACCAGCGCCACGCTGATGGCAAAGGCAGAGGCCACCGGGGAGGCAATTGTGCTGGCGCTCGGCACGCCATCCCTGGCGGTGGGCTGCCACGTTGTGCTGGTGGATGGGGAGCCGGTATTGCCCCCTCGCGAGCTGCCGTCGCTCACGGATTCCCGTACCGGACGGTTTCATCCTACGCTGGGCGGATTTTTGCGCCGATTGCTGAGCGGCGCAATCCGCGCAGAGGAGATTGAAGCGGAGGCGCGGGCTCAGATTGAGAAGCTTGCCGGCCGGATTGCGCTGACGCACGTTGACACGCACAAGCACACGTACATGTTCAAGAGGGTGCTGCGGCCCGTGTTGCGCGCGGCGCGGGCAGCGGGAATCAGCGCTGTGCGCAATCCTTTCGAGCCGCGGTGGAGCAGGCGGGCCACCAGAGATGCGCCCGGGATGCGGCGCATGGAGGTGAGTCTGCTGAGCCGCCTTGAATCATCGTTCCGCCAGATTGTCACCGCCGAAGGCTTTGCCACTACGGATGGCGCGATGGGTGTGCTGGCAACTGGAACTCTCGATGCGGCGACTGTGACCGCCCTGCTGTCAACGATGCCGGAAGGCACGTTCGAGCTGGTTGCGCACCCGGGGTATAACGATGCCGCCCTGGCACGGGCGCACACGCGGCTGCTGGCTTCCCGCGAGGCGGAACGGACGGCGCTGATGGCGGTGCGGCCGTTCACAGCGGCAACGCTGGGGTCGTTTGCAGACCTGCGATCCCCGGCCAGGCAGACTTCGACGAAATAGTGGCGCTCCGAATCTTTGCGGCGTTCAGAAGCGTCCATAACAAAGGTGCACAATCCAGACTGAGAAGACGCCATGCGCATCGGCATCACATGCTATCCCACCTACGGCGGTTCGGGCGTGGTGGCAACGGAACTGGGCATTGAGCTGGCCGCGGCGGGCCACGAGGTTCACTTCATCTCCTACTCGCAGCCCTTCCGGTTGAGCGGGCGAGATGACGGCATCTATTACCACGAAGTGCCGGTGTCGAGCTATCCCCTGTTTGAGTTTCCGCCGTATGATCTGGCGCTTGCCTCGCGCATGGCCGAGGTGGCGGAATTCAACAATCTTGACCTGCTGCATGTCCACTATGCCATTCCCCACTCGGTAAGCGCGCTGCTGGCTCGGCAGATGCTGGCCGCGCGGGGACGCCGGTTGCCATTTGTGACCACCCTGCACGGTACGGACATCACTCTGGTGGGACTGGACCGCAGCTACCTGCCCATCACGCGCTACTCCATCCAGGAGAGCGACGGGGTGACGAGCATCTCAAATTACCTGAAGGAGAAGACCATCGCCGATTTTGGCGTGACGCGGCAGATTGAGGTGATTCCCAACTTTGTGAATTGCGACGTGTACCAGCCAATCAGCGATGAGGCGGCACGAGCAGAGGCCAGAAAGCGGCTCGCCCGCCCGGATGAGGCAATCCTGATCCATCTGTCAAACTTCAGGCCGGTGAAGCGGGTCATCGATGTGGTCAAGGTTTTTGCACAGGTGGCGCGAGAGGTTCCGTCACAACTGGTGCTGGTGGGCGATGGGCCTGATCGCTCGGCGGCGGAGTGGCTGGCGCATGATCTGGGAATTCATGAAAGGGTCCATTTTCTCGGCAAGCTGGAGAAGGTGAATGAGCTGCTCCCCCTGGCCGACCTGATGCTGTTGCCGAGCCAGCTTGAGTCGTTCGGGCTGGCTGCGCTGGAGGCCATGGCTTGCAAGGTGCCGTCAATTGCAACGCGCGTGGGCGGCGTCCCCGAACTGATTGACGATGGCAAGTCAGGGCTTCTGTTTCCGGTGGGCGAGGTGGAGCAGATGGCGGCAGCGGCCATTAACCTGCTTGCCGACCGCGCGCGGCTCGACGCGATGCGGGACGAGGCGCGCAAAACGGCCCAGTCGCGCTATTGCGCGAGCCTGATGCTGCCGCGCTATGTCGAGTACTACGAGCAGGTACTGGGCGCACAGTCCTGAGTTCAAAGCGAGTTGGCGCGCGCCAAACGGGAATTCAGAATCGAATCATGCCAATGGGTCGGGCTCAAAGCGAGGCTTGAATCCGATCTGCCGCCAGAAATTCTCAACCAGCGCCACCGTCTGCGGCGCAGTTTGCAGGGCGGTGCGGAGAAGAACTTCAGAGCCGTCACTCCCGGTGATGGAAGCGGCCTCGGCGGCGATGGCCACGCACTTGTCAGCGCGATAGGTGCAGGCTGCCAGGTCGGTGATGGAGAGCCGCGTGGTGGGCGTGGCCAGCACGGTGCGTGGCGGAGCCATGCGGTCAAGCAGGCAGAATATCTCCAGCTTGGACTCGAGCTCATCGGGAACGCAGTCGATGGCGAGGTCGGCGTCGCGAACCGCATCCTCGATTGTGGACACAAAGATGACCGCGGGCAGAGCGGCGGGACCGAGCTCCAGGCGCAGCGATTCGCGGGCGTGATGCAGGTTGGCGGGCATCACATCCTCAAGCAGTACGCGGCAGCCTGCGCGCGCAGCCAGCAGAGCCAGCCTGCGGCCGAGCGGGCCTGCTCCGATGATGGCGACAGCCGTGGACAACGGAAGCCTTACCTTGCGGAGAGGACCTGGACGATGTCGTCGGCGCTGGGCCGGGCCTGAGCCAGGTGTTCGGCCACCCTGACGCGCTCTTCGGGTGTGAGCGACGTGGCCGCGGCAAGAACGCGGCGCAGGGTGACGGCAACATCATCAATGAGATTCATGAGGCGGATGGCTTCTCCTGAAAGAGGCATGCTAGAGTTCCTTCGCAGACGATTGTCTTCACTTCCATTGTAGGTGGTCGAGTCGGGGCGGGAAAAGCGGGCGGGATTGCAGCCGGCATAATGGCCTGACACGGAGTACAAATTCGGCGGAACAGCCGCGCGAAGACATTACGGGCGAGACAATGGCCGTTGACAGCTCGCCTAGGCGCCTGGGCGGCCCACCACTCCCACAAGAAGTGGACCGCCTCGTTGCCTTCCGGAGTCAGTTTTGCGTTGCCTGGCCGGAAACTTGTGGATACATACAGTGTTGCCTCGGCCCGACGAGCAATCGGGCCAGGCTGTGAGTCAAAGCGTGCGTTTGAACAGAGGCGTAGCCACCAGCAAGGTGCCAATGCCAAAGACAAACAGGAAGATGAGGTCGCCCCTGATGGCGGTGAATCCCCCTTCCTTAAGCAGAACGGCCTGGAAGCCGTGGATGGCATAGGTAAACGGATCGACGACGGCAATGGCGCGAAGCCACTTGGGGAATGCGGCGATGGGATAGATGGCGCCGGAAGGAAAGAACAGCAGCGTATTGAGCACGCCAAACATGGCGCGCGGCACGAGCGGATCATCCACCCGGACCATCATGAGAAACATCATGCCGTTAAAGGCTATTGACACACCTACCAGGAGCAGAAACATCTGCAACAGCGCCATGGGGTGGAAGATGACGCCAATACCCGACATAAGCGAGCCGATGACGGTGAGGGAGATGCCGGCAAGCACGGCCTTTACTGCTCCGGCAATATTGAGCCCCATCACCAGTTCAAGTTTGGTAATGGGGGTGACGAGGTACCCCTCATGCACGCCGCGCGCCTTGTCGTCGATGTACAGCATGCCGCCGCCGATCATCACCGAGATGTACATGGCCAGGGCGATGGAGCCGGAGAGCAGGAATTTCATGTACTGGACATAGGGATAGAGTTCGACGGTCTGCACGTCGATCTTTTTATTCACGCGATCCTGAACGATGGGCTGGTTGAGCGAGTCAACCAGAGACTGCATTTCGGCCTCAATGCTGCCGCTCATGAACTGGTCGGAGTTGTCCACGATGAGGCCAACACGGGGAGCATCCTGGGCGTAGACGCGCCGCGAGTACTGCGCGGGAATAATGACCGCAGCATCCACCTTGCCCGTGCGCACGGCTTCACGGGCCTCGTGCTGGTCACCGTAGTTGACCGTGGTGAAGGTGGCGATATTGGCGGCCACCGCGTCAAACGCCTCGCGCAGCTTCACCGCCTGCGGACCGTGGTCGTAGTCAACCACGGCAACGCGCGCGCCACGGATTTTGCCGCCGAAGGCGTTGCCCAGAATGACAAGCTGCACCAGCGGCAGCATCAGCGACATGATCATGAGCATCGGAGAGCGAAAGAACTTTCGCATCTCGCGCTCGATAATGGCGACCATTCGATTCATGGCTGTTCTCCTGGCCGGGGCGGCATCATAAAGTTGACGGCCTTGACCGTTTCATCGCGAAGCTGGCGGCCTGTGTAGTGGACAAACACGTCATCGAGCGAGGTGTTCTGCACGCTGAGCGACGCCAGCGTCTCACCCATGGATGCCGTCATCTCCACCAGTTGTGTCGTGGTTCTGGAGCCATTGGAGGTGAGCACGCGATAAACTCCAGCCGACTGCGACTGTACCGAGGTGACGCCGGGGAGTTTATGCAGAAGCTGCTCCCACTGATCCGATTCGCGCGTAAACTGCACCTCGACAACATTGGATCCGGGAACACTCTGCTTGAGCTCCGCCGGGGTGCCGAGCGCAACCAGCTTGCCATGGTCAACAATGGCGATGCGGTCGCAAAGGCGGTCAGCCTCTTCCATATAGTGCGTGGTGATGAGGATGGTGAGGTCGCGCGATTTCTTGAGGCTGTTGAGCATCTCCCAGACGGCGATTCGCGAAACCGGGTCGAGGCCCGTGGTGGGCTCGTCGAGGAAGAAGATGCGCGGATCATGCACAAGACCGCGCGCAATCTCCAGCCGCCGGCGCATTCCTCCTGACAGCGTCTTGGTTTGCGCCCCGCGCCAGCGGCTGAGATCCACCGCCTCCAGAACATCGGTTACATTCTTCTCACGCTGCGCGCGCGGCACGCCGTAGAGCTTGGCGTAGATGCTGAGATTTTCCTCAACGGTAAGGTCCTGATCGCTGGTAAGGGCCTGGGGGATCACGCCAATCATGCGGCGGACGGCATCAGGATCCCTGCTGACGTCGAAGCCCGCGACGATGGCCTTGCCCGCCGTCACCGGGATGAGGGTCGTCATCATGCGGATCAGAGTGCTTTTGCCGGCGCCGTTGGGGCCAAGCAAGCCGAAGGTTTCGCCGTTTTCCACCGCGAAGCTGATGCCCTTGACCGCCTCGAAGTCGCCGTACCGCTTGACGATGTTCTCGACAGCAATGGCGGTCGCGGGCACAACTGCCTTCCTGGCCTTCTCCGAACTGGAATGGAAGACACTCACTTCTTCACCAGCCTGGATTTGGGGATGAACACATCAGCGGTCATGCCGGGAACGAACCGCTCACCGGGATTGGGGATGAGCAGCTTAATCTGTACGGTTTTGATGTCGCGCTTGCGGCCGCCATTGATGTCGCGCTGGGTGGCAAACTCGGCCTCGGCGGCCTTGGCGATAACTTTTCCCTGCACCATCGCTCCGCTGGGCATCACAACGCGCAGAGAGTCGCCCAACTGCACTGCGTCTGCCTCGGTCTCGGGCAGCGGCGCGTACACCCACGTCTGGGTAAGGTCCACGATGGTGGCGATGGTGCCGCCCGCAGGCAGCACTTCTCCCTGGCGCGAGGCAAGCACGTTGACCGTGCCGGTGACAGGGGCGAAGACTTTTGCATACCCGAGCTGCGCATCGGCCTGGCTGGCAAGGGCCTGAGCATTCTGCACCTGGCTTCGCGAGGAGGCCACGGTCTGCGCAGAGGCGGCGGTCAGCAGCTCGTGCGCGCGCGCCTGCTTCAGCGTGGCCCGCGCGGCGGTGACATTATGCTGGGCGGTCTGGGCCGCGGCTTGGGCTGCCTGCAGACTGGTGACCGCGTCGTCATGAGCTTGCTGGCTGAGGATGCCCTGCCGGGCCAGCGCGACGGTACGCCTGGTGTCTGATTGCTGACGGTCAAGGTTGGCGCGGGCCTGCGCGAACGCAGCCTGAGCGGCGCTGACTTGCGCCTCGGCATTGATGACGGCGCTCGATGTTTCGCCCCGGTTCTGGCGTTCGGTCACCATCGTCTCCCGCAGCCTGGCCTGATCACCGGACACATTGGCCTGGGCGGCCCGTACGGCTGCCTGCAGGTCATTGCTTTCAATCACCGCAACGAGCTGGCCGGCATCGACATGCTGCCCCTCGCTCACATTGAGAGCCTCTATGCGGCCGGGAATTTTGGTGCCGACAAGCACCTCATTGGCATCGACCGTGCCGATCAGCTTGAGATCGGAGGGCGGACGCGCCGTGATCAGATACCAGATAAGCGAGGCCAGTGTGAGAATGCCCAGAATGAGAAAGACCCTGTTACGCGCGTTCATGTTTCCTCCAAAAAGGAAGCCGATCCCGCTCGACGGCGGGCATGGGCGTGTCCGCGAGAACGCGGCATGCCAACTCGGCTCCGTGCTGCCGGTCCTGAAAGATCGCCTGCCCCAGAAACTCCACCAGGGACTTTCTGCGCAGTGCCAGCGCGCCATCGTCAAACGGGTCCGCCACATCGAGCTGACGCATCATGGGGGCGCTGATAAAGTAAAAGACGTTGGCTCCAATCACCGCGAGCTGACTCTGCTTCCAATCCACCGAAATCAATTCCCCGGAGGATATGCCCTCCTCGAAGGTGGCCTGATAGATCTTCTGGAGCGGGCCGAAGACGCGATCGACCAGGATGGATATGGCTTTGCTTTCACCCTTGCTCAGGCGGATCATCTCCTGCTGCATCAGACCCTGAAATTCGTGCTGCGCGAGAATGCGGTCAAAGTGATCGAGCGCGGTACGCAGGATGCGCTCGCCCGGAGAGACCCCTTTCAGCAAGGCAGCCATCGAGCGGTCGCGAATCTTGCCGGCGCTCAGCTCGAATGCCGCAAGGTAGAGCCCTTCCTTGCTGCTGAAGTAGTAGTAGAGAAGTGCCTTGTTCACCCCTGCTGCCGCGGCGATACGGTCAGTGCGGGCGCCGGCCAGCCCATATGCGCTGAACTCGGAGAGCGCGGCGTCGAGAATGCGCGCGCGGGTTTCAGCAGAACGTTCGGCCGGACTGTGGGCAGATTGCGAGGTAGACATACTAACTGGTTAGTTAAACTAACTAGTTAGTAAAGTACGCGCGAATCAGGCTGATGTCAATCCCTGGTGCAAGCTGCCTCTCAGGCGTTTCTTCATGCTCGTTATCTCATTTATATACAACGCTGTATGGCGTATACGCCGTGCTGATTCTGGATATACAAGAGTGCCCGGCCGCCCAAAAGTCTGTTGAGTTTTGCAGTTGGTCCATCAAAAGTGTGGCCTTCCGGCCCCACAACCCCCTGCTCCTTCTGGTCATTTAGCCCGGTGGCCGGCCATTTGATTTCGTGCTGGGAGCGGGCAGCGGGTCGAGGATGCGAGGACCGGGCCCCTGGCTGCCAAGTTCATCCCAGGGGTTGCGCAGCGGGCAGACGCCAAGCGAAAGGCATCCGCAGCCAATGCAGCCATCGAGCTGATCGCGCAGCCGGGTAAGGCGCCCGATGCGATCGTCGAGGCTGACGCGCCAACAAATGGATATCTGCTTCCAATCATCGGCGGTTGGGGTGCGATTGTCAGGCAACGCGGAGAGCGTCTCGCGAATTTCAGCAAGGGGTATGCCTGTGCGCTGGGCGACCTTGATAACGGCGACACGACGGAGCACTTCCCGCGGATAGCGACGCTGGTTGCCCCGGTTGCGCCAACTGTGGATGAGGCCCTGTGCCTCGTAATAGTGGAGGGTGGAAACCGCCACTCCGCTGCGCTCCGCAACCTCGCCAACGGTGAGTTGAGCCGGCAGGTTGCCCGGACCATGCAGATTCATCGGAATTCCTCTTGACCTCAAGTTTACTTGAGGTTTTACGATGAATCCAGTTCGGCTGGATCAACAGGAGGCAAAAATGCAGAACGTGATTCGGGTGGGGTTGGTGTACGGCTCAACGCGCGCTGGCAGGTTTTGCGAAACGGTGGCGCGCTGGGCGGCCGGGGAGATAGCGAAGCAGGCAGGATTTGTATTGATTACGATTGACCCCGCGACCATGCAGCAGAGCGGCGATGATCAGACGCTGTCGCAGCGGATTGCCGAGTGCGACGCATTCGTGGTGGTGACGCCGGAGTACAACCACGGCTACCCCGCGCCGCTGAAGTCACTGATTGATTCAACCGGATTGTGCTGGCAGGCGAAGCCGGTCGCGTTTGTTTCCTACGGCGGGGTCTCCGGCGGGCTGCGAGCGGTGGAGCAACTGCGGCAGGTGTTTGCCGAGCTGCATGTGGTGAGCATGCGGGACAGTGTGAGCTTCGCGAGCGCATGGGAGCAGTTTGACGGCGAGGGCAGGCTCAGGAATTCTGAGCGTGCCGAACGCACCATAGCCACCATGCTGGCGCGCCTGCGCTGGTGGGCCGCGGCCCTGAAGACGGCGCGCGCCGCCCGGCCGTATGATCTGGCGGCCTGACTGGCGCGGAGAACACGGGCCGGGATGGGTCTTGGCGTTCAGCCGGACTTGTTAAACTGGGGCCATGCTTGAGGAACTGGAATTTCGACGGGTTGCCGAGAATGCCCTGGATGCGCTGAAGAGGCACCTGATTGAGCGCGAAGAAGAGAGCGATGCCGAATTTGAGGTGGAGGAACAGAACGGCGTTCTCAACGTCCTCTTCGAGGAGCCGCACGGCAAGTTTGTGATTACGCCAAATACGCCGGTGAGGCAGATCTGGATCTCGGCTCTTTCGACAAGCTTCAAGCTTGACTGGAATGAGACCGCAAGCGCATTCGTTCTGCCCCGCACCGGCGAACAACTGACTCCGCTCGTGGACCGGCTGATTGAAGAGAATAACCGCGGCTGAAGCAGTGCATGCGCCGATGTCAGCGCTTCCCTGCCGCGGCGCGTGGTCCGGAATTCTCATGAGGGCGGCGGAGCGGGCTTGACCGGCAGTCCCAGACAATCCATGTGCAGGCCCGCGGCCGAAGCACCGTGCCTGCGCGTCTGAGCTACTTGAGCGAGTAGATGACGCTGAGCTCCTTGTGCACCAGCTCCGGAGGCAAGGGCGCATAGGAGAGCGGAGAGGCCTCGCTTTCACCGGATTTGACGATCCAACTGAGCAGGTCTTTCAGCACGCGGCGCTTGGCGGCATCGCGGCCGGGATCAGTGGGGATGAGCAGATAGCTGAAGCTGGAGATGGGGTAGGCATTCGCCCCGGGTGCGTTGGTGATGGAGACGCGGAAGTCAGTCGAGTTGAACTGAACGGCCGCAGCGGCCGCGGTCACTCCGGCGATGGAGGCCGTGACCCAGCTTCCGGCTGCGTTCTGGAGAACGCCGAAGGCGATATGGTTCTGCAAGGCGTAGATGAGTTCAACATAGCCGATGGCGCCGGGGATCTGGCGGACAAGTCCGGCAACGCCCTCATTGCCTTTGCCGCCCACGCCGACAGGCCAGTTGGGCGAGGTGCTCCTGCCCGGTCCTGATGCCCACTGCCCGCTGACCTTGCTGAGATAGTCGGTAAAGATGAAGCTGGTGCCCGAGCCGTCGGAACGATGCACGACGATAATCTTCCGGTTGGGCAGCCTCACTCCGGGATTCTCCCGGGCGAGGGCAGGATCACTCCAGTTGGAAATTTTGCCCATATAGATGTTGGCCAGAGTAGCGCCGGTGAAGCGAAGGTCACCTTTCACCCCGGGGACGTTGTAAATCGGGACAACGGCCCCGAGAACGGTAGGCAGGTGAATGAGCTTGACCTTGCACGAGGCAATCATGGCGTCGGTCATCGGCATGTCTGAAGCGCCAAAATCAACCAGGCCGGAGCAGAACTGCCTGATGCCGCCGCCTGATCCAATCGACTGGTAGTTGATCTGAACGCCGGGATGAGCCGCACTGTACTCGGCAAACCACTTGGAATAGATGGGATATGGAAAAGTTGCACCGGCCGCGGTCAGGGTTTGAGACTGTGCAGAGGCAACCGCGATAACCAACAAGCCGGCAACAAGCAGAATCTTTTTCACAGGCGTCTCCTATCCGGATGATTGACAGGTTCGATTGTCACCGCGAAATGTTACTGTCGTTTGAATTGTGATGATCATTGCCCGTTTATTAACAATTAGCTCCGGCAGAAGTGATGCGCGGATCGCTGGCGGCTGACGGTTGTGAGCCGGACGCAAGCGGAAGCGTGAAGTGGAACGCGGCTCCTGCGCCGAGCTCGCTTTCAGCCCAGACGCGGCCGCCGTGGGCAAGCACGATGTGCTTTACGATGGCGAGGCCAAGCCCCGTGCCGCCGGACTCGCGCGAGCGAGCCTTGTCAACCCGGTAGAAGCGCTCGAAGATGCGTTCGATGTGCTCCGAGGCAATGCCGGGGCCAAAGTCCTGAACGAAGAACTCCACCTCAGCCTCGAGCACCCTCGCACCGATGAGAATGCGCAGGCCAGACCGGCCATACTTGAGCGCATTCTCCACGAGGTTGCCGAAAACCTGGTTGATGGCGTCGGGGTCGGCCATCACCTGCTGGTCGGGCGCGCCCGCTGCCTGGAGGGCAATACCAGAATCGACCACGATGCCGCCGAGCGACGCAATGGCGTCGTCAACCAGCGCGCTGGCGCGGATGGGCTGTGAAGCCAGTTTGTAGTCGGGGCTCTCGACGCCGGCAAGGGCGAGCAGGTCCTCGGTAAGCCGGCTCATGCGGCTCGCATTTTTCTGGATGACGGCGAGAAACTCGCGCTCGGTCTGCGGCCTCGGCTTGGGCTCCTCGATAAGGGTCTCGACATAGCCCTGAATGGAGGTGAGAGGCGTCCGCAGCTCATGACTGACATTCGCGATGAAGTCGCGGCGTGCCTTCTCCGCGGCTTCAATGCGTGAAACGTCGTGCAGTACGGCCAATGCGCCGCCAGCAGGCAGCGGTACCACGCTGATCTCAAAGATGCGGCCGGGAGCCAGCGAGCGGGAGCGGCCAAAGCGGACCTCAGACGATTCGAGCGCGCCGCGTACGCAGCCCAGCAGCTCCGGGTCGCGGATGGAGAGGACCAGGGGGCGGCCGGGATGAATCGGCGTGCCCATAATGCGCTGCATGACGGCATTTGCCCAGCGCACGTGTCCTTCGGCGCTGACGGCAATTGCTGCCTCCTGCATGGAGTCGAGCATGGTGGCCAGCTCGTGGCGTCGGCTGTCAATCTCAGCAAAATTTTGCTCAAGCCGCTCGGCGGCCTGATTAAGCGCTGATTCCATGGCAGACAGCTCATCATCCCGCTCCCGGCTGAGACGCGCGCCGAGATCACCCTGGGCAATCCGTCGGGCAAACTCCACGACTCTCAGCAGGCGGCCCTTGATGCTGCCGGCAGCCCATGCAGCCAGGGGCACTGCCAGAAGGAGTGACAGAAGGCAAGCCCAGAGCACTTCGCGGTCCAACGTGGTCAGCGGCGGTCCGCCAGTGTGCGGCGCGGCATGACGGAGGAGAATGTCCATCACCACGGCGCAAAAGACCAGAAGGAGAATGAAGAGCCCGAGCAGCCTGGTGAAAATCTTGCGGGTCAACGGAGCCTCTTCTGTCTGCCCGGACGCGGGCCTGTGCTGGGCGGGAGGGGCTAAGGCACGGGCCTGGGCATCTCAAAGCGATAACCTGCGCCGCGCATGGTCTTGAGGTAGCGCGGTTGCTCAGGATCAGTCTCGATCTTCTCACGGATGCGGCGCACATATACATCGACCGAGCGCGGCGTGACAAAACGCGCATCGCCCCAGACCGCATCGAGCAGATGATCGCGGGTGAAGACCCGCCCCGGGTGACGCGCCAGATAGTCGAGCAGCCTGAACTCGGTTGCCGTGGTGGTGGTAAGCGTGCCGCGCACGGTCAACTGCATGGCGACGGCATCAATCACCACATCCTCAAAGCTGATGATGGAGGGGGTGGCGGGCCGCTCAAACCGGCGCAGCACGGCCTTGACACGCGCCACGAGCTCGCGCGTGGAGAAGGGCTTGGTGATGTAGTCGTCCGCGCCAAGTTCCAAACCGTGTACGCGGTCGTTCTCACCGGCGCGGGCGGTGAGAAAGATGATGGGTACGGCAGACAGGCCGGGATGGCTGCGCAGCCGGCGGCACACGTCGAGCCCATCGCCGCCCGGTACCATGATGTCGAGCAGGAAGAGCGCGGGGGCCTGCCGCTCGGCATCCGGAATGATGCTGGTGGGCGTGGAGTAGAGCCGGGGCACGAAACCCGCTGCCTCAAGGTGATGCCGCACCAGCCGCGAAATATCGCTGTCGTCTTCCAGCACAAATACGGTTTGACTCAACCGGCCTTCTCCCAGGAGCCCCGTTGCCTGCCAGGCAGGCGCTCACGTGGATTTCGTTAACAGACTAATGCACCGCGCGAAGCGGTATGCGAATGTTGTGTGAATTTATGCCCCGCCTGTGCTGCCGGAATGATTTCCGGTCACGCGCGAGCGCCGTCATGCTTTGTCTTGACTATGCCATCTGCATCTGCGACACTCCGGGCGCGTTGAAAAATCAGGTTGTTGCGTTGCGCTACTTCATGCTCGATCAGGTTCCCTGCCCTGCACCGGAATCAAAACCAGCTTGCGGGGCCGGCAGGACAGTTGATCCACCTGAAGCGTGGAGTGAGGACGCGGAAAGGCGGATGTATGAAGAAATATCTGGCGGAACTGGTGGGAACCTTCATCCTGGTGCTCTTCGGGTGCGGAACAGCCGTGGTGGCTGGAGACAAAGTTGGAATCGTTGGTATTGCATTGGCCTTCGGCTTTGCACAGCTTGCAGCAATATACGGAATCGGCCCGATCTCCGGCGGCCATGTCAACCCGGCAGTCAGCCTCGGTGTGTGGACGGCGGGACGAATGTCGGCAAAGGATATGATCGGCTACTGGATTGCGCAGTTCATCGGGGGAATTATCGCCGCAGGCGTTCTGGCGGCGATTGTCAGAGGCGTCGAGGGCGGCTATAACATTGCTGTCAGCGGGCTGGCACAGAACGGCTGGGGCGTGGGCTACCAGGGCGGCTACAACATGACCTCGGCAATCGTCTTTGAGTTTGTGGCAACCTTGATCTTTGTCCTGGTGATTCTTGGATCGACGCAGAAGAGCGCACCCGCGGGATTTGCAGGGTTGGCCATCGGAATCACGCTGGCGGTGATTCACCTCTTCGGCATCCACATCACGGGCGTGAGCGTGAACCCGGCGCGCAGCTTTGGCCCTGCCCTGCTGGTGGGCGGCAAGGCGATGGAGCAGATATGGCTCTTCCTCGTCGTGCCCAGTGTAGGAGGGATCGTGGGTGGTCTGTTCTTCCGCTCCAGAGCGCTGGCAGCAGACCCGGCCTGAGACATGGCGATGCATTGACGGCGCGTGTTATTTACCTCGACACGCGCCGCCCGGGGGAACGGTCACGCGCGGGCGATAAAGCGCAGGCGAACGTAGTCAGCCACCCAGTTGCCATCCGCGTCGCGCAATACCGGTTCAAGCAGCTCAACCGTGTCCTGTATAACCAGCTCGCGCAGCTCCGGGGGGATCGCTTCGAGCGCGCCTGCCTGAAAGGTGCGCAGCCAGCCGGCCATCCCGGAGGCAGGCAGGGGCGTGGGCCGGGGAATCAACTCCATCCTCTCCACCGTGAAGCCGCTGTTCTCAAGGCGGCGCGAGTAGACATCAGGAGCGGGGTAATAGTTCGTGTCTCCTTTGTTCTGCCCCAACTCATGGCGTTGCAGCGCGGCATGAAATGCCACGCGTACAGCGGCGATGTTGCCATGGCCCCCCATCTCGGCAACGAAGCGACCGCCGGCCCTGAGCACGCGCCGCACCTCGGCCAGCATGGCATCGTGGTCGCGCACCCAGTGCAGGGCGGCATTCGAGAAGACCGCCTGGAACTGCTGATCGGCATAGGGCAGCGCTTCGGCGCTGGCCTCGTCAACCTGAAGGCCCCGCGCGCGCGCCGCTGCCGCCATTTGCGGCGAGGCGTCCACGCCGCGCACCCGAGCGCCCGCCTCGGCGATGCGCAGGGTGAGCTGACCGTCGCCACAGCCGAGGTCGAGAATCTCCTCTCCCGGCCGCGGATGAAGCCACTCAAGCACGGCGTTGCCAAGCGCGGGAACGAAGGCTCCGTTCCGGCAGTAGGTTTGCGGATCCCAGGTTTGCATCGTGTCTGCCCCACCACCAGTCTCGAGGCCGATGCCTGTATCACGCAAACTAATTCGATTTTTGGCCTTGATAAGCAGAATTTATAAATAGGACCGCAGCGCCAAGCCAGCAAGCCGCTCAGGCTTTTCAGATGGATTGAACAGGCAGCAGAGTCAGGTCGTCGACGAGACCGACCTCCTTTTGCACGAAGGGCTCGCCATAGCGCGCACCGGCCAGCAGGCCATAGTGACGCGCCTCGGCAAAGGTGCGCTCGCGAATCTCCTCTTCCCGGACAAACAGGCCGGCGCCCGCCTGCTGATTTGCATACTGCGACCGGTAGGCCATCAGTGCCGCGTGGCGCTGCTCCATGAACGGGGTAATGTCCACGATGAAGCTGGGCCTTACGTCGGCATACAGGCTGGCATAGACAATCTTGAAGGGCCGATGGGGAGGATGTCCCGTATCGACCTTGGCGATGCCAGACAGGAAGCAGGCCGCGTAGCCGAGCGCGGCGGTGATGGCATGGTCGGGATGACGGGCCTGCCAATAGGGCAGGATCACGACTCGGGGCCGCACCTGGCGCAACACGGTGACGATACGGACGCGGTTCTCGAAGGTGTTCTCCACCGCGCCGTCGGGCAGGTCGAGCGCCTGCCGCCAGCCCACGCCCAGCAGGCGCGCCGCCTCCGCAGCCTCCACCGCGCGCTGATCCGCTGTTCCGCGGGACCCGGCCTCACCCTGCGTGAGATCGAGGATGGCGGTGCGCAGGCCGCGCGCGGCCATGCGAAGCAGGGTGCCTCCGCAGGTCTGCTCCACGTCGTCGCGGTGCGCGGCGATGGCCAGCACATCGGCCATGGAGACATCATTT
>DASSHM010000252.1:0-11075 GCA_035692885.1 Occallatibacter sp.
GACAAGTTCTACAGTTGGGGTCCGATCTGGCAGAGGTCATCCTGCACCCCGAACCTGCGCTCGCGCATCGCCTTCATCTTCCTGTCCAAGCTCTACCGCCAGATGTACGCGGGCACCGGGATCTCGACTGACAGCGCGCGCCGAAAGAAAGCCAAAAAGTGGGCCCGGTGGACTGCCCGGCAGTGCAAGAAGCTCTTCCAGGCCAGGCCGATGCCGGATCTGCAGTCGCCCGCCTGGCAGGCCGCATCAGGCTCGGGAATGAGTCAGTTTGCCCAGGCTGACGGCGGGTTGGAGCCGGCGCCGGCGCCATTCAGGATCTTTCCTGAGAATTGAATCCACGGTTTCGACGCGCCAAGGTTTCTGAACAACAAGCCTCCCCATCGGCGGCACGCGGCAAAAGGACCGTACCGGTGGCAGGCGCGTCCGGTGCAGCCATACCCGTGCTACCATTTCCGCATCCAGCTTCCGGCTCTCCGGTTGCGCCGCTGCCCAGCCCTCGGAGGTTCCCATGAGCCCTTTTACTCGCCGCGATTTTCTCAAGACGTCGGTCGTCGCAGGCACGGTTGCCACCGTCGCCGGTTTGCCCCTGCAGGCTTCTGCCCGCACCGCGACAGACACCGTTACGCTCGGCAAGTCGGGTGTTCAGGTCACCCGCCTCGCCTTCGGCACCGGCACCAACAATGGCTACGTCCAGAAGGCTCTCGGTCAGCGTGAGTTCACCCGCCTCGTCCGGTATGCCTACGACCGCGGCATCCGCTTCTTCGAGACCTCCGAGTCCTACGTCACCCCGGCCATGCTCGGTGAGGCCCTCAAGGGCCTTCCGCGCGACAGCTACAAGCTCATGAGCAAGGTCACCACCGACCCCGGCGTCGATCCACGCGAGCGCTTCGACGCGATGCTGCGTACTTCCCGGGCCGACTACTTTGACATCATGCTGCTCCACTGGCAGCACACCTCCACCTGGGTGGCTGAGACCGCCCGCTGGCAGCAGGGCATTGACGAGGCTCAGTCCAGCGGCAAAATCCGCGCCCGCGGCGCCTCCGTCCACGGCCTGCCCGCCCTGCGCCAGATGCCCGGCAACAAGTGGCTCCAGATTGCCATGATCCGCATGAACCACAACGGCACCCGCATGGACGGCCCCACCTACATCGACAACAACAATCCCGCAGACGTGCCCGAGGTCGTGCGGCACGTCCAAGAGGTTCGGCAGGACGGCATGGGCGTTATCAGCATGAAGCTCGTCGGCAATGGCAACTTCACCAGCCGCGACGACCGCCGCAAGGCCCTGCGCTTCGCCTTCCAGCGCGCAGGCGTGGATTCCGTCACCATCGGCTTCAAAAACACCCAGGAGATTGACGAGGCCATCGAGAACGTCAACCTCGCCCTTACTTAGGCTCCATCGCGACCACCTGCGCGTCTCTGTCTTCGGTGCGCCGCCCTCCTCATCGCTGAGTACTACCTTGCAGTGTTCTCCTGCTCGCTCAACATCAGCAATAGACGCGTCTTTCGCCGTTGTCATTCAAATTGGTTTCGCATTCTTAATCCGCGCAATTTATAGTGCGTGCAGTGGCTTTCCCGCTCCAGGGGGCATCCCGTTGCCGCGTTTACACCTCCGGTATCTGATGTGCTCTGCGCCAACTTGCAGGTGTGCAACTCCCTTGGTATCGATTCCTCGGCCCGGGGTGTACCCCTCCCGCCGCAGACAGCATCGCATGCTCAAAACCGCTCTGCTGGTGCTCAGCATGGCTGCGGCTGTCACCTGCCAGGCGCAGAATCAGGTTGTCGCCATCACCAACTGGCGCATGCACCCAGGAGACAATCCTGCCTGGGCCAGCCCGCATTTCAATGATTCGCAGTGGGCAGGCATTCCATTCGACCGGGCCAACTCCTTTGGTCCCGCCACTGGAACCCGCTGGTATCGTGCTGATTTTCAGGTGCCTCCCGACTTTGCCGGCCAGGATCTGGCCGTCGGCATGGGGCCTCTCGAAGAAGTCTATGACGTCTACATAGATGGTGTACTGGTGGGGCGTTATGGCTCATGGCAGCCGTCCCCGCGCGCGCCCTTTCCGCGCCACAAGGCTTACCCCATTCCTGCCGGACTCCTGAAGGGACCGGTCGGACACATCGCGATTCGTCAATGGAGGGCTGCGTCGGGCCTCTTTTGGCTGACGTTTGGCTTATATGGGGACTTTGCATTCGGTCATGCCCCTGAAATTGGATCAAGAACTACCGTCGAAGCTCAGGAGAAGCTTCACCCTGCGGCTGGGGCAATCCGGTACGCGGCACGGGACTTGAAGTCTGTGCTTTTCCTGTTCGCCGCAGTCATCAGCTTCGTCCTCTTCAGCACCCAGTGGCGCAAGGCGGAATACTTCTACCTCGGCCTCTTTTCCATCTTGCGGGGCGCTCCCGTGCTGGTGGGTAGCGCTCTCGCAACCAGCGAATCTGTGATGGCGCGATCGTGGTTGCCGGTTCTGATCTTCGGCTTATCGATTCTCGCTGATGCGTTTCCGCTTCTTTTTCTGGCCGCGCTGTGTCCCCGGATCCGCAGGATCCTTCAGGTCGGAGCCGTCCTCATGGCCTTGTTCGCCGTCGTAGCAGGCTACTCCTTTGCGCGCGGGTCTTATGATGCAACATTGCTTTGGCAGTTCGGGCACAGTTGGGGTCTTGCTCCCTTTGAGCTGATTGCGATCCTTGCATTGCTTCTGGATCGAAGCCGGGGCTCCCTGGCAATCGCGTTCTGCCTGTTGCTCAACGCCGCTGCATGGGCGGTGTGGGCTGTAGAATTCTGGCTGCCCCGGTCGATTCTGTTGACGTTGACTCTCGGGCCGTTTCTGGTTGATTTGCCAAGCGTGACGAGCATCCTTTTCGTGTTTGTGACTCTGTTCGTCCTCTATCTGCGCTACCGCGATGAGCAGGCAAGGCACATGGCGCTCGATCAGGACATGGCCGCCGCGCGACGCATGCAGGAGCATCTGCTCCGTGCCGGTGAAGATCATCCTCCCGGCTTCGCCATCGATGCCGTCTATCGCCCCGCTCGCGAGGTCGGCGGCGACTTCTACCGCACCGTGCCGCTCGAAGACGGCTCCCTCCTCGTCATTCTTGGCGACGTCAGCGGCAAGGGCCTCGATGCCGCCATGCTCGTCGCCGTCATCCTCGGCAGTCTCGCCAACGAGACAAATCGCACCCCCGCCTCGCTCCTCGCCTATCTCAACAAGGCTGTCATCGGTCGCACTGCCGGCGGGTTCATCACTGCCTGCTGCGCCCGTTTTTATCCCGGCGGGCGCGTCCTCCTGGCCAACGCAGGGCAAATTTCACCCTATCTCGACGGCCGCGAGTTGCAACTCGAAAATGGCTTCCCGCTCGGCGTCACTGAGCAGGCCACCTACGCGGAATCCGAAATACAGACCGGCGGCCGCCTCACCTTCCTCTCCGACGGCGTTGTCGAGGCGCGCAACCCCGCGGGCGAGCTCTTCGGCTTCGAGCGCGTGGCCGCCCTGGCAGGCAATCGCGCGACGGAAATCGCCGCAGCCGCCCAGCGCTGGGGGCAGGAGGACGACATCACCGTGCTTTCCGTGGCTCGCGCGCCCAGGGTGGAGGCTGTGTCCGCATGAAAGCGCCTCCGCCAATCTATTGCGTCCGATTCCTTCTCAACGGCAGCGGAATGAGCATGGAGACGCTGCACCGGTAGCCTTTACCGGATGTGCAGTGGGACTTCCAGCGTTCCCACATGCCCCGATGTTTCGTCCATCACGGCCAGCTTGAGATACAAATAGGTATTCGGCAAATCGATCGCCATATGCTCGGCGATCCCAGATTTCTGAATGGCGGCGTAGCCATCGGGCTTGAGTGCCAACGACTGCATGCCCTCTTCCCAATTCACGGATTTGCCTTTCACATCCCAGGCGATGAGGCCGATTTTGAACTTGCCCCGATGTATGCCATCGTCCCCCACTGCCAACGCGATATCGTTCCACCGGATGATGAAGTTGATCGAGTAGCGAGTCGTTGGCCCGGAAAGGCTTGCGTTGCTGCCCGCAATCTTGCGGCCGGGCGCCGGTTGCGGCGTAACGGGCACGACTCGAACCGCAAAAAGGATCTGCGTTGCGTCGGGCATGCCGTGAACCAGTTGCCGCAGGAGCGGGTCCGTCTCATCTTTAGGGTTCTGAGCGGGAGCGGCATCTTCCTCGGCGTTGTAGCCGTGGCGGTAGCTGAGCTTCAGCTTGGAATCAGCCACCTTGACGTCAATCTTGCGGTAGTGGCCATCCATCTTTTTGTTTGATGGTGAGTAAATAAGCGTGTAGAAATGGCTTCCATCGGCCACGCACCGGCCGATCGCCGTGGTCAGGTCGTTGGTGTTGTAGACCGCTTTGCCGCCGGTGTCCGAGGCGATCTGGTTCATGGCGGCGATCAGGGCGTCGTGCTCGTCGTGGGCGGCGCCGTAGTTGTCCATTCCGGCCATGGAGGACATTCTTCCCGGGCCGACAGCCGAAGCCGGGCTTCGATTGTCAGCCGAGAAAATGTCGTCAGTCATCATTCCGTTGGCATAGACCGGATAGACGGCCACGCGGGCGGTGGTGAGCAGATTGGCGGCTCTCTGTACCTCGCGCAGCGTAATGGCGTTGTTCTCGTCCTCCATCCTCTGATCGAATTTGGGAAAGATTGCCACCGGAAAATCGCCTGCAAACCAGATCAGGTTCTTGCGCCCGGGAACAGCGGCAAGGTAGCGCGCAATGTCGGAGATGGCCTCCAGCGTCATCCGGGTGCGGTTGGCCGCCTTGTGGCTTTGGTAACTGGCGAAGGCCGTGGCGACAGCCATGGTGGCGATCATCGGAGCGCCGGCGCGATTGCCGTTTGCAGCTAAGCCGCCGGCTCTCGTCCCGTCCGGACCGGCGGGAGCATTGCTTTCAATAAAACTCTCGAGTTCCTGTTCGGCGCCGGTCTCACTCTTGGTTACCAGCGACGGGCTGACTCCAGGAGCGGTCTGCTGGAGCGCAACCTCCCGCAGAAGCGCTGGGTCGGTGGTGAAGCCCTGCACATAGCTCAGTTTGTCGTTCAATACGAAGATGGCCATGCGCGTGCCGGGCTTAACGTTGTTCAGGTAACCGAGTATCTCTTTACGCGCATAAGACGCCAATTGAGGCGGGGTATTCAGACTGTCGAGCAGCAACACGTTGACGGCATCGTTTAAGGGCGCCGGCGGCACATTCGTGTAGACATTCGGCGGCATCTTGGGCGGCGTGGGCAGCGATCCGGGCGGCCGGGTCCTGGCGGCATGCTCCTCAAAGAAATCGATGTTCTGCGGCTTGCCGTCCTCGAAGACCTGAAACTGCTCTTTGCGAAGGCCGTCAACGGGTTCGCCCTTGCCATCGGTCACCACTACATCCACAACCACCTCGCGCGTGGTGGCCTTGAAAATTGGTTGATTCGATGAGCCTGCTGGTGTTTGTGCGGAAAGAGAGACGGCTGAAACGAGGAGCAGCATCATACAAGAGAGAATTCCCGAAAAGTGTCGGCTCATTGCATGCTCCGCTTGATCAATTATCTCGCGATGGGACAAGAAACAAATCTCCAGAGCGGAATTGTTAATAGTTGCAGCAGACGTGATCTTGATTGCAGTATTGCTGGGCCTGGTAATTCATCGCTGACTGGCATGCGCTCATACATTCTCCTCTGCCCAGCCGCTCTTATCGGCGAGCCCTGCGCATGCGGGCGCCCCTGTTAGCAGAGAGTACGCCATCGAGCAAAGCCTGTCCCCGGGGCATCTTTGTAGCGGCCTTCCGCCGTGACTTTTTCTTGAGCCGATTTTGCGTAGAATTTTCTGCTCCAGGAGCACAATGAGACTGGCGGTAGGGTCGCCGCCAGTGGATGCCCCTCGGGAGTACCCCCCTGAAATATTTGCGGTTTTCCACAGCGGTTTTGCAGAGAATTAACCACTTTTGTGAAACGGTCTTTTGCCTCGCTCTTTCAGGTCTCTCCAGCCGGCCCCGCTTGACGCGCCGCTCGCCCGGTCGTACCGTAGCCGTACACGGGAAAGGAGGTTGATCCAGCCTATGAAGATTGATTTACCCAGTTGCACCCAACGTGAGGTGACTGAGGCCTAGGGCATCGTGCCCCAAGGATCCAGCACACACCCCGGCAAGCTGAACAAATTCACTTTGGCCGGGCAACTGGCTCTCGCGGCAGCGCGATGGCCTTGGTCCAATCCCAACAGATCACCGGCAGCGGCCTGGGCATTCTGTCCAGGCCGTTGTTGCGTTTGCGGCCATTTACCCATCCCGTTCCATGTCTCTTCGTCTTGACGTTACTTTTGTGCGGACATCTTCCCGGTTTCTCTCACCTCGATTTTGATTTTGGCGTGTCAATTACATCAAGGTATCTGTGGTTGGGCATCCCTTTACTGCAAACACAGGTCATCAAGGAGGTCTTAGGATGGTTAGGACAACTTTCAGAGCATCAATCACTCTCGCTGCGTTCGTGGCTCTCGGAACATTTGCATTTGCCCAGAGCAGACGTCCCGCTGCTGCAGGTCCTGGCTTGGCCGGCGGAGCAGGACTCGGTGCGGGCGTGGATGGTGGCCTGGGTGCGGGCGTGGGCGCAGGCATGGGTGCAAATGCGGGTAACCTCGGCCATGCCGGCAACGAGGGCAACATGAGTATGGGCCATTCCAACTTGCCGAGCCTCAGTACGCACTCATCCACCTCGGTGCTCAGCAACGAGCATCTCGATACGTCGCTCACGGCCGCACTCGGCAAAAGCGGTGTCACGGTGCCCGGCGGTAGTCTGCAGACCGCCTGCTCCGGATTCAAGAATCTGGGTGAGTGTGTGGCGGCCATGCACGTCTCGCAGAACCTCGGAATCCCCTTCGCCGATCTGCAGAGCCGCATGACCGGGTCCGGTGCGGTGAGTCTCGGCAAGGCTATTCAGCAGCTCGGCGGACCGCGCGTAAACGCCAGGAGCCAGGCCAAACATGCCAAGAAACAGACCAGCAAGGATTTCAAGGCTGCTGCTTCAGCTTCTGCCTCTGCTACCGCCGAGGCCGCGTCTTAACTCTGCGATCTGTTGTGGCGCCTTCGACGAGCCCTGGGTATCACGCCCGGGGCTTGTTGCCTTGCATGCCTGCTGATCTGGCGGGCTTCAGCATTCGTCCCTCTACTGGTTATCTCCCGGTCAAGACCACACCTGCGGTAAACTGGCATCGAAATGCGGGTTTTCGGGATTGACTGCGGAACCGAGATAACAGGCTTCGGCGTGGTGGAGTCGGATGACTCCGGGCCCGAGCCGCGCCTCATCTGCAAAGCCGTCGGTGCCATCAGGCTGGCCAAGGCACGGCCGCTGCCCAATCGCCTCGCCGAAGTCTACTCGCAGCTCACCGCCGAACTGGACCGCTGGCAGCCCGACATCGTCGCCGTCGAAGAGGTTTTTTACTCGGTGAATGCCAAATCCGCCCTCAAGCTGGGGCAGGTGCGGGGCGTCGCGCTGCTTGCCGCGGCCAGTCAGGGAGTGCCCTTGGCCGAATATGCGCCTCTGCGCATCAAGTCCAGCGTCGTCGGCTACGGCCTCGCAAAAAAGGAGCAGGTGCAGTTCATGGTTGCCAGGTTGTTGCATCTGGATGAGTTACCGCAACCCGCTGACGCTGCTGACGCTCTCGCCATCGCCATCTGCCACATCCATTCCGCGCAAACCCTTCTGCATCAGGAGGCTGCGCGGTGAGAGTCCTGCTGATTGCCGTAGCTGCCGCGTTCTTCATCACGCCCGCATGGGCCGGCGCAGTCGTCAGGCTCCGTATCGACTATTCCAACCCCCGGCTCATCCCGTCTGGCTGGACGCTGGTCCTCTATCCTGACGGCGCGGGGCACTTCCGCTCCGAGCGCGGCACCACCCAGCCCTCCAAAATCACCATGGAGCCCACCGACGTTGATAAAAAGATTCAATTGAGTCAACAATTTACGGAACATGTCTTCGCGGCCATGCAGCATGGCAAGCTGCTGGACGAAAACTGCGAGAGCCACATGAAGGTCGCCTTCCAGGGATGGAAAAAGTTCACCTACTCCGGCCCTGACGGAGAGCGCACCTGCGAGTTCAACTACTCCAAAGACAAGCAGCTTCAGGGCCTTGGCGACGCGTTTATCGGAGTCGCCAACACCATCATTGAGGGCGCCCGCCTTGAGATGCTGCTCGACCACGATCCGCTGGGGCTTGACAGCGAGATGGGCTTCATCCTTGAAGCCTCCCATGACGGCCGGCTCCGCCAGCTCTGCACAATCCGGGGCATCCTCGAAAAGCTTGCCAGCAATCCATCCGTCATGGAACGGGTCCGCAGGCGCGCCCGCATCCTGCTCGCCCGGGCAGACAAATAAACCTGCCCGCAGGGACGAAATTGCGCGACTTTCGTTCCGCAACCCGTGTCAAACTTAGATGAGTCACCTCCTGACCGATTGGGTCATCGGGGCGGAGAAAGGGTGGCGCTCAAATGAGATCTGGATTGCGGCGTTGCATTCGACAGCTTTCCGGTGGGGTTGCGGTTGCCTTGTTCGGCGCGGCCACCTTGTTCCTCGCGTCCCCGCTGCGGGCCCAGGATGCCACCCAGCAGGATGCAGGCCAGTCCGATCGGGCTGTGCGCCTGAGCTATGTGGATGGCCAGGTCGGGCTCTCACTGAACAATACCGTGCTCGCCTCGCAGGCGCTCGCCAACACGCCGCTCTTTGAGGGCACCCGCATTACCACCGGCGACGACGGCCGCGCCGAAGTCCAGTTTGAAGACGGCAGCGTGGCTCGCATCTCGCCCAACAGTTCGCTCACCCTCACCGTTCTACGTCAGACCGGCGGCGCAACTGACACCGTCGTCACCCTTGACAGCGGTCTTGGCTACTTTGAGCTGCAGGCCGCGGGCTCCGGAAACCCCATGCGGGTTCGCTTTGGCAACAGCCAGGCCACCGCCACTGGTTTCACCGTTCTGCGCATTGATATGGACAACCCTCCCGGAGAGTTTGCCGTCTTCTCCGGCAATGCCCATCTCGAAAGCGAAAACGTCGTCTCGCTCGATATGCATGGCGGGCAGAGCGTTCAGTTGAATGCCGAGAATCCCGCGAGCTATCAGCTCAGCGAAACCATCGAGTCCAACTCGTGGGATGCCTGGAACTCAGACCGCGATGAGGCGCTCACTTCCCAGGAGGATGACCGCACGGCGGCGACAAGCTCCGAGCCCAACAGCAGCAATCCGGCGTGGAGCGATCTGGACGCCAACGGCAACTGGTACAACGTGCCCGGCCAGGGCTATGTCTGGTCGCCCTATGAGGCGGCCGGTGCAGGATGGGATCCGTACGGTTGCGGAAGCTGGATGTGGATGCCCGGCTACGGATACGGCTGGGTCTCCTGTGAATCATGGGGCTACCTGCCCTTCCAGTTCGGCATGTGGAATTACTACAACGGCTTTGGATGGGGCTGGTCGCCGGGCTGGGGCGGTACCTGGTGGAACACCGGGAACTGGGCCTATAACATCGGCACCCGGCCCATCAACTATATTCCGCCTGCGCGGCCGCGCGGAGGCCCCGCCCGTCCGCATGGCGGCTCGCCTGTCCATGTAACCGGTGGTCAATTCCAGCCGTATCCTGTGGTCGCCGTCAACCGTCTGCATGAGATTGGCAGGGGCGCGCCCATCCGCGTGCACAACCGCCCGGCTACCATTGCGGGCGAGCGGGTTGAACCATTGCAGAGGCTTGAGCCGCGGCCTCGCTACGAACACCTTCCACCTGCGGGCATCAGCAGGCCGGCATTCGGATACAACGGAGCGACCGCCACCCATGCACCAGCCGGGACGCCGCAGAGACCCGTATACGGAGCCTTCAATGGCGCGGTCTCCGGCGGACGCACAGCCGCGCCGCCACGGGCCTATGGCAACCCCGCGCGCTCCCCCTCGTTCTATGGCAATGCGCCGCGTCCATCCGCGCCCGGCAATGTTCGGGGTCCATCGTTCAGTCGTCCTTCCGGCGGTGGAGCGCATCCGAACTTCGGCGGACGCCCCGCGAGTCCGAGTTTCGGCGGTGGAGGATTTCATCCCAGTGGCGGCGGAGGGGCTCCGCACCCCAGCGGCGGACACCCGCGTAATTGATCGTTAACTTTCGTCGTCAGGAAATCGGGGCTGCTTCGTCATGCGGTGCGGCCCCTTTTGATTGCAGACTTCGCCACAGTGCGGCCAGCGACTCCACGTTCACAGCCTCCGCCCTCGACCGTGCGTCTATGCCTGCCTGCATCATCGCGCTCGTCACCGCGCCGGGCAGGATCCCTGCGGTCCGCAGGTTATTTGCGAGTGTCTTACGTTTCTGTGCGAAGGCCCTGCGCAGGAATCCCGCAAACTCCGCCTCGTCCACGCCGAGCTCTGCAAAGCGCGGAGCAAACCGCCAGCGAATTACCGTTGAATGCACCTTGGGCGGCGGCGAAAAGGCACCCGGCGGCAGCGTGAAGAGCTTATCCACCGGCCCATGAAGCTGTGCCGTAACCGACAGCAGCCCGTAGTCGCGGGTGCCCGGACCGGCGGCCACGCGGTCTGCTACCTCGCGCTGCACCATCAGCACGGCGTGGCTTAGTGAAGCGTGGCTTGCCGCCAGTTTGAGCAGGATGGGCGAGGTCACATAGTACGGCAGGTTTCCGACAACGACCAGGGCTTCGCCCGCTTCAACGCAGGCCGCTTCCAGATTGAAGTCGAGCACATCCGCGTTCACCACGGTCGCGCGTTCCGCCGGCAGCTCAGGGCGCAGCCCCTCGGCCAGCTCGCGGTCCAGCTCGACGGCAATCACGCGCCCGGCGCGCCGGGCCAGCACTCGGGTAATTGCCCCTTTGCCCGGCCCGATCTCCACGACGGTGCGCCCGGCAACGTCGCCCAGCGCCGAAACGATACGCTGGATGGCGCCGGCGTCGTGCAGAAAATTCTGTCCGAGCCTGGGCTTAGCGGTCATGACTCTCCTGATGGTAGTTGAACGGCGCGTGTGCCCCGCTCAGACCGCGTTCTTCAGAACTTCCAGTTGCAGGACCTTCCGCGTCCTGAATCCCAGGCTCTCGTACAAGCCGATGGCAGAGAC
>DASSHM010000253.1:0-2577 GCA_035692885.1 Occallatibacter sp.
CAGAAATGCCATTGCCCGCGTGGCCTGTGCATCCAGGTCCTTCGCATAGCATCCGCAGGAGCAGGTGCAGTCGTGATACCGCCGCAGGCGATCCTTCAGCTTGTCCAGGTTGGGCAGGCTCTCGCCGGGAGCCACAGGAGCGAAATGCGCGGTTGCTTTCGCTTGAACGGCCTGCGCAGTCAGCCATCCGGGGGATGTGCCCATCCACCCCGCAACCACCAGAATTACCACCCACCGTTTCAAACGCAAGCACTCCTCCTTTCGCGGGCACAACGAATCTGCGCCGTTCTCATGGTCTTCATCATGTCATCTCCCCCTGCACTCCGAAAGCGATCCGCCCTTCCCGGTACACTGGAGACATGGTTCACGTCTTCCGTCCATTACCTGTCGAATCACTCAAGCTGCTGGTCTTTGACCTCGACGGAACCCTGATCGACTCCGCGCAGGACCTTTGCAACAGCGTCAACGCCACCCTGATCCATTTCGGACGTATCCCGCTCTCTGACGAGGTCATCGCCGGCTTCATCGGTAACGGGGCGCTCACTCTGATGCGGCGAGCGCTGGCCACCGCACCCGGCGATGAGGTGGACGAGGAGTTCCTCGCCCGCGCCCACGCTTACTTTCTCGAATACTACCGTGAGCACAAGCTGGATTACACCTATGCGTATCAGGGCGTTCTCGAAGCGCTGGATGCCCTGCACAGGCTGCACGAACAGCCGGGTATAGCCCGCTCCATGGCCGTACTCACCAATAAGCCGGTCCGTCCCGCGCATGATATCTGCATGGCCCTCGGCCTTGCGCCCTATTTCCTCAATATCTACGGCGGCAATAGCTTCTCCACCAAAAAGCCTGACCCTGAAGGGTTTGTGGCCCTGATGAGGGAGGCGGGAGCCTCGCCGGAAGAGAGTGTGATGATCGGCGACAGCAGGGTTGACATCCAGACCGCGCGCAACGCCGGCGCCTGGGCCATCGGCTGTGCCTACGGACTGGCTCCCCGCACCCTCGACCTTATCCCTCCCGACGTGCTGGTGGACTCTCCAGCCGACTGGACTGAGGCCCTGAGCCCCGCAAAGTTCAACTCGGGCCGCACAGCTCAAAACTCTTCCAGATCGATGGCTGCGCCGCCGGAACCGGCGTAAAATCTATTCCCAGGTCTGGATTCGCATCGTGCATGCGGGCGGAACTTTCACCCGGCTTTACACGTATTGCGGGGAGAGGTACAGCATGACCCGACCCTCTGTCATTCCGCTTCTGGTCCTGGCGGTTCTGGCCGTCGGGGCAGTTCCCGCCCGCGCCGCCGGCGACACCGTACACTTTGGCAACAGCATCAACGTGCCCGCCGGGGAATCCATTCACGATGCGGTGTGTTTCTTCTGCAGCGTCCGCGTTGACGGCGCCGCGGAACATGACATCGTCGTCTTTTTTGGCAGCGTCCAGATCTCCGGCCACGCGGAGCACGATGTTGTCAACTTCTTTGGCAACGTATGGGTGGCGGACGACGGCTCCATCGGCCATGATCTGGTCAACTTCTTTGGCGGTGTCCGGCTTGGTGAAAATGCCCGAGTAGGCAGGGACATGGTGGTGATGTTCGGTGACGTGCGCTCGTCGCCAACTGCCACCGTGGGCGGCAACAGCGTCACCCAGCCCATGTGGCTCGCGCTCATCCCGCTTGCCATCCTCGGGTTGATCGTGGTGCTGATCGTCGGTACAATCCGCCAGTGGCAACGGCGCCGCATGCTGGCGGCTTATCCGTTTCCTCCACCGCCTCATCCCTGACCAAAGCTGTACGCTGGGGCCATGGACATGCGTTCCTCCATGCCGCTGCGCCCCCTGCGCGTGGTCCTGCCGGGTGGCAGCGGACACATCGGACAGCTTCTCGCCAGGTACTTTCAGCAGAATGGCCATCACGTCACGGTCCTGACCCGCAAGCCCTACGCCGCCGAGTGGCAGACCATGCACTGGGACGGCGAACACGCCGGCCCGTGGGTGCGCCAGCTTGAGAACGCCGAAGTGTGCATCAATCTGGCCGGGCGCAGCGTGAACTGCCGCTACACTGCCGCGCATCAACGCGAAATCTACGACTCCCGCATCGGGGCCACGCGTCTTCTCAACCAGGTCATCGGCTCGCTCACCAACCCGCCCCGGGTCTGGCTCAACGCCTCCACCGCCACCATCTATCGCCACGCCCTCGATCGCGAGATGGACGAGGATACCGGCGAACTGGGCGGCGGGGAGATGATCTCACGGAATCGACGCGCCCCAGCCAAGTGGGATTTTTCAGTCCGCGTGGCAAAAGAATGGGAGCGCTCGTTCTTCGAAATCAACACACCGCAAACGCGCAAGGTTGCGCTGCGCAGCGCCATCGTCTTCAGCGCTTCTCCCGGCGGCGCTTTCGCTCTCTACTCCCGCCTTGTGCGGCTTGGCCTGGGCGGAGCACAGGGCAGCGGCCGCCAGCTAGTGTCATGGATTCACGAGGCAGACTTTGTCCGCTCGGTCCTGTTTCTCGTCTTCCGCGAAGACCTCGCCGGTCCTTTCAACCTTGCCGCGCCCAATCCGCTGCCCAACCACGAATTCATG
>DASSHM010000254.1:0-14251 GCA_035692885.1 Occallatibacter sp.
GTGTCATGTGTTCATGGATTGGCGCGAACTGCGGCCCACTGCCGCGTATCCCTGGGACCAACTGTGCGACTTTCTTGACGGGCGCGGTGTGCCTGACCTCGACGACGCGCTTGTCAGCCTTGAATTGCAGCCGGTGCATCATGCCTTCAATGAATTGCTCGCGCCTGACCTCGTGCGCAGGCTTGCCGATCTCGCCGAGCATCCCAATGGCGTCGTGGCCGGTGACCGTCCAACCAGCCGTGAACGCGCGGAATTCTCTCAGGCGGCCTGGGCGCGCTGTGAAGATGTGATCCAGAAGGCGCAGGCGATTTACCGCTCGCGACGCTCCGCAGCGGGGCTCGACCCTCCAGCTCCGATCCAGCCCCGCCAGATTGGGCCCGTCTTTCGCGAGCGGCTGCACGGCGTCATGCGCATGCCGACCGTGGAAGCAGTCTTTGCCGCGCCGTGGCCGGCGGCCGCGCGGCGTGTTCTGCCCAGTCCCAGCCCGCAGCGTACGGCGACCGTGATATGGGGTCCAATCCTCGCCTGGTGTGCCATTGAAACAATTGCCGAGTCCATTCAGCCGAAGGACTCAGATCGCATCGCCCTCGATCTTTTTGATCGCCTGCGCCTGCGCGAGCCGCTTGCGCAAGCCTTCCAGTCGCTGGGCCTTGTGGGCGAGCAAGGTTGGCGGGTGGCGGCGCGGATCAAGGTGCTGCTGCTTGCCAGACCGAGTGCTGCGCAGGCTCCCGGGCACGCCGATGATCCGGTGCTCTCGCCGGACGAGTCGCCGACCGCGGTTGCGTCACAGGAACCAGCCGCGCCTGGGCCGTCGGGCGCCATTGCGTCTGAGGCTGAGTCTGAAGGCCTGCGGCACGATCTCTGGCTCGATCCTGATGTGCGCTGGTTGACTGGAGTGCATGATGCGGACGGGCACACCTATCTGGTTCAGGAGCCCTACGAGGAGCTCCTCTGGTGGCTGCAGATGCCTTCAATCATCAAGCTCGCGGGCGTTCCCTCACCGGACAAGGCCTCAGCTGCCCGGATGGCCAGCAGCGTCAATCATGCGCTGGCCGCCGCCTCCGCGGCTCAGTATCGTGTCGATCTTCTGGCCGGGCAGGGCACTGAGAACGCCTCTCAGCCCGCAATATCCGAGCCGCCCGCCGTCGAGCCGGCTGACTCGTACGATCCCATATCGGATGGCGTGCCCGGGCTGAGTAATGCTGCCAAGCCTAACTAGAAGCAATGTCAGCGTTTCTGGAACAGGTAGCCCACGGGGCAGGTAAACATTTGGTAACCGGCCGGAACGCTAAATGTGTGACATCTGACTGCGTTTGGCCGTCATAATCATAGGTGTATAGGCCTGAGCAACGGCTTAATCCCGCGAGAAGTTCTGTGGAAGAAGTCGATGGCGACACGATGATTTCTTCCTTGTGCTGTGATCTGAACTGGATCTAAATGGTGCATTGCTGCCTCTCTTGTCGACCGGAAGATAACCCCGAAGCTGGGGATATACAATTTCCAGTCCAGTTAACAGCGAGCCGGTCGTGTTTGCGCCCGCGCCAGGCGCATCATCCCGTCAGGCTTGATTCCAATCTGCATGTCGTCTACATTCCGCGACATCTTCCGCACGTTCTTACACACGGCAACCGGGGTGTCTGCCGATACATCTACAACAGCAGGGGTGAAAAATGAGTGTCGTATTCGTGGTTGGGGCAGGACCGGCGGGTATGTTTGCAGCGCGAAAGATTGCCCTCGCCGGGCACGAAGTATTCGTGTTCAACCGCGACATCAAGCCCGGTGGCCTGGCCGAGTACGGCATTTATCCCGTCAAACACAAGATGAAGTTTGGCCTGCGCAAGCAGTTTGCCCAGGTGCTCGCCCTGCCTAATCTGCATTACTTCGGCCATGTGCAGGTAGGGGACGGCTACGACCTTAAGCTCAGTGATCTGGCAGGAATGCATCCGGCCGCGGTCCTGTTCACCTGCGGCGCGCAGGGAACGCGCAAACTGGGATTGCCGGGCGAGGATGCCGCGGGCGTCTACGCGGCCAAGGATTTTGTTTACCACTACAATCAGCTCCCGCCCTATGCCTCGCATGATTTCTCCACGGGCAAAAACGTGGGCATCGTCGGTATGGGTAACGTGGCCATTGACATTGCCCGCTGGCTCCTTGACGATGGCCCGGATCGCGTCACTGAGTCCGTCGTGATCATCGCCCGCCGCGGCCCGCTTGAGATTAAGTTTGATGACAAAGAGATCGCCTTCGTTGAGCGGCATATCCCGCGCGCCGATCTTATCGCCGAGATAGGCCGTGTCAGCAAACGCTGCGCGGCTGCCGGCCAGGAGGTTGTACCCGAGAAGGTGATCGAGCAGCACTTCAAGCATCTCAAGGATGCGGATGCGGCCTTTGTTCCTCCCCGCCTTTCTTTCCGCTTTCTATCTTCACCCGCGGCAATTCTCCCGGATTCGAAGGGCCGCATCGCAAAGCTTGAAGTTGCCGAGAATGATCTGGTGGCACGCCCTGACGGCAGCACAAAGGCTGTGCAGACCAGCACGCGGGCAACGCTGAATCTGGATACCCTGATCTTCGCCATCGGCGATGAACATGATGCCTGCATCGGTCTGCCCATGGGCCCGTCTGGATATGCCACCATGCCTGCAACCGGTGAGACTGATGAGCCGCAATATCAGGTCTGGAATCCCGCCACACAGGCCATCCTGCCCGGCTGGTTCGTGGCCGGCTGGGCTCGCCGGGCCAGCACCGGACTGGTGGGAATCGCCCGGCACGACGGTGAACTGGGCGCCGACCGGGTGATCGAGTTCCTCAAGTCAGAGGGCCGCGCAGACACACTGGGCAAGGATGAAATCATAAGCAGTCTTTGCGGCAAAGGGCTCAGGCCGGTGACCAAATCCGACCTTGATCTGCTGGGTGCTGTCGAGCAGAGGGAGGCAGGGGAGCGCGGCGTGCCCGCCTTCAAATTCAGCGATAATCAGTCGATGTACGAGGCCATCCGCAAGGAGCGCGAAGCCGCATCCGCGGTCGAGGATGAGCGCTGCCAGTCAGTGACCGCCGACTGACGCACAGCCAATTCAATCCATTACTTCACAGGCTGGCCCGCTCCGGGCGGCTTCTTTCTTGGCGCACGCAAAGCATGGCGACGGGCAAGACCGCAATACCCGCTTGACAAACTGAACTGAACCGTTCAGTATTGTTAAGTCGGGAGGCCGCTTGTGATACGTGTCACAAACCTGGTAAAGATGTTTGGCAACTTCACAGCCGTCAATGACGTTTCATTCGACGTTGCCGAAGGCGAGATATTCGCCTTTCTCGGCCCCAACGGGGCAGGGAAGACCACCACCATCAAGATGCTTACGACTCTGCTCCAGCCCACCAGCGGAGCCATCCAGCTTGACGGGCTCGATCCCCGGACCCACCAGAGTGAGGCCCGCCGGCGGTTCGGCATTGTCTTTCAGGATCCGAGCCTCGACGGCGACCTGACGGCATGGGAGAACATGGAGCTGCACGGCATCCTTTACCATGTGCCCAGAAAGACGCGCCGCCAGCGTTCCGAAGAACTGCTGAGGTTGTTTGAGCTATGGGAACGGCGCAACGAACAGGTGAAAAAGTTCTCCGGCGGCATGAAGCGGCGGCTTGAGATTGCGCGCGGATTTCTGCACACGCCAAGGATTCTCTTCCTCGACGAGCCCACGTTGGGTCTAGATCCACAAAGCCGCAACCAGCTTTGGACACATGTGAAGAAGGTGAACGAAACCGAGCGCGTCACTGTATTCCTCACCACGCACTACATGGATGAGGCAGATCGCGTGGCGCACCGCATCGGCATTATCGATCATGGCCGGCTCGTGGCACAGGGCACGCCCGCGTTCATCAAGGAAGAAACAGGCGCGGTGAGCCTGGAGGATGCCTTCCTGGCACTCACTGGAACCACCATCCGCGACGAGACCGCCGACTCGGCAGACCAGATGCGCCAGATGGCGCGCATGTGGAGTGGAGGAAGACGATGAAGGCAATCTACATTCTCTGGCTGCGGGAGCTGAAGCGTTATACGCGCTCGCGGGCGCAGATTATCGCTTCACTCGGCCAGCCGCTCCTGTACCTGCTGGTGCTTGGCTTCGGTCTTGGGCCGGTCTTTCAGCGCGCCGGCAACGGCAGCTACTTCCAGTTCGTATCGCCGGGCGTAATCGGCATGACGGTATTGTTCTCGTCCATCTTTTCCGGTATCGGGCTCTTGTGGGACCGGCAGTTCGGATTTCTCAAGGAGACGCTGGTCGCGCCTGTACCCCGCCTGCATATCATGATTGGACGCACGCTGGGCGGCGCCACCGTCTCGGTACTGCAGGGGCTGCTCGTAACCATCGTCTGTGTGCTCGCGGGCTTCAGGCCAACCAGCTATGCCATGATTCCGCTGGGCCTCATCTTCATGGTGCTCATCGCCATCGTCTTTGCGGCCGCGGGTGTCGCCATTGGCTCCGGACTGGAGGACATGCAGGGCTTTCAGCTTGTCATGAACTTTCTGGTCCTGCCAATCTTCTTTCTCTCCGGCGCGTTGTTTCCGCTTGATGGACTGCCGAGAGCTCTCAGCATTGCCACGGCCGCGGATCCACTGACCTATGGCATCGACGGCATGCGCGCGGTGCTCATGAACGCAGGCCACTATGGCGCCACGATTGATCTGATTGTGCTGTGTGCCGTGGGCGCGGTGCTGCTTGTCGTTGGAGCGCAGCGCTTTGCCAGTATCGAGTTATAGGGATGGCAAGGACGCGCAGCAGCCAGGCTCACAACAAGGTGTTTCGCGCCGCGCTCAGTCTGTTCGGGGAGCGCGGCATTGACGCGACCAGCATGGATGCCATCGCGCGCGCCTCGGGCGTGAGCAAGGCCACCATCTACAACCACTGGGCCGACAAGGAGGCCCTGCTGCTCGAAGTGATGGATCGCGTGCATGGCATCGGCCGTGATGCGAAGAAGATCGATGGCGGCGACCCGCTGCATGACCTGATTCACGTGCTCACTCGACAGCCGCCCGCCGAGTTCGCCAGGGAGCGTGCGCGCCTTACGCCCACCTTGATTGCGTACTCGGCCACCCACCAGGAGTTCGGGCGCGCGTGGCGTCACCGGGTGATGCAGCCGGCCCGGGACGCGCTGCGCGAGATTCTGCAAAGCGCCATCCGGCGCGGACTGCTGCGCACGGTCGACATGGATGTTGCCCTCGCGCTTTTGCTCGGCCCATTGCTCTATCACCACATCTTTCAGCACGAGCGCGCGTCGAAGCCGGTGGAGATGGGGTCCCAGGTCGCCGAGGCATTCTGGCGCGCCTTCGCGATTCCCCAATCGGTTCAGCGCAAGACCGCTTCGCTTCCTCAAAAATCTGGAGGACGTTCCGATGCCACTCCAAAGGCCTTTTCCAGCGCCAGTCCGGCTTCGGCAATTCGTCCCTCATCAAAGAGGTGACCAATCAGCGTGACGCCATGCGGCACACGCCGCGGCGGTGAGAAATGCGGCAGGGGATGCTGTGGGTCAGGGGCCCAGTCGCTGCGCGCTTCAGAGACCTCGACAAACCCGGCGCGCAACGTGAGCGATGGGTGCCCGGTGAAGTTGGTAATCACCAGAATCTCATCCCGCAGTGACGGCACCAGCAGCATATCCACCTGCGACATCACGCGCGCCATCTCCTGAGCTACCTTTCGCCTAAAGCGGTCTGTCTGCACAAAATCCACGGCTGAAAGAAAGCGCGACTGGCGAAAGGCATTTGGCCACGCGTCAGGGACCTGCATCTTCAGCTCGTCCACCTTGTGGCTCAGCGTCAGTTCCTCAAATGCGGCGGCTGATTCGGCAAACAGGACCGTATTCAGCGAGTCATACGGCCAGTCGGGCAGCGACAACTTCACCGGCGTCATGCCCAGCTTGCTCACTGTCTCCAGCGCGGCGCGATCCACGTCGGTTGCCGGGTTCTCGTTCATCCAGGCCGGAAAATAGCCGATTCGCACACGCTCCAGCCGCGTGCCTGCATCAAAGTCAAGCGTACTGGACACGCTGGCCAGGTCCCCGGGGTCCGGGCCTGAGATTGCCTTCAGCACCAGCATCGTGTCCTCCACGGCGCGCGTCATCGGGCCCAGCTTGTCGAGCGACCAGCACAGGGTCATGGCGCCTGTCCGTGCGACACGGCCAAAGGTGGGCCGCAGGCCCGTCAATCCGCAGCGCATGGAGGGGCTCACGATGCTTCCCTCGGTCTCGCTACCAATTGAGAAGCTCACCAGTGCCGCGGCCGTGGCCGCGCCCGGCCCCGCGCTCGATCCCGACGCGCCTTCCTGCGGCAGCCACGGATTCATCGTCTGTCCGCCGAACCAGATGTCGTTCAGCGCCAATGCTCCCATGCTCAGCTTGGCCAGCAGCACCGCTCCGGCCGCGTCCAGCCGGTCCACCACCGCGCTGTTGCGTGTGGGAATGTGGTTCCTGAAAGGCTCTGCGCCGTAGGTTGTTGGAATACCGGCGGTATCCAGTAGGTCTTTTGCGCCCCAGGGTATGCCATGCAGTGGTCCGCGATAGTGACCGGATGCAATCTCCTTGTCCGCGGCCCGTGCCTGCGCCAGCGCGTGCTCCGCGGTCAGCGTGATGATACAGTTTAGGGCAGGGTTAAATCGCTTCATCCTCCCCAGATAGATTTTGGTCAACCGCTCCGAGGTCAACGCCCGGCTCTCAATCCACCGCGAAAGCTGCGCCACCGGAGCATAGGCAATCGCCTCCTCATCAGCGGGCAGCGGAAGATGCGAATCCAGGCTGCGCTCAAACCGGTTCTTGTTAGGCGCAGGCGTGATTCCGGGCGGCATGGGATTCCACTGCGTCGCCGGGCTCAGCGTGTCCTCCAGCGCCACCTTGCGCGGCCCCACGCGCCTTTCGTAGAGCGGGGCCATCTGTCTGCGCCAGTTGCCCGCCGCTTCTTCCAGGTCCATGGGATTCATGTCCACTTCCACGAGCTTTTCGGCAGCGCGAAATGTGTCAGGCGTGATCTCAGGACCCGCCGGTGGGGCCGTTCCAAAGGCCGTGGGAGATCCGGGCGGCGGTGCAGGTGTCTTTGTCTCTGGAGTCTGTGCGACCGACGGCGCAATGGCGGTTCCCAGCAATCCGAGTGATCCGAGCGCGACAAAATCTCTACGTGATGTGCTCATTTTTCCCTTCCACAAGTACCCCGGCCACAAGTGCCCCGGGCGTTCTGCTTTCGCTCCGGCAAGGACCACTATACTCTCCAGTGAGCAGGGGGCCCTCGCCGGTGATTCTGCCCGGTTTAACGTGAAAATCCGGTGTTGAATCTGCCCCACGCGGCCGTTAAGGTTTGCTCCGGATTTGTCGCAATCGCTCCCGAACCGTAAAATCTCCTGTGTGCAATCAGCAGGGCCTGGGGCCTGGGGCTCCATGTCATTGTGACGACAGGTGGCGATGAGCGACCATATGAAAGCAAGTTCCCATTCTGCGCAGGCGGTCTCGCTGGCGTGGAGCAGAATTGAGAGGGCGCGGCATCCTCAGCGCCCATACCCCATGGACTTTATCGAACGGATCTTCACCGATTTCAGCGAGATTCACGGGGATCGCGCCTTTGGCGACGATGAGGCCGTGGCCTGCGGCATGGCGCGGCTCGGTGACGAGGAAGTGCTGGTGGTGGGCAACCGCAAGGGCGGCAGCACCAAGGAGCGGGTCCGCCGCAACTTTGGCATGCCCAACCCCGAGGGCTACCGCAAGGCACTCCGCTGCATGATGATTGCGGAGAAGTTCAGGCGGCCCATCATCAGCTTTATTGATCTGCCCGGCGCATATCCGGGTCTTGGCGCCGAGGAGCGGGGACAGGCCGAGGCCATTGCCCGCAACATCCGCGAGATGTCCCGCCTGCGCGTTCCCACCATCTCTGTCATCAGCGGCGAGGGTGGTTCAGGCGGAGCGCTGGCGCTGGCCGTAAGCGACCGCGTTCTTATCCTGGAGAACGCCCTCTACTTCGTGATTACGCCCGAGTCGTGCGCTGCCATCATGTGGCGCGATGCGGCTCAGAAGCAGTTGGCAGCCGAAGCCATGCGCATCTCAGCGCCGGAGGTTGCGGCCCTCGGCTGCGTGGATGAGATCATCTCGGAGCCGCCCGGCGGAGCACACACCAATCACGAGGCCGGTTGCGGAATCATGGGCACCGCTCTCAAGCGCCATCTGGACGAGCTGAAGTCCTTATCCATTGACGATCTGGTGGCGGCTCGTCAGCAGAAGTTCCGCAGGATTGCGCAGTTCTACACGGAAGGTTGATTTGCTGGTTTCGTGGGGGTTCCAACCGGTCAATCCGGTACGCTATTGGCAAAGACCGGTCGGTGCGGAGGGCTGTCTGCACCGTCGCTCTGACATCAGGAGGCGTCCGTGAGCGCGCTTCACGTACAGGGCAGCCGCCTGCGTGCCTACCTTGAGTTCGTCACCGCGATTGTCTTTTTCTTCCTTGCACGGTCCGTGGCGCAGCATGGTGCAAATGGCCTGGTCGGCGAAGCGTGGGAGCCCCTGGTTGAGCAGGCCATGCTCGCCTTCCTGCTGATCGTCGTCTATGCGGGCTTTGGGGGACTGTTTGACCGCCAGCAGCACGCCATCAGCGACCAGGGCCTTCCGCTCCGGCCGGGCTTTCGCCGCGAGCTGGGTCTGGGCCTGGCCATCGGCTGGGGCGTCGCAGTGGCCTGTGTCCTCATGCTCACCCTTTTTGGCGGCATCGCCGTGGTGCTCTCGCTGGGGCTCACCTCCTGGGGTTGGCTGCTGGCAGACGCCGCGTTCTTCGCCTGTGCCACGCTCGCCGAGGAGGTCGCCTTCCGCGGTTACGGCTTCCAGTGCTTTGTCCGGGTCGTCGGACCAGTCGGCGCAACCTTGGCATTCTCATTCTTCTATGCCCTCATGCAGGCCCTCCTGCCCGGTTCTGACCCCACCAGCATTGTGGTTTCGTTCCTCTTTTGCATCGTGCTCTCGGTTGCCTATCTGCGCACCCGGGCGCTGTGGGTCAGCTGGGGCCTCAACTTTGGCTGGAAGGCCAGCAGGGCTCTCATCTTTGGCCTCACAGTGAGCGGAGTAAGCAGCCATTCCTCGGTTGTTGAGGGCAACCCGATGGGGCCGTTCTGGGTAACGGGCGGTGGATTTGGGCAGGACGGCACGTGGATTGCGTTTCTGGCCTTTCTGATTGCCCTGGTCGTCCTCTACCGGGCTACGAGCGAACTGAATTACCTCCACAACGCCCCCGAATTTATCCCCGGAGGAATCCCGGTTGATCTGGATGACGCGGCCCGGCGGCAGCACGAAGCCGTCATGGGACCAGGGACGCAGGCTGAAAAGCCTCTCGTGCAAATATCTCCCGGAGGCTCCGTCACACCCCCCGCCGCATCCGGTGAGCCTCCCGCCGGCCCGCCGCCAGTCGATTAGGCAGGGAAAATTTCTTGATTTCAGGGCTTTTTATCTCAACAAAAAGAGAATTGTCCGCTGCCACTTGAACAGTTCCGCCGTTTGCGCGATGCTTGACTCAGCCATGGGAGGTTCCCATGAATGGCGCGAACAGCGTAGGGAAAGCTGTCGGCGATCCTGACCGGCCAATACTCGCTCATCTCGTGAGCCGGTTAGGCGGGCTGGTGTTCGTCTGTGTCTGTCTGCTGCTTGTGCCGGTCCCATCGCATTCCCAGGCGGTCATCGTTGATCAATCCGGCAGTGTCACCGTTCAGACTGAAAATACCGCCTCCACGGTTGATCGCCGTTACGCGCAGGTTACGCCCACCGATGTGCCTCTCAGCAAAGTACGCCTGAACGCGAAGACCCGCATGGACCTGCTTCGTTACCTCCAGGCCGAGCAGGGTTTTGCCATGCGCCCCTTCCCACGCGGGCACAGGGGAATGACCCTGCACGCCAACGGCAAGCTCGACAAGGCGGGCAATGATTACATCGATCTCGTTTCAAGAGATGGCATCAGTGCCAACCCCGGCGACCGCGTCGTTATCACAGACGTCAAGATTGAAGATTCGAAGATGGTGTTTCAGCTCAACGGCGGTCCTGACCTGAAGCACCGCTTCCTCCGTCATATCGAGCTGGGCACGGGCCCCGTAATGGCGCCCGTGGTGAATGATCCCGGGCAGCAACCCACCGGAGCGCGCCTGACGCTCGAGTTCAAGCACTACGTGCCTGAAATGACCGGGAAACAGGTGGAGGCGCTGCTCGCTCCTCTCATCTCCTTCGGCGTCAAGACGCCGGTGCAGGCCTTCACTGACACATTGCCCGCCCCGCTCAGGGATGCAATTCTGAGCCACCAGGTGCTGGTGGGCATGAGCACCGACATGGTGCTGTTTGCCAAAGGCCACCCCCGCGACAAGATTCGTGAGATGGACGGGCAGATGCCCTTCGAGGAATGGATCTATGGCAAGCCACCGCAGACCGTCGAGTTCGTCCGCATCAACGGGAACCGCGTGATCCGCGTGGAGATTGCAGAGATTGGCAAGCCGCCTCAGGTCTTCACGCAGGATGTGGTTGATCCCATGATGCAGACCCGGGTTGAGCCCGGTTCTGCTGCCGCCCCCCACACCCATACCGTGCAGATGGGAGATGTCATCCGCAATCCAGATACGCAGGCGCCGGCGCCTCCCCCCAGCCTGCGCAAGCCCGGGGAGGAGTTGCCTCCGCTCAACCGGCGTGAAACGGACATGAAGCCCGTTCATTTCCCCGCACAGGCTCCGGACGACCACCCGGTCGCGCACCAGAACTCCCCACCCGATGCCGCACAGCCACAACCTGCGCCTGCCGACACGCAGCAGCACTGAGCCTACGCACGGCGCGTTTGATATAAACTAGGGAAAGCGAGTCCCGCTTCCTTACGCCGTGATTCAGGCCAGAGGCCAGCCCGCGACCGCGACGTTGAAGCCGCGAGCATTCCAAGCTGCCCGCGCGAGCAGAGACACCCAGGAAGGAGAAATACTCGCTCCATGGCCAAAATCGCCAAGACGGCTGACCGCAAGAAGATGATGGACACGACGAAATCAACCGACTGCCCCAAGTGCAGCAAACCCACGCGTATCGTCAAACGCATGAAGGATCGCGAACGCGGAATCCCGGGAGGAATCTATATCTCCTGTTCTGCGTGTGACTTCTACGAGAAACTATAGGTTCTGCCTTAAATCTTGAAGTCGCAAGGCCCGGCCCGCCGCCGGGCTTTTTCATGCCTCTATTTGCGGGCGAGCGCCTGTGACATCTCGCGCAGAATACCCGTGGCGGCCTCGGCGGGATGGACTGCGCGCGTGATTGGGCGACCCACCACAAGATAGCTGGCCCCGCCGCGCAGGGCTTCACCCGGTGTTGCCACGCGCTTCTGGTCGCCGCTTTCGGCTCCCGCCGGGCGGATTCCGGGTATCACGAGCACGCCCTCCGTTCCAGTCAGACCGCGTAAGCGCTTTACTTCTGCCGGAGAGCATACAAAACCCCGCAACCCGGCTTCGAGTCCCATCCGTGCCAGTGCCTCCACCTGCTCGGCCGGCGGCTTCTCAACGCCCACGGTCAGCAACTGCGCCGCATCCATGCTGGTCAGCACGGTCACGGCCAGCAGTTCGGGAGGATTGACAATTCCTTCCAGCGCCGCATGTGCCGCCGCCAGCATCACCGGACCGCCGCCCGCATGCACGGTCATCATCTTCGCCCCAAGCGCCGCGGCAGAACGCACAGCTCCGGCTACGGTGTTGGGAATATCGTGCAGCTTCAGATCCAGAAAGACCGAATAGCCCTGAGCAGTCAGCTGCTCTATCACGCCGGGCCCACTGGCGATAAACAGCTCCAGTCCCACCTTGAACCACCGGCAGGTGCCTTCCAGCCGGCGCACCATATCCGTGGCTGCGGCCGCATCGGGAACATCCAGCGCCACGATAAGCCGCTTGCGCGCCTCTTCCAGCGCGTCGCGGAGCGCCTCGTTTTCTGCGGCAATACTGGAGCCGGGTTTTACTGGAGTGTACATAAGGAAATCCTACCGTGTCCTCGCAGGGCACGTCAGTCTGGTCGATTGCTGGCCGGTTGCAAACCGCTGCGGAGAGTACCGCTTGAGCCCATGGGCCTTGATTGAATCTTCCGGCATCCGTGGCCCGGCAGGGAACAGTTGCCGGGAACTAGTTGACTCGTGGAGCGTGCTTCGCGGTCATGCAGTGCCTGCGGCAGAGTGCCGCTCGCTGCCGGCTTCGGCTGGCGGTTCCAGTTTGCCGGCCAGATCGCCCTGGGGCAGAAAGCGGCTCAGGTAGGCGATGGGATCGCCCGCAGCTGCCATCTCGCGCAGATGATACTTCCACACATCGCGCTTGACGGTTCGGCGCGTAAACGGCTTCCGCGTCACGTGGATAACTTCACCCCTGCTGTTGACCCGGGGATAGGTGGTTGCCGGTACCCTGAAACTGATTTGTGCGCCCTCCCGCCAGAAGCTGCGGGCAAATTCATGCGAAAACAGCAGCGAGTAGTGACGTCCCTCCGTCGCCAGCACCGCCAAAGCCTGTTCTGCGCCGGGCCAGGCCGGGGCAATGTGCGACAGGTACCAGCGGCGGAACTCAAATCCGTTAAACTGGGCTTGGTTCAGCAGCAGCCGCAGCAGGTCTTTGGGATTCATGAGATTTTCCTTGCTGTGTGGATGAACGGATTCTACACGTTTGAAGGTTTACAGCAACGGATTCAAGGACGCAAACGATTTCTACTCTCCGACTTGTGCAAAACGTCAAACAGGGGATGAGTTTCTTCCGGCGGGCAGGCGAATCAAGGGGCCAGTTGTTCGTAGTCGCCAGACTGCTTGCTCCCACCAAGCAAGCCGGCGCATCCCTGCAGAGGACAGATTACAAATGATTCAACGCCGCGTGGGCAGCTTGATCTGGATGCTTATCCTGCTGTCGGTTCCGGCCGCAGGCCAGTCTGCTCAGGTCCACACCAATCCCCTGAACCGCGATCCGCTGGTGCAAGAGGCGTTTCAGCACTTTTACAATCTTGACTATCCCGGCGCCGTCTCCCGCTTCGAGCGTGTTCAGCGGCAGCACCCAGGCGACCCCCAGGCCACGGCATTGCTGCTTGACGCCGTTGTTTTTCAGGAACTCTACCGGCTCGACCTGCTCGACACCACCTTCTACGCCAATGATGGATTTCTCTCCGGCCATCACGCCACCGAGGAGGACCCCAAAGCGCGTGACCGTATCTTCGCGCTCTCTGACCAGGCGGCGCGCGAGGCCGATACGCGCCTGAGCCGCAATCCGCGCGATGTGGACGCTCTCTTTGCCCGGGGCTGGGCGCGCAGCCTGCGATGCGCCTACATTGCCATGGTGGAGCGCAGCTTCTCTGCCGGCTTCCATCTTGCCAACAAGGCCAAGGACGACGAAGAACGCGTGCTTGAGCTCGACCCCAACTACGTGGATGCCAAGCTTGTGGTCGGCGTCTACCAGTACGTGGTGGGGGCGCTGCCGTGGCCGTTCAAGCTGCTCATCGGCTTCATCGGAGTGACGGGCTCCAAGTCAAAGGGGTTGGAGCTGCTCTATGACGATGCCAACCGCGGCGTCATCACCAGCGTCGATGCGCGTGTTGTGATTGCGTTGTTCCTGCGCCGCGAGGGCCGCTATGAAGATGCCGTCCGCGTGGTGCGCAGCCTCAAGCGCGAATATCCCCGAAACTTTCTCTTCTGCCTTGAAGAAGCCAACCTCCGCAAGGATGCGGGTGAGGGCATGCGCGCCGTCACTGCCTATCGCGATCTGTTGGGCGATAGTGCCAGAACCGGCTATTTTGTTGACCCGCATCTGCAACTGGCCTACTACGGCCTGGGGGATGCCCTGCGCGGACAGCGGCACTATGGCGAGGCGGCCCAGGCATACGAGCAGGCCGGGTGGACCAAGGGTGCTGGCGCGGAGCTCAAGCTGCGCTCACTGCTTGCCGGCGGGCAGTGCCGCGATCGGAACGGCGAAAGGCAGTTGGCGGTCCGCGACTACCAGGCAGTCATCGCCGCCGGGCCCGCCACCTCGTGGGCCGACTCCGCCCGCCAGTACCTGCGCAATGCCTACCACGGCGATTAACCCCAGGATATTCAACCAGCCGGGCTGCTTCTCCCTCGCGCAGGGAACCCTGAACGCGCTATTTTCGTAAAGCAGGTGTGAGTGAATTGAGCTGCGAGAGGGGTTCCTGATGGGCTTCTATTGTTCACGTTGTGGTACCGGGTTGCCGGTTGGAGCGCGTTTCTGCTCAAGCTGTGGAACTGTCGTCGCCGCGC
>DASSHM010000255.1:0-2216 GCA_035692885.1 Occallatibacter sp.
TTGCCGAGGCGGACAACAAGACGGGTCGGGAGCGGACCCACTGAGACGTGAGCGCCGGTCGCGGGCTCGCCGTCGAGCTTGACGGCCTTTTCAGTAATCTTGCGATTGGCCTCAGAGGCGCTGGCCGCAAGGCCGAGACGCACCAGCAGTTTGGGCAGGCGCACGGAGTGGGGCTCGGGGCCTGCAACGTCAGCCAGCGCGACGGCGACTTCTTCGAGGTCTTCGACGGCCTCTTTCTGCTGGAACATCCTGGCCCAGTTTTCTGCGGCGTGACCGGCGGCGTCAGTGCCGTGGAAGCCGGCGGTGATGGCGCGGGCGAGGTTCTTCTTCACGTCCATGGGATGCAGCCTGCCGGTGGTCACATCGGCGCGCATGGCGTCAATCTCGCTCTGCTTGAGATCGGTGAGGAAGACCCAGTACTTCCACATGAGGTCGTCGCTGATGCTCATGAGCTTGCCGTACATTTCAGCGGGCGGCTCGTTGATGCCGATGGCGTTGTTGAGCGACTTGGACATTTTCTGCACGCCGTCGAGGCCTTCGAGGATGGGCATCATGAGCACGATCTGCTCGGGCTGGCCCTCTTTGCGCTGCAGTTCGCGGCCCATGAGCAGATTGAATTTCTGGTCGGTGCCGCCGAGCTCGACGTCGCAATGGAGCATGACGGAGTCGTAGCCCTGCGCGAGCGGATAGAGCAGCTCATGGAGGGAGATGTCCTGTTCGGCGCGGAAGCGGGTGAGGAACTCCTTGCGGTCGAGCATCTGCGAGAGCGTGACCTTGGCGGTGAGACCGATTATTCCGGCGTAGCCGAGTTTGTCCAGCCACTCGGAGTTGTAGCGGACCTCGGTGAGCGCGGGATCCAGGAGCTTGAAGATCTGGGTCTTGTAGGTTTCGGCGTTCTGGTTGATCTGCTCGCGTGTCAGGGGTTTGCGGGTGACGTTGCGGCCGGTGGGGTCGCCGATGAGCGCGGTGGAGTCGCCGATGAGGAAGATGACGGTGTGGCCAAGCTGCTGGAAGTGGCGCAGCTTGCGGATGAGAACGGTGTGGCCGAGGTGGAGGTCAGGCGCGGTGGGGTCAAAGCCGGCCTTGATGCGCAGGGGGCGGCCGGTCTTGCGGCTCTGCTGGAGGCGTTCGCGCAGGTCAGAGACGCGGATGATTTCAGCCGCGCCCTTCTGGAGCAGGTCAAGTTGTTCGTCAACGGGCAAAAACGTGCTCATGCGTAATCAAGTATACGGGGCGAACACGGTATAATTGGGCGATGCAGCGCACGACGAACAAGGCCACCCTTTCCCGCACGCTCTGCCCCGGAGCTTGCTCTGCTGCCCTTGCGGCGGCTTCGGCCGCCTGACGCCTGCTCCTCCTCATACCCCAAAAACCGGACACACCAGCTCCAGGCGCGGATGCATCTTTTTGCCGTTGTGTCTCTCGGCACGTTCACCGCCGCCTCACTCAGAGTTGGCTTACACTGGAGTCACCATGGAAGAGTTTTCACGGATTCAGCGGCTGCCGCCGTATGTTTTTAACATCACCGGGGAGATGAAAGTATCCGCGCGCCGCCGCGGCGAGGACATCATCGACTTTGGCATGGGCAACCCGGATGGGGCGACGCCGAAGCACATCGTGGACAAGATGATTGAGGCTGCCCAGAAACCGGCGACGCATCGCTACTCGGTTTCGCGTGGAATTCCACGGCTGCGAAAGGCCATCTGCAACTGGTACAAGACGCGCTATGACGTTGACCTGGATCCGGATTCAGAAGCCATCGTGACCATCGGGTCAAAGGAGGGCATTGCGCACCTGTGCCTGGCGATTCTTGACTCGCAGGATACGGTGCTGGTGCCGAATCCGAGCTATCCGATCCACATCTACGGGCCGGTGATTGCCGGGGCTCACATTGTGAGCGTGCCTGTGCACGATCGCGAGCAGTTTCTGGCGCAACTGGAGGAGCTGATTCCGCGGATGACGCCGCGGCCCAAGGCGCTGATAGTGAACTTTCCGTCGAACCCGACAGCAGAGTGCGTTGAGCTGCCCTTTCTGGCGCGGCTGGTGGAACTGGCGCGGGAGTACGGGTTCCACCTGATTCACGACCTGGCGTATGCAGACATCGCATTTGACGGCTACAAGCCGCCGAGCGTGCTTGAGGTGCCGGGGGCGAAGGACGTGGCAGTGGAGTTCTTTACGCTGTCAAAGAGCTACAACATGCCGGGATGGCGCGTGGG
>DASSHM010000256.1:0-2916 GCA_035692885.1 Occallatibacter sp.
GAACTGCAGCGCCCATACCCCGCCGTAGGTGACGTAGATGCGGAACCCCGCGCCGCCCAGCACAATGCAGAGCGCGAGGCTGATCCATCGGGGCATGGTTTGCTTCTGGAAGGCCCACAGGCAGCCGGCAAGCAGCGAGAAACCGGCCAGCGCGGGGAACAGGAGGAACGGCATGCCCGCCGGGGTGGCGCCGTGGAATACGCCAAACAGCAGAATCGAGAAGGCGACCAGAGGCAGGCCGAAGGGGATGACATACAAGACACGCATTCGGCCGATGCGGAAGCTGAGCGGCGAGAGAGAGGCAAGAAAGAGAACCGCGCTGAGAAGGATGGCGGTCTGGCCGGTGGCGACCATCCAGGGATGAACCCGCGGATCCGTCATCCTCCAACTGCCGAGCGGGAGCTGCTCAATCTGGTAAACGACAGCCAGGGACAGGCCGAAGAGCCAGAGAAGCGTGCGCGCGTCCCGCACGCGCCGGTAGATCTGAGCAAACGCCGGCAACAGCAAGACCGAAATCGTGAGCGCGAAGACTTGGTAACTCGCAGGCATCGAAGCCGGGCCACTCCTTCAGGCTGCGTGCAGAAACTCAGGAATCAGAACAGGATACACCCTGTTCCGACCGCCGGCCACGCGACGGATCGGGCTGCTCCGGGCCAGTGCCCATTCCGCTCAGGCTGATCAGCCGGATCATCGTGAAGCGCCGGATGATGGTCATAACCTGCCCGGAAAGAGGGGCCTGGAGCAACGGCGCGGTCAAACCCCACCATCGTGATTGTGCCGCCACCCGGCTAAGGTGTATATGCGTCTAAGGTTGTAGATGAATCCGCGGCAGGAACAGCAGCGGCCAGGGCCGCCAGCCGGACCCGGGAGGCGAAAAGGCTTTGAGGGGAAAATCGTGGGTGAAAATGCTGCTTCCGGTGGTAATGGCAGCGGGGTTGCTGATGCCCGTGGCATGGGCCCAGGACAAGGACAGCTTCACGCCCATGCCGCTGGACTCCGGGTTTGGCCCGATGGACGTTTCCGCGCCTAAAACCCCGCCCGACGAGATTATCAAGCAGTTTGCCGCCAAGGAGACGGAGTTCCGCGAGGCTCTGAACCACTACACGTACCGGCGCATTGCTCGCGTGCAGACGCTGAATGACGACAACAAGGTCGATGGGGAGTGGTATGAGGTGGACGACGTGATCTTTGACCCCTCCGGCCGGCGGACAGAGAAAGTGGTATATGCGCCGGAGAGCACGTTGACCCGGGTGCAGATGTCCCAGTCGGACTTTCAGGACATCCAGCACGGCTACCCGTTCGTGCTGACCGATGACAAGGTTCCCGAATACAACATCAAGTACGTGGGCAGACAGCGCGTGGACGAGGTGGACTGCTATGTGTTCGATGTGACGCCCAAGGAGATCAAGAAGGGCGAGCGGTACCTGGACGGGCGCATCTGGGTGGATGCGCAGGACCTGCAGATTGTAGTGACGGACGGCCGCATGGTGCCTGACGACACGCGCAAGGGCCACGAGGACCTGCATCCGCCGTTCATGACCTGGCGGCAGCAGGTGGACGGCCACTACTGGTTTCCGGTGTACACCAAGGGTGAGGGGATTCTGCATTTTGCGGGCGGAAGCGGGTACATGGCGCAGGACGTGCACATCCGCGACGTGGTGAAGTACACCGATTACAAGCGGTTCGGCTCAACCTCAAAGATCATCTATGACGGGCAGGACATTACACCGCCCAAGAGCCCGCAGGCGCAGCCGCCGCAACAGAAGCCCCCGAAAAAATAATCGCTGGCATGAGCGAAACAGCCGGGAAGACAATGACGACTGCCTGACGCCCGGGCCGGTTCAGAGATGCGGGGCTAATAGAAGAGATACTTGCGCCAGCGGTCGTCGCCGCGGCCGAGCATGCGCATAATCTGGCGGCTGGTGTGCAGCGAGAAGGGACGCGGCTCGCGCAGCAGGATCATGTCGTCAATCTCCTGCAGCAGGCGATTGCCCTTGTGGCGGTTGCACGCATGGCAGCACGCTACCAGATTCTCCCAGGACGAGCTGCCGCCCCGGGAGCGCGGGATGACGTGGTCAAGGGTGAGGTCGCTTGAGGGCAGAACGACTCCGCAGTACTGGCAGGTGTTGCGGTCGCGCAGCAGGATGTTCTTGCGCGAGAGGGCGCGGGTCTGGTGGGGAATGCGGCGATACTCGAGCAGGCGGATGACGGAGGGCATGGCGATGAGGCTGCGCTGGGCATGGAGGGTGAGGCCGTGCTCCTCCTCGGTGCGCGCGATGCCTTTGAGCACCAGCACGAGGGCGCGTCGCGCGCCGCAGATGTTGATGGGCTCATAGGATGCATTCAGCACCAGAACGGGCATCTGCAGGATGTGGTGGGCATGCGCACCGGCGCGTTCAGTGGCATGCGCCACGACCCTGGTCATGGATTTTTGTTTCCGAGCATGAATCATGGCTTTACCCAGCGACATCCTGGTCCCCTGGTTAAAAAGGCGTTTGCTGCTGCGTGGTGCGCATGGCTTGAGGCTGCGTATGAACGGAATTTGCATTGTCGCCCGGGACTTCCGGTGTATCCAGGCCGGACCGGCGGACGGCGGCATGAGGATGGAAAAATGATCGCTGGGCCCGGGCGAGGGTGGCAACCCAGGCGGATTCGGCCCCTGCATCGAGCAGGGCCTGGGCGGCAGAGCTCGCGGTGGCGCCGGTGGTGAGAATGTCATCAACGATGAGCACGTGGTGGCCCTGAACAGCGGCGGGGTCAGAGACGCGGAACGCGCCGCGCAGATTGAGGCGGCGCTGGCGCGGGGTAAGCCCGGCCTGGCTGACGGTGAAGCGATGGCGCATGAGCGTGGCGGGGGCCAGAGTGAGCCTCCACGCAGGGTGACTCACGCGCAGAATGCGAAGCGCCTCGGAGGCG
>DASSHM010000257.1:0-2281 GCA_035692885.1 Occallatibacter sp.
CTGTCGCGCAGCGACCTCGGCTACAAGGTGGGCAAGTACGCCCTGATCGGACAGACCGGAGAGAATGCGGAGAACGTTCTGCGCTAGGTGCGGTAAGGCCGAATATGAGCGAGCTTTGCCGGCTGCCGGTTCACGGGCGGATTGGCCCATTTCAGATCCGAGGCAAGCGGGCAATCGCCGCATTCGGGTACCCTGCCGCAGTGAGCCTTGCCCACGGCCACTGTGAGCGCATGAAATTCGTTGTAGAGCGGCGCCAGGGCATGGACAGGACTCCCGGCAAAAGATTGCCGCGCTAGGCCGGCAAGCGCCTCATATCCCTTGCGGTTGCGTGCCGGGGCAGGCACCAGAAGACCGTGGCGCTCGGCGATGCGGCGAAGATACTCGTCGGCGACCGGTACAGGATGATTGAGCGCATAGAGCAGAATTGCGTCGGCGGTCTCCGGACCAACGTTGGGCAACGCCAGCAGGCGGCAACGCAGCTCGGTGGTGGGCCGTGCGGCCAGCGATTCGAGCGAACCATCAAACTCCTGGTCGAGCATGAGAAGGAACGCCTTGATTGCATGAGCTTTGCGGGTGAAGAAGCCCGAGGGGCGGATGAGCTGCTGCAGGCGATCAATCGGCGTGGCGCGCATGCCGGCCATCGAAATCGCGCCGGCCTCGCGCAGATTTTCGAGTGAACGCTCGACTGATCGCCACGCCGTATTTTGCGTGAGATATGCGCCAAGAACCACTTCAAATGCCGTACCGGCCGGCCACCAGTGCTGCGGTCCATAGGCAGCAAGCAACTGGTCGTGCATATGACGCAGGCGCTGGGCCAAGCCTGGCCGCTGGCGAGGTTTCATGACGGCGCGTTCTCCCGCTGCGGCGTGGATTGCAACTGGATTTTCCACTCCAGGATGCGCGCGCGGGCCGCAGCTGCCTCGGCTTCAGGAATCCGGCCTGCCTGTTGCAACGAGATGGAGAGCGCGGTGTGGGCAAGGGGATCCGATGGCGTGAGCGCGGTGAGGGCAAGCGCAGCCTCGACTGACTGCTCAAGCCTGCCAGCGTCGCGCAAGGCGCGCACGAGCCCATGATGAGCCTCGAAGTTTGCGGGATCAGCTTCAGTGGCCTGGCGAAAGACCGTGGCGGCTTCGGCGGGCGCTCCCGAGGCAAGCAGATCGAGCGCCTGCTGAGAGAGGGCCTGAGACGGGGATGAACCGGAGTGAGGCACGTTAATCTTAAGGATAATGGCTGAGCCGTCCGGCCGCCAGAACTGGAGCAAAAGCCGGTGAAACAACATGAAGAGTCATACGGAGTATCTGGTATTTGAAACAAAGCGGCGCAGAGAGATGGTGCATATCACTGAAGAGGTGGAAGCAATCGTGGAGCGCAGCGGCGTGCGGGATGGGCTGTGCTTCGTTTCGCCCATGCACATTACGGCGGCGGTATATGTGAATGACCATGAAAGCGGACTGATTGAAGATATCGGGAAGTGGCTGGAGGAACTGGCACCGGCGCGGCCTGACTACAAGCACCATCGCACGGGAGAGGATAATGGTGACGCCCATCTGAAGTCACTTCTGCTGCACCACGAAACGACCCTGCCGGTGACGGATGGCCGGCTGGACCTGGGAACGTGGCAGCGTGTGTTCTATGCGGAGTTTGATGGGCAGCGGCGCAAGCGCGTCATCGTGAAGGTACTGGGCGTGGAGTAGACAGCAAGCTGAGAGATCGGGCACGGGGCGGCCGGGTCAGCCGGCGACGGTAAGCTCCTCTTCAAGCTGCTGCTTCTGATAGAGACTTGCGTAGTAGCCGTCACGAGCGAGTAATTCTTCGTGCCGGCCCACCTCGACGATGCGCCCGCGATTGAGCACGGCAATCTGGTCGGCCGCCCGCACCGTTGAGACGCGGTGGGAGATGAGAATGGTGGTGGCGGTGGCGGAGTAACTTCGCAATCCGCCAAGGATGCGCTCTTCGGTGTAGGTGTCCACGCTGGCCAGAGCATCATCGAGGATAAGGATGGCAGGGCGGCGCATGAGCGCGCGGGCGATGGCGGAGCGCTGCTTTTGCCCGCCTGAGAGGGTCATGCCGCGCTCGCCGACCATGGTCTCAAACCCCTGGGGAAACTCCTCAAACTCGGCACGGATGTGTGCGGCCTCGGCAGCCAGCAACAGCTCTTCCGCAGATGCATCCGGAACCCCAAATGTAAGATTTTCGCCGATGGTATCGCTGAACAGAAAGGTTTCCTGGGGCACCATTCCAATGTTGTGGCGGAGGACCGCAAGGGGATACTCCCGGATGG
>DASSHM010000258.1:0-4025 GCA_035692885.1 Occallatibacter sp.
ACAGACCATCTTCACCACGCGGTCGGGTACGGATCAGTTCCACGGCTCTGCTTCCGACTGGTTCAACTACCAGGGCATGTTTGCCAACCAGCATTTCGTCAGCTCCAAACAGAGCCCCTACAAGCCCTTCCACTCGAACAACATGGACTTTGCGATTGGCGGTCCTATTGTTCCGCACCACAACAGCTTTTTCTATTTCGCGGTTGAGCCGCTGCGATCCTCGGCAAGCGCAGGCGGTTCGGTAACTTTCGCAGATCCGAACTTCATCTCGTGGGCGCAGACCAACTATCCGAACACCGTGGGCACGCACGTGATGAGCACCTACACACCGCAGGGGGTGGGTGACATAACCGTGCAGCAGACGGCTGCCGATGTATTTGGCACCGGGGGAGGCGGATGCGGAACCACGTCGGGACAGAACGGCGTTCCCTGCGACCTGGCGATGATTGACGTCGGATCATTTGGCGCGACGCAGATTCGCAATGGCACGCAATACTTTGCCCGTATCGACCAGGGATTCAAGAATGAGCGCATCTACGTCAGCCTCTTCCGCACGCTGCTGCAGACGGGTGCCGCTTCACCCATGCCGCAGTTCTCGGCATTGAACAACACCTGGCAGGTTGCCGGCCAGGTTTCCTGGACGCATACCTTCTCACCCAACACTTTGAACGAGGCGACCGCGGGACAGAGCCGCGTGGAAGGCGTGCTGGGCATGGGCGCCAAGGACTACACGATACCCTCAATCTCAGTGAACGGCATCAACGCGGATGGCGGCCAGGCGTATGGCGTAGGCTTCGCGCAGGGCGACTTCATCCAGCACAACTACCACTGGCGTGACGTACTCACCCACGTTCGCGGCACCCACACGCTCAAGTTCGGTTATGAAGGCTGGTACGGCGATGACGTTGAGCCATTCCAGGGGCCGTGGTCCCAGCCGAAGTTCGCATTCGACAACCTGCTCAAACTGGCCCAGGATGCGCCCACCAACGAAAACGGCGTGATGTACAACCCGGCCACCGGCAAGCAGCAACTGTGGAACTGGGACGCCGCTTCGCGCACTTTTGGGTTGTTTGTAGAAGATACCTGGAAGGCGAGACACAATCTCACCCTTACCCTCGGACTGCGCTATGACGACAGCGGCAATCCGTGGTCAAAAAACGACTCTACGGTGTTTGGCAACTTCTACTACGGCACCGGCAACACGGTGAACGAGCAGATCGCCAACGGCTATGCGAAGGGTACGCACAATGCCCTGCTGCACTCTGTCGACAACCTCTTTAGTCCCCGGGTCGGGTTTGCCTGGGATCCGACAGGAAAGGGCGAATGGGCGGTGCGCGGCGGAATCGGCATCTACAACAACTGGCTGACTTCAGCCAATGTGCAGGAGGAGTTTCGCGGAAGTCCCCCGGGACTGGTGCTGCCGGTGTTCTTCGCAGGCTCGTCCACGCCGCCGATCTTCGGGCTGGGTACCAGCAGCAAGCCGCCATTCGGATTCACCTTCCCGACGTTTAACGGAGGGCTGAATGCCCAGGGCGGTGTGGTTGGCGCCAACTTCGCCATCGGCGGCATCAACCCGCTGCTGAAATCGCCCAAGGCGAACATCTGGTCGCTGAGCGTACAACGGCAACTGACCCGCACCTTTGCGGCTACGGTCGGCTACAATGCATCGCACTCCTACGACATTGTCGGAAATGGCAACTCCATCGGCAACGTCTCATACGGAGTCGACATCAACGTGCTCCCGAACGATCTGATCATCCACGAGAGCATCGCGCCAACGCGGCTGAATCCGAGCTTCGGCTCCATCGGCTATGCCGATAACAATCGCCATGGCAACTACTGGGGGATCTTCTTCGGCCTCAGAGGCCGCTTCTCGCGGGGCGGATTCGTTGACGCGTCCTATACCCGATCGTCCTCAAAGGACAATGGGTTGGCGTATCCCACTCCGAACAACCTTGACCAGTACTACGCCCCGTCTGTGTTCGACGTGCCGAACCGTTTCTCACTCAGCTTCAACTACACGCTGAAGGGCCTGAATGACGGCAAGGGCGCGATTGGATATGTGACAGGCGGGTGGGGCATCAGCGGAACCTCGATTTTCCAATCCGGTTATCCGTTGACGGCCGCCAACTTCAACTCCTACATCCCGGTGTGCCAGGACGCTTCCTCCGGCGCTCCGCCCTGCCCATCCTTTGCGAATCCGGCGGTAGGCTATGCGCCGGGCAGCGGCGACTACAACGCGGACGGCAACAACCTCGATTACCCGGATGCGACCTCGTATCACCAGTCGCACACCAACAGCGACTGGCTTAAGGGAGCGATTCCGAAGTCGAACTTCGCGGCCCCCGCGTTCGGGAGCGAGGGGAACGAAAAGCCGATGCAGTTCCGCGGGCCCAATTTCTTTGAGACGGACACCAACTTCTACAAAGACATGGCGCTGACCGAGCGGCTGAACTTCCAGTTACGTTTTGAGTTCTTCAACCTGTTTAACCGTGCGAACTTTGCCAATGTGGATACGAACATTCCGGATGGAAGCTTCGGTGCCGCAACCGGCTCGCACGCGCCGAGGTTCTGGCAGGTGGGCGGCAGACTCTCCTTCTAGGCGAATTTCAGTCGGATGAGCATCTGAGTCAATTGAATCCGTTTGGCCGGCGTCCCAGTCCAAGGCGCCGGCCATTTATTTTTGCCGGTTGTGCTGAAGTAGCCGTCCATCGGCCACGTGCAGACCCGACTGGCTGGGATTGTTGCCGGGTCTGGCCGCCGGATGGCAGGCTCGCCAGCGCTGAACTACCATCGATGGTGAACGGCTCAATATGAGATTCTTCAGCCAATTGGTATGCCTCGCGGTCCTGGGCGTTTTTGCCGCGGGTCTGCATGCGCAGACGTCCGCAGGCCAGATGGAGCCGATTGTGGCCGCGCTGAGACAGCAGGACTACTCGAGAGCGCTCGCATTGCTGGCGTCGGCACTCAAGCGCGCTCCCGGCGATGCCGAGTTGTGGACAATGCAGGGGGTGGCCCTTGCGGGCGGGGGGGAAAAAAGTCAGGCTCTGGTTTCGTTTCGCCATGCGCTCACGCTCGACCCCAATGATGTCCCCGCGCTGCAAGGCGCAGCGCAGATTGCCTACGACACCAGCGACGCGGCGGGGATTCCGGTGCTGAAGCACCTGCTCAAGTTGCGGCCCGATGATGTGATGAGTCACGGCATGCTTGCCGTTCTGGAGTATCAGCAGGGGCAGTGCGCCGATGCGGTCACGCACTTTGAGCGGGCATCGGCGCTGTTTGCCACGCGCGCTCCCGCGCTGAATGCCTATGGCACCTGTCTGGTGCGTCTGAAGCAGCTCGACAGGGCCGCCGAAGTATTTGGCCAGTCGCTTGCCCTCAATCCGAGTGACGGTCGTGAGCGACAGGTTACCGCGTCAGTGCAGTTGATGGCGCACCAGCCCCAGAGTGCGCTTGCGACTCTGAAGGCGCTGCTGGATGAGTCTCCCGATGCATCCACCCTCGAGCTGGCCTCAGCGGCGTATGAAAAGGCGCATGAAACGGACAAGGCCGTGGATGCCTTGCGGCAGGCGATCCTGCTCGATCCGCACAAGGCCGATCTGTATGTTGATTTCGCGGTTCTCTCGTCCGCCCATCAATCGTTCAAGGTGGGCATTGATGCCGTGAATGACGGCATTCACCTGATGCCGGATGCCGCGGCTCTCTACTTTGCTCGCGGCGTGCTTTATGTGCAGGTGGCGCAGTACGAGAAGGCGCAGGCCGATTTTGACAAGGCGTATGAGCTGGATCCGAATCAGACGCTGAGCGTGGCGGCGCTTGGCCTGGCGGCCGTGCAGCAGAATGATCTTCCGAGGGCGCTCGCGGACGTAAGAGCGAAGCTGGCAAGGCGGCCGCATGACCCAATCCTGCTCTATCTGCAGGCCGATATTCTCACGCAGCAGGGAGCCGCGCCGGGCTCGACGGAGTTTGCGAGTGCGATGCGCTCAGCAAAGGCAGCGGTGGCATTGCGTCCGTCATTGGAACCG
>DASSHM010000259.1:0-4044 GCA_035692885.1 Occallatibacter sp.
CGCAGACGAGCGACCCGGAGTTCGCCGACAATCCGCGCCATGAGTTCAACTTCTGGTTTGATCCCGAGGCGGCGCACATTGTGCTGAGCGCGGACTGGCCGCGCATCGACGTGACCACGGTGGATGTGTCAATCAAGGCGATGTTCACCGCGAAGATGCTGGATGAGATCAGCCGCGCGCAGAGCCCGGCCGCCAGATACATTGCTGCATGGAGCCGGGACCGCTCCTACATGTGGGACGAGCTGGCTGCGTGCGCATGGTTGGATCCCTCCCTGATTACGAAGGAGAAGCAGGTTTACATGGACGTGGACCTGAGCCGAGGGCCCACCTACGGCGATACTCTGACATGGAGCGAGAAGGCCAGGCCCGCCACCGGAGTGCGGCTGGTGCACGCGCAGCTTGACGTGGATTTACCACGCTTTCAGGCAATGTTTGTGAAGTTGATGACGGAGCCGAAGGTGCCGCAGTGAATGGGCCTGGGGCAGAGATGGAGGCGGGAGATGGCCGGAACACCAATTCTTGGCAGGGCAAAGCTCATTGCCTTTGTTGCAACCACACAGCCTGACGCAGCAAAGGTCTTCTATGAGGATGTACTGGGCCTGAAGCTGATCTCTGACGAGCGGCCCTTCGCGCTGGTCTTTGATGCGAACGGAACCATGGTGCGGCTGGCGGCGGTGGCAAAGCACGAACCCGCCCCATTTACGGTGCTGGGCTGGCAGGTTGAGGGGATTGAGACGGTGGTTGCCCGGCTTGCGCACGCCCATGTGACATGCCTGCGGTACCCGGGAATGAATGAGACGGACCCCCTCGGCATCTGGAAAAGTCCCGGAGGCGCCCGGGTTGCGTGGTTTCATGACCTGGACGGGAATGTGCTGAGCGTGACGGAGTTCTGAAAGTAGAAGGCCCGCGCAGGCGAAGCGCCAGGAGAAAGGAAAAAGGCCGCCAGCGGGCGGCCTTTGCCGCAGTGGCTCAGGCCCGCTAACCGTTCAGGGCGTCCTGCAGCTTGTTGAGGGTGCGGTGCAGATCCTTGTCGGTGCGGCGCTGGTCGTCGATTTTGGCGATGGAGTGCATCACGGTGGTGTGATGCTTGTTGCCGAACTGGCGGCCGATCTCGGGCAGGCTGGCCTCGGTCATCTGCTTGGCCAGGTACATGGCAATCTGGCGCGGCACCACCACATTGCGTGAATTGTTCTTCTGCTTCAGGTCGCTCACCTTCATGCCGAACTGCTCAGACACGGCGCGCTGAATGGACTCGATGGTGACCTTGCGCACCTGCATGTCGATGTATTGCTTGAGGCACTGCTGGGTGGAGGCCAAGGTGATCTCCACGTGGTTCATCAGGCACCATGCAATCAGCCGCGTCATGGCGCCCTCCAGCTCACGAACGTTGGTGCGCACATTGGAGGCGATGAACAGTGCCACGTCGGTGGGGATTTGAACCTGTTCGCTCTCGGCCTTCTTTTGCAGGATGGCTACCTTGGTCTCAAGGTCCGGCGGCTGAATGTCGGCGATGAGGCCCCACTCAAAGCGGGAACGCAGGCGGTCCTCGATCTCCGCCAGCTCCTTGGGCGGACGGTCGGAGGCGATGACAATCTGGCGCATACTCTCATGCAACGCATTGAAGGTATGGAAGAACTCCTCCTGCGTCCGCTCCTTCTGCGCGATGAACTGGATGTCGTCGACGAGTAGCACGTCCACCGAGCGGAAGCGATCGCGAAAGGTGGTCATGCGGTCGTTGCGCAGCGAGGTGATCATCTCGTTGGTGAACTTTTCCGCAGAGACGTAGCAGATATTGGTGGCCGGCTGACGCCGTTTTACCTCGTGGCCAATGGCGTGCATCAGGTGCGTCTTGCCCATGCCCACGCCGCCATACAGGAAAAGCGGATTGTAGGCGCGCGAGGGCCGCTCAGCCACGGCCAGGGAGGCCGCGCGGGCAAACTGATTGCCATTGCCGATGACGAAGGCATCAAACGTGTACCGCGGATTGAGCTGGGCGGCGGTGGACCAGTCAAAGCGCGCCTGCTCGGGCGTGCGGGGATTGCGTGCCGAGGGCGGAGCGGAAGGCGAGTGCGCGGGCAGGGGGCCGAATCCTCCATCCTTGCGCTGCGGCGGAATCGAGGGGTCCTCGCTGGCCGTCACAAACACCACGTCGTCGTACGCAAGCGACTGAAGGTCAATCGCCTCCTGGATCAGGTCGCCGTATTTCTCGCCGATGTGCTGAAATTCAGGTGAGGGTACGCGGACGTACATGGTACGGCCGGCGGAGTGGCTATAGTGTGTCGGCTTGAGCCATGTGTCGAATGACTGGCGAACAACCTTTTTTTCAAGGGCGGCCAGGATCTGGAGCCATGGATTGGGTGCCGAAGCCGACGAAATTGCAAAAGCCATCGAGCGATTCCTTGCCTGCGTCGCCTGTGTAGTTGCGGACTCGTGTATTCGCCCGATTCAGGCAACAACTGTGTCTCACGGTGATGCATGCGCTCACCGTTCATCATTTTTATGACGTCTGCGAGATCGCAGCCAGTTTGCCTTTGATTCGAGCATCGAAACACGGAGTGAACTTCAGTCCGTGGGACGCTTGGAAACTTTTCAGAACGGTCCCGATGGTAGCACATTTGCCGGTTGTTGCAATGCCCTTTCACGGGAGTCGCGGACAAACTTTTTCGCGTTGCACCAATGGTGGTGAATCCGCGCACAAAAGTTGCATCCAACTTAAATTCGGCGCTGTCTCATTCCGCGGCGTCGCCACCCGCGCGGTGCTGCGGCTCATGCGCTGGCCGCTTGCCGGGCCGGGCGCTGGATTCCTGGCGCGTCCTGCGATACACTTGAATCTTGCCATTCAGACGCAGATTTTAGCCACAGGAAGAGGAGCGCAATTCAATGCCCAAGCGCACATTTCAACCCAACCGCAGGAGCCGCGTGAAAAAGCACGGTTTCCGCGCGCGCATGAAGACCAAGAGCGGCGCAGCGGTGCTGAGCCGCCGCCGTGCCGCCGGCCGCAAGCGCGTCTCGGTAAGCGCCGGCTACCGCGACTAAGCCTTTTCTGCCCCTCTGTATCGGCCGGGATGGGTTCGCAACGACGGCATTCCGGTCTTCTCAGGCCCTTCCGGCTACGCCATGAATAACCTTAGCAGCGCTGATTCGCATCCTGCCCGGCCAGATTCCCAACATCGCGGCCCGTCACTCAAGGAGATGCGGTTGCGCAAGCACGCCGACTATCAGCGGGCCTACGCGGCCAGCCGCAAGCACCAGTCGGCATCAATGAGCTGGTTTCTGGCGTCACAGGAGGAGCAGGGGTCTGCCCGGGTGGGGCTGACAGCCGGCAAGGTGCTGGGCAAGGCCCATGAACGGAACCGGATCAAGCGGAGGATGCGCGAAGCGCTGCGCCGCCATCTTGACCTGCTTCCGGACCGTTGCGACCTGATCCTGCATCCTCGTCGCGCAGTGGCCGCAATGGAATTTGCGAAGCTGGAGGCCGAGGTCATTCGCGTTTTGAAGCAGGCTCAGGCAGAAGCAGCACACATGAAGCAGGGCGCCGGGGCCAGACCGGACGCGCCAGGGGCAACACCATGACGCGCATTCTGCTGGCGATGCTTGCGTTTTATCGCCGCTGGCTCTCTCCCGCCTTGCACATGCTGAGCCCGGGTGGCTGCAGGTTCGTTCCCACCTGTTCAGAGTATGCTGCGGAGGCTATTGCCACGCATGGGCCGCTCCGGGGGGTCGCGCTGGCCCTATGGCGGCTGCTGCGCTGCCATCCGCTGTGCAAAGGCGGCCTGGACCCCGTGCCCCCCGCCGCTTCGACGAGCCATTTCCACCGCAAACCGTTACCATAGAATGAGTGGAGCAGGTAGCGCTCCGCCTTTCCAACGACAGGAAGTTATCCTTTGCCTGAAATTCGCAATCCTAATCTTGATTCGCACGGTCGTGGTGGTGGTGGCAACGGCGGCGATTTTCGCAGCCTGATCTCATTTACCTTCCTGGCGCTGGCCATTCTGCTGGCCTTCCAGTATTTCAAGCCGTCATCCAGCACACCGCCGCAGCAGG
>DASSHM010000260.1:0-3484 GCA_035692885.1 Occallatibacter sp.
TTTACCTCGTCAATCCCAAGCGCCCGGTCATCCACGGCCGGGAATGCCTGGGAGCGATTGACGAATTGCCCGAGGGCGTCGATTGCGCCGTACTGGCCATCCCGGGCAGCGCCGTGCTTGAGGCGACGCGCGCCTGCGCGCTCAGGCACGCCGGCAGTGTCATCATTTTCTCGTCCGGCTTTGCCGAGAGCGGCGAGGCGGGCAGGAGGGCTCAGGCGGAGCTCGCACATATCGCGCGCGAAAGCGGCATGCTCATCGAGGGGCCGAACTGCCTGGGTATGGTGAATTATGTTGATGCCGTGCCACTCACCTTCGTGGTCACGCCGCCGCAGCCGCATCGCGAAGTGCCGGGCGTGGCCATCGTCTCGCAAAGCGGGGCACTGGCTGCGGTAATCGCGGTCAACATGCGTCACCACGCCATGCGGCTCACATATTCCATCTCGACTGGAAATGAAGCTGACCAGAGCGTGGAGGACTTCATTGAATATCTGATTGACGACGCCGGGACGCGCGTGGTGGCGCTGGTTGTGGAGCAGTTCAGGAAGCCGGCGCGCCTGCTTGAGCTGGCCGGAATCGCGCGCCGGCGCGACAAGTTTCTGGTGCTGCTGCACCCCGGCAGCAGCAGCGGCGCGCGCGCCTCTGCCGCAACCCACACCGGCGCACTGGCGGGCGACTACGAATTGATGAAGACGCTGGTCACGCATGCGGGCGTGGTGCATGTGGGGACCCTGGAGGAACTTGTAGACGTGGCGCAGATTCTTGCGTGCATTCGCGACCTTCCGGGCAAGGGTGCGGCCGTCTTTACAGAGTCCGGCGCCTTCAAGGCGCACACACTCGACCTGTGCGAGCGCGTTGGACTGCCGCTGCCCCGCTTGTCACGCGGCGCGGAAGATGCGCTGCGCGCCGCTCTTCCACCATTCATCCCGCCCTCGAACCCACTCGATCTCACCGCGCAGGGGCTGGTGGATCCCGATCTGTATCGCCGCACGCTGCCGGCCGTGCTTGGCGACAACCAGTTCGGGAGCGTTTTTCTCGGAATTATTCTTACCGATCCGACAACCACCGCTCTCAAGCTGCCGCCCATTCTTGACGCAATCCAGAGTTTGAAGCCGGATAAGCCCGTCATCTTTGCCGCGCTCGATGAGGGAGCCTCATTCGATGCGGAAGGAATCATCCGGCTGCGGAATCTCGGGATTCCCTGCTTCCCTTCCGCTGAACGCGCATTGCGCGCCCTGGCCCGCGTCACGGTCATGGGCTCCCGCAACATCCGGGAATCCGCTGCCAGTGCCGAGACGCGGCCTGCGGGAGAACGGCTCACACAGGAAGACAGCGTTGAGCACCGCGCAAAGCACATCGCACAACGATTCGGGATTCCAATTCCTCCCGGCAAACTTGCACGCAGCCTGGACGAGGCGAAGGACGTGGCGCGGACAATCGGCTTTCCCGTGGTTCTCAAGGTGCAGTCGGTCGCGCTGCCGCACAAGAGCGATGCGAAGGGTGTGATTACCGGCATCCAGACAGGCCGGAAGCTGGCCGATGCCTGGGCGGCCCTGCACAGAAGCATCGAGGTCAGCCGGCCAGACATTGCGCTCGATGGGGTTCTTGTTGAGCGCATGCAGCGCGAAGGGATCGAGATGATCCTGGGTGCCCGGCGTGATTCCGCGTGGGGACCGGTGCTGATGGCCGGATTTGGCGGAGTGCTGGCCGAGGCGACCCACGACGTGCGCCTGCTCCCACCGGACCTCTCTGCTGATGAGATTGCGGAGGAGCTGCTCAGTCTGCGCTCCGCCGCACTGCTGCGCGGATTTCGCGGAGCGCCGGAGGCCGACGTTCCCGCGCTGGCGCGGATTCTCGCGTCGCTCGGCGCGTTAATCGGCTGTCATCCGGAAATTTGCGAGATTGATCTGAATCCGGTGGTTGTGTATGCGCGGGGAGAAGGAGCGGTCGCTCTTGATGCCCTGATGGTGATCGAAGAAGACCTTCCCGATTGTCAATCGAACAGCGAGGAGCAACCATGAACGAAGTCAATTTACTGATCGGCGGAAAGTCAGTGCCATCGCAGAGCGGGAGAACCTTTGACCGCATCAATCCCGTGAAGCGAACGGTTGCAACGCGCGCCGCGGCAGCGTCAGTGGGCGACGTGGCGTCGGCGATTGATGCTGCCGCCGGGGCATTTGAGGCGTGGTCCGTCGCCAGACCGGGTCATCGCCGCGAGTTGCTGCTGCGGGCGGCGGACGCGCTGATGGCGCGGCAGGCGGAGTTTGCGCGGCTGCTGGTAGCTGAGACGGGTGCCACTGAGGGCTGGGGTGGATTTAACGTGGCCTTTGCCGCCTCGATTTTGCGCGAGGCCGCCGCAATGACGACTCAGATTGGCGGCGAGGTGATTCCAACCGACGTTCCTGACAATCTCGCCCTTGCCGTCCGCCAGCCGCTGGGCGTCTGTGTGGGAATTGCGCCGTGGAATGCGCCTGTGATTCTGGGTGTTCGCGCTCTTGCGGCCCCGCTGGCCTGCGGCAACACGATGGTCTTCAAAGCCTCCGAGGCATGCCCGGCGGTGCATCGGCTCATCGGCGATTCCCTGCAGGATGCAGGCTTGCCGGATGGGGTGGTCAACGTGCTCACGAACGATCCTGCGGACGCAGCCGACGTTGTTGCGGCTCTGATTGATCACCGCGCTGTTCGTCACATCAACTTTACCGGTTCAACCCGCGTGGGACGCATCGTGGCCGAGCGCGCCGCACACAATCTGAAGCCGGTGCTGCTGGAACTGGGCGGCAAGGCGCCCATGATTGTGCTGGATGATGCCGACCTGGACGAAGCGGTGAATGCCGCCGCGTTCAGCGCCTTCATGAATCAGGGGCAGATCTGCATGTCGGCGGAGCGGATTGTGGTGGACGCCAAGGTTGCCGACGAGTTCGTCACGCGGCTGGCGGAGAAGGCGGCATCACTTTCGCTGGGCGACCCCTCCCTTGGCCCGGCCGTGCTGGGGGCGGTTGTGGACGAGGACGCGGCGCGGCGTATCGCCGGCCTGGTGGACGACGCGGTCGCAAAGGGGGCGCGGCTTGCCACCGGAGGCAAGGGGAAACACACGCTGATGCCGGCGACGGTTCTCGACGGCGTGACGCCCGCAATGCGCATCTACGCCGAGGAGTCGTTTGGCCCCGTGGTCACGATTATCCGCGTGCCCGGCGAAGCTGAAGCGCTGCGGGTTGCCAACGACACGGAGTTTGGGCTTTCAGCATCCGTCTTCAGCAGGAACTTCTCGCGGGCGTGGTCGATTGCGCAGCGGGTGCAGAGCGGCATCTGCCATATCAATGGACCAACAGTTCACGATGAGGCACAAATGCCGTTCGGCGGGGTCAAGTCATCCGGCTACGGCCGCTTTGGGGGCAAAGCAGTAATTGATGAGTTCACCGTGCTCCGCTGGATCACCGTGCAGACCGGGCAACGCCACTATCCGTTCTAGGTGCGGTGTATCAACAGG
>DASSHM010000261.1:0-5575 GCA_035692885.1 Occallatibacter sp.
GACGAATCCACGCGCAGCCGTTGAAGGAGCCGAGTGGCCGGAGCAGCCGGAGCCTGTGGGAGTGTGGGAGAATGTGCCACCCGCCTTCGACGGGGAGCGCAGGGGATTCTGGAGTAGGCTCTTTTCGCGCTGAAGCGCCGGATGAGACTCCAAACCTAGAGGCCGAGTCCGCCATCGACAGTGAGAATCTGCCCGGTAATGAATGAGGCGTTTGCGGCGAAGAAGAGGACCGCATCCGCAACGTCGCGCGCTGAACCGTTGCGGCCCATCGGAGTGCGGGCGGCAAAACGCTCAGCGGCGGTGTCTGAGGAGGCGCCGAGGTCAATCCAGCCCGGGGCCACACAGTTTACGGCAATGTGGGGCGCCAGCGCCCTTGCCATTGCCTGCGTGAGCATGTGGAGCGCGGCTTTGGAAGCGCAGTAATGGGCGTGCCCGGCCCAGGCACGCTGAGCACCGAGCGAGCCGATGTTGATCACACGGCCGTGGCTGGCGCGGAGGTGAGGCAGGGCCTCGCGGGAGACCAGAAACGGACCGCGCGCGTTGGTTTCAAAGGCGGCATCCCACTGCTCGAGTGTGATCTCGTCAAACGGCACAACGGTAAAAACGGCGGCGTTGTTCACCAGGATGTCGAGGCGGGAATGAAGACCCACCGCGGCGGACACGGCATCACGCACGGCAGCCTCGGAGCGTACGTCGCACTCGAGGGCCTGGGCGCGGCGGCCAAGCTTCTGGATGTCCTGAACGGTTTCATCCGCATCTGGGCGGGAAGAGCGATAGGTGATGGTGACGTCAGCTCCGGCATCGGCAAGGGCGAGCGCGATGGCTCGGCCAATGCGGCGGGAACCGCCGGTGACAAGCGCGGATTTTCCCTGGAGGGCGAGGTCTGACATAGCGATTGGGCTCGAACGCCTCGCGAGGCATCGTCGTGGATGCACACGATGCTACTGCCGCGGCTGATCAGCGCTGGACTGGGAGCCTTCCTCTTGGGCCGACTCGGCAGGCTTATCCTGTCCCGCATCCTTTGCGGCCTCGTCCGCCCTGGGCTTGCCGGATGCATTATCCGGGCTGGATGCCTGCGCATGATTGTCGTAGATGGAGTATTGCTTGCCGGGCCGGTTGAGCCTCACTTTAATCGCCATCTTCGGCTTGTCGAGCACATACTCGCCGCCATAGGTCTGGTAGCCATGAGCGATAATCTGGAGGACAATGTGCGAGCCGGTCGGGAGCACGTCGATTTCGCTCTTTCCGTCCTCGTCGCTCTTCATCTCCATGTTGCCCTTGTCGCCTACAAGGTGGAAGATCACCGCGGCGCTCACAATGGGCTTGTTGTCATCGCGGCGCAAGACGGTGACCTGGAGGCTCGTGACCGGCGGCGATGGCTTGTACTTGCGTCCACGGCGCTCGTGCTGCTCGCCGGCAGAGGCGGGCAGGGCCAAACCTGCGACCAGCGCGCAGGTTGTGACGAGCATGGCGATGCGGGAAAAAGCACGGTACGGCATGGCCTATATTGTACGCGCAAAAGGAGGTCGAGGGCGAGGTCCGGGACAAGGTCGAGGATCGAGGCCGGCCGGACTGCCTTTCCCACTTCCCTGCCGTAACGTGAACGAACTTCAGCAGAAACAGAGAAGCAGGTACACTGGAAGAAGAGGTTGTCATGCCGGCTATTCAGCGCAGGAAGACGAGCACGGTCAGGATCGGGCAGGTGCGCGTGGGATGGGAGGTTCCGGTCGTTGTGCAATCGATGACCAACACCGACACCGCGGACGTGGCGGGCACGGTGGAGCAGGTTGCGGCTCTGGCGCTGGCGGGGTCAGAGATTGTGCGCGTGACGGTCAACAATGAGGACGCGGCCGAAGCTGTTCCCCATATCGTTGATGGGTTGGAGAAGCGCGGAATCCATGTGCCGATTGTGGGCGACTTCCACTACAACGGCCATCTGCTGCTGAAGAAGTATCCGGCCACGGCGCGCGCACTGGCAAAGTATCGCATCAATCCGGGCAATGTCTCCATCGGCCGCAGGGACGACGACAACTTCCGCATCATGGTGGAGTGCGCGGTTGAAAACCAGAAACCGGTTCGAATCGGCGTGAACTGGGGATCGCTAGACCAGGCACTACTGACCCGGATGATGGATGAGAACAATAAACGGCCGGAGCCGCTGGCCGCCCGCGACGTGATGATGGAAGCCATGGTGGTGAGCGCATTGGAAAGCGCGCGGGCCGCCGAGCGCTACGGACTGGGGCACGACATGATCATCCTCTCGGCCAAGGTGAGCGGGGTGCGCGACCTGATCGATGTCTACACCACTCTGGCCGCGCGGTGCGACTATCCGCTGCATCTGGGCCTGACCGAGGCCGGCATGGGCTCGAAAGGGCTGATTGCATCCACGGCGGGACTGGCCCCGCTGCTGCTGGCAGGTATCGGCGACACGATTCGCGTGAGCCTGACGCCAAAGCCGGGCGGCGACCGCACGGAGGAGGTGCGGGCCGCTCAGCAGATTCTGCAGTCGCTCTCTATCCGCAGCTTTATGCCGCAGGTAACAAGCTGCCCGGGGTGCGGAAGGACGACGAGTACCTATTTCCAGGAGCTGGCCGAGCAGATCCAGAGCTACCTGCGCACCTCCATGCCGGAATGGCGGAAGAAATATCCGGGCGTGGAGGATCTGAAGCTGGCGGTAATGGGCTGCGTGGTCAACGGACCCGGCGAATCAAAGCATGCCAACCTGGGCATCAGCCTTCCGGGTACATTCGAGGAGCCGAAGGCGCCTGTCTACGTGGACGGCAAGCTCTATACCACGCTGCGGGGCGACACGATTGTTGCCGAGTTCAAGCAGATACTCGACAACTACGTCGAGAGCCACTATGGGCGCAAGGCTGAGAGCACGGAGCTTGTTGGGGCGAAGTAAAGCGGAATCCAACGACCTGAGAGGGAAAATGACGTTCCTTTCCGCACGAATCTTCAGGCTGATGCCCGCTGTTTTTCTGCTGACCTGCGGAGCAAGGATGTGGGCCGGCCCGCCCTTCCAGACCGACGATCCCGAGCCGGTGGACTTCGGGCACTACGAGTTCTACCAGTTCGGCGCGGTTGACAGCACTCCGGTGGAGACTGACGCGGTGGGTCCGGCGCTGGAGTTTAACTGGGGCGCGGTGCCCAATGTACAACTTCACGTGGTACTGCCCTTCGGCGCGTCCGTGCCCGGCAACCATCTGGCCTACGCGGCCGAGGACCGCGGTCAGGGACCGGCACACTACGGCCTGGTGGACATGGAACTGGGCGTAAAGTACCGGTTTGTGAATGAGACCAGCCACCGACCGCAGATTGGCGTCTTTCCCATGGTCGAAGCGCCTACGGGCGATTCAGGCCGGGGGCTGGGCATCGGCAAAGTCTGGTACAAGCTGCCGGTATGGATCCAGAAGAGCTGGGGGCCGTGGACGAGCTACGGAGGCGGCGGATACGAGATTGTTCCGCAGGACGGTTACCGTAACTTTGCGTACGCCGGCTGGCTGGTGCAGAGGGATATTGGGAAGAAGCTGACGCTGGGCGCGGAGTTTTATACGCATCAGAGCGAAGGCATGGCAGCGCCACAGTTCCAGGCCACAGGCATGGTGGATGTGGGCGGGTACTACTACTTTAAGAATCCCGGGCTGCAACTGCTGTTCTCGTATGGCCACTCCGTGGCCGGCCAGACGGAGAATTACGGGTACCTGGGCCTGTATGAGACCTGGGGCTCCGAACGCGGTCACAGGCTGAACGGCTTTCTCTCGCGCCTGCTTTAATGGCCGTTGTGGCTACCAGAGGGGGCCAGCATGGCGGCGCAAGTCGCCGAGCGGGTAGCGCGTGCCGCGCCAGTCCACGCCCCTGCGTGCGAGAGCAAGAACCATGCTGCGCAGGAACGAGTAGACAACCAGTGCCGTGGCCAGCGGAAAAAAGAGGACATGCCAGGGACTGACCTGCGTGGTGCGGCGGTTGGCCTGGTAGACCATCGCGATACCCAGAAATATGAGCAGCCCGGCGGGGAGCGACCAACCGCCCGCGAGGATGGCGGCGACGGGCCAGACGGCCTGAACGGCCAGCCCCAGACATGCCAGCAAATGCAGACTGACGCGGAAACGGTAGATTGCGAAGCCGTTCTTCTCCATCAGGCGCACCGGCGCCAGCGTGCCGTCAATCCAGCGGATACGCACAAGACCCGGGCCGAGAACAACGCGCTGCGCAAATCCGGCCCGCTTGATCTTCCAGCCGATGCGAAGGTCGTCCAGCACCTCCATGCGCAAAGCTTCAAAGCCACCGATGCGGCCGTATGCCTCACTGCGAATGAGGTTGAAGCCACCCACGCCGATAAAGTCGCGGGAACGCGGATCCGGGACCTTCCACAGCCGAATGGTCCACTGCGCCAGCGCCTGCATGGCCGCCAGCATGGCACGCTCGCCGGTGGATTTGAGAATAAGCGAGGGCACGAGAACGAGATGATCCGCTCTGTCCGCATGGGCCTGACGCAGTGCGCGTTCGAGGGCGTCACGTTGAAAGAGTACGTCGCCATCGGTGAAGAGGAGCCACGGGGCGGTGGCGCGCTGCGCGCCAACGGCCATGGCGTGAGGCTTGCCCAGCCAGCCGGCGGGCAGCGAGTGGATGTGCAGGACCTCGAGGGTGTGCGGGCCGGAACGGGCGGCAGCATCGGCGGCAACCTCGTCCATAAGAACGCCGGTGCTGTCACTGGAGCGGTCGTCAAGGGCGATGATCTGGAGGCGAATGCTGGTTGATGCAAGCAACGAGCGCAATGTTGCCTGAATTACCGCCTGCTCATTGCATGCCGGAACGATAACTGTGATTTGGGGCTTGCCTGTCTCAGGTAGAGGCGGGAGCCCGGCGACATATTTGCCCGTGAGGACGGGCAGGCGGGTCATGCCGCGCAGAGCAGTGACTCCCTGCCAGAGCCAGGCGAGCGCCAGAGCCCAACTGAGCGCAAGAAGAATATAGGCTGCGACCGGCGGCACGTGCATAGGGCAAGTATCGCTGAAGCGCACGGCTGTATGCCGAACGACAGAATCCGGTAAGACGATCAGTCCGCTGGAACCAGAGACTCCTCAAGCGGAGGCGCGACACGCGAGCCTGCCCAAAGGATGATGCAGGAAACGATCAGAGCCACCAGAGTGACTCCAAGCCCGATGCGGAGGCTGCCGGAGCGGTCAGAGATGGCGCCGATGATGGTGGGCGAGAAGGTATCGCCAAAGCAGTGGATAAAGAAGAGATTGAGCGAGATGGCGGTGGCGCGGACGGGGGCCGAGACAGAGTTGACGATGGCCGTATTGAGCGGGCCGGTGTTGAGAAAAAGGAAAAACTCAGCCGCGCAAAGCGCCGGAACTGACCAGGCAGGCGGACCGAAGAAGACAAGGATGCCAAACGGCAGGGTGAGTGCGACGCTCCAGAAGGAGAGCAGGTAGAGGGCGCGATGGTTGGAGCGCAGCCAGCGTTGCGCAATCCATCCGCCCACCACGGTACCGGCAATGCCATCGACGATGGTGATGCCGCCTACGACCAGACTGGACTGGCTGACCGAGAGCCCCGCGGAGCGGTG
>DASSHM010000262.1:0-7939 GCA_035692885.1 Occallatibacter sp.
CCGGCGCTTCAGCGCGAAAAGAGCCTACTCCAGAATCCCCTGCGCTCCCCGTCGAAGGCGGGTGGCACATTCTCCCACACTCCCACAGGCTCCGGCTGCTCCGGCCACTCGGCTCCTTCAACGGCTGCGCGTGGATTCGTCACATACAGCCGTCGTGCGGTCTCCTCGCCTTTTTTCGCGGACACGTAGTCGTAGCCCTTTTTCAGGTGCGGCGGTCGCCACTGTGGATGGTGGGCGTCGCTGGCCAGAAAGTGAATCCAGTCCCGCTCCAGCAGGGCATTGGAAAATGCCTCGGCCACTGGCCCGAACCGCCCGTATAACGAGGACGAAGTTACCTGGAGCAGGCACCCTTCCAGCATCCACCCGGTCAGCATCCCCGGGTTTCGCTGCAGGACCTGATTACGCTCGGGATGCGTGATGATCAGCGTGTATCCGGTCTCCTGCAGCATCCGCATGGCCGTGCTCAATTGCGGCGGAATCACCAGATCCGGGAACTCGATCAGCAGGTAGCCTTTGCCGTCAACCGAATAGCGATGCGGGTGCTCGAGCGCATCGCTGATATTGCCAGCGTTTAAGTGAAAGTCACAGCCAAGGCTCAGTTCCACCACCCCATGCAACTTCGCGCGCAGCTCAGCCAGCCGTTCCTCGATCATGTCGGCCTGGTAGGGAAACCCGTCACTGGCGTGCGGCGTGCATACAATGCGCGTCACGCCCTCGCTGGCAGATTCCCGGGCCATCGCGAGTGACGTGGCTACATCGGGGGAACCGTCGTCCACCTCGTAGATCAAATGATTGTGGATATCGATCATTGAAGTGCGTCTTCTCCCGGCGCTGTTGCTACTGCGTCGCCAGCGACTCCACCAGCGAGGCAAATATCTTCAAGCCGTCCGCCGAGCCCAGCAGCTCCTCGCTTGAGCGGTCCGGATGGGGCATCATGCCCAGCACATTGCGCTTCTCGCTCAGGATGCCGGCAATGTTGCCCAGTGAGCCGTTTGGATTTGCCTCCGCGGTGATCTCTCCTGCCGGCGTTGAATACCGGAAGGCAATCCGGTCCTCGGCCTCCAATTGGAGCAGATCCCCTGCCGTGCAGAAGTAGTTGCCCTCCATGTGTCCAATGGGAATCCGCAGTACCTCGCCCTTCTTCAGTTGGTTGGTAAATGGGCTGCTGGTTGATTCCGTGCGCAGGTGCACCTGCCTGCAGATGTATTTGAGCCCCGCATTCCGCATCAGCGCGCCCGGCAGCAGCTCTGACTCGGTCAGAATCTGGAATCCATTGCAGATGCCCAGCACCGGTCCGCCGCCCTCGGCAAAGCGCTTCACCGCCTGCATCACCGGCGAAAACCGCGCAATCGCCCCCGTCCGCAGATAGTCGCCATAGGCGAACCCCCCCGGAATCAAGACCGCATCCACCCCTGCCAGGTCATCTGAGTCGTGCCACAGAAACGTCACCGGCTGATGCAGAATCCCGGCAATCACGTTATAAGTATCGTGGTCGCAGTTCGACCCGGGAAACACCACTACGCCGAATTTCATGTCTCTAGGGTATCAGTTTGCGTGCCGACTCATGCGCACCCGGCGGCCCGTGTACCATCGCTGCCGGATGCTTCGGCGGCAGCGGACTCATCCCTGCTGGCTCAGCGCCGTGACCCGTTGCCGCAGAGCGGACATCAGCCTCTCATCTTCCGGCGTCTTGGCCTTCATCTGCCCCAGATTGATCTCCACGTTGGCCAGCGCGCTCTCGCTGGCCGCCTTTGCCAGGGCAATCGCCGTGGTCAGGTCGGAGTCCATGTTTGGATTGGTGATGGGCCGCAGTTCCGCGGCAATCGCCTTCACCTCGGCCGCGCCCTCCGCCACGCTCAGCGGCACACTTGCCGCCTGTCGCAGCGCATCATGGATCGGCCCTTCGCCGCAGGCCTGCTCCCGCGCCGCCCGGCAGGCTTTCATCACCCTGTCGTAGGACTCCGCATCCGCATCAATCGCGGCTTTCAGCTCTTCGCGAAGCTGCGCCAGCCGCGCTATCGCGGCGCTCAGTTGGTTCTCATGCTGCGCGTAGGCCTTTTTGCCCCGCGACATCGACGCCACCATTCCCGCCAGTCCCGCCGCCATCGCCGCGCTCGCCGCCGCCGCGCTTCCGCCGCCGGGAGTTGCCGTGGGAGCGGCCAACTGCTCGATAAACGGCTCCACGCCCGCGCGCAGACCACCCACAGCCATCTTGCCTCCCATCACTGCCGCCAGACGGTTCTCCAGAATCAGCGACGAGTCGAAATTCTCCACCTGCAGAAACCACTCCGCCGCTTGCTCCAGCGCCGCCTTGGGAATCAGGCCCACAATCTCGCTTGACACCGGCTTCACGCCGTACCGCTCCGCCTCGCGTCTCACCAGCTCAAACACGCGGTGCACCGGCGTCTGTTCAAAATCGGTCAGATTCATCGACACCTGGGCCATGCCGCGGACCAGAAAGCCCGCGCCCTTGACAAAGCGAAGCCCGCCGCTTGAAGAACGCACCGCCCGCGCCACATCTTTTGCAATCTGCACATCGGGCGTGTTCAGGAAGATGTTGTAGGCAATAAGAAATTTGCGCGCGCCAACCGCTGTTACTCCTGCTGTGGGATGCACGCGCGGCTCGCCAAAGTCCGGCCTTCTTGCAGGGTTGGTCCCGATCTCATCGCGGATGCCCTCAAACTGGCCGCGGCGGACGTTTTCAAGGTTCTGCCGGTCCGGCGTGGCCGCAGCGGCCTCGTAGAGATACACCGGAATCCCGAATCGCTTCCAGATCTCCTCTCCCGCGTGCCGCGCCATGGCCACACAATCAGCCAGCGTGACGCCTGCAATGGGGATAAACGGCACCACGTCGGCTGCGCCCATGCGCGGGTGCGCCCCCTCGTGCCTGGTCAGGTCAATCAGCTCAGCCGCCCGGCCCACACCGCGTATGGCGGCTTCTTCCACTGCCCCGCGCTCGCCCGCAAGCGTGATCACGCAGCGGTTGTGGTCGGCATCCATCTCCCGGTCAAGCAGATACACTCCGGGAACCTGCATCGCCTCGACAATCGCATCCACCTTTGCCTTGTCGCGGCCTTCTGAGAAATTCGGTACGCACTCAATCAGCGTGTTTGGCACGCTCGAAGCATAAACGATTCCCGGCTCCATCAAGACCACAATCCCGTTGCGTCACCCATGGAATTTGGTTGAAAGTGATGCTTCGGCAATCAGTAGCCGTGGATTCCACGCCCGCAATTCCCGTTCATCCTCGTTTGTTCCTTAAACAATCGCTCCCCGGCGCGTACTATCCTGTGTAGCGCTTTTTTTCGACGCGAAGCCGTATCTACCGTTGCCTCGATCTCCGGGAGGGGCCCATGGCTGTGACCGCTTTACCTCAGGTACGCTCGCCCCGAGGCGTCCAGCTCCGCTGCAAGGGCTGGCAGCAGGAAGCCGCTCTCCGCTGCCTGATGAACAATCTTGACCCCGAGGTTGCGGAGCGCCCTCAGGACCTTGTCGTCTACGGAGGTATCGGCCGCGCCGCCCGCAATTGGGATTGCTTTCACGCCATCGTCCGCGAGCTGGAGTCCCTCGGCAGCGAGGAGACGCTGCTCGTCCAGTCCGGCAAGCCGGTCGCTGTTTTTCCCACCCACGAGATGGCACCGCGCGTCCTTATCGCAAACTCGAATCTTGTCGGCAAGTGGGCCACATGGGAACACTTCAATGAGCTCGACCGCAAGGGCCTCATCATGTATGGCCAGATGACCGCCGGAAGCTGGATTTATATCGGCACCCAGGGAATCCTTCAGGGCACCTTCCAGACCTTCGCGGCGCTGGCGGATCTGCATTTTGCCCCGGCGGGTTCCACCGGCACGCTGGCGGGCAAGTTTGTCGTCACCGGCGGCATGGGCGGCATGGGCGGGGCGCAGCCGCTATCGGTCACGCTCAACGACGGTGTCGTGCTGGTCGTCGAGGTTGATCGCCACCGCATTCAGCGCCGTGTTGAGACGCGCTACTGCGACAAAATGTCCGATGACCTCGATGAGGCGCTTGCCCTCTGCCAGTCAGCGGTCCGTGAGCGCCGCCCGCTCTCCGTCGGGCTCGTAGGCAACTGTGCTGACGTGCTCCCTGAGATCGTCCGCCGGGGCGTGCATGTGGATGTCGTGACCGACCAGACCAGCGCGCATGACCCGCTCAACGGCTACATCCCGCAGGGACTGTCACTGGACGCCGCGGCGGAGCTACGCCTGCGCGACCCCGAGGAGTATGTGCGCCGCTCCACCGCTTCCATGGTCGTACACGTCAATGCCATGCTCGCCCTGCAGCGAGCAGGAGCCGTGACCTTCGACTATGGCAACAACGTCCGCCGCTTCGCCTTCGACGCCGGATGCGCCGATGCGTTTCTCATCCCCGGTTTTGTTCCCGAGTACATTCGTCCGCTATTCTGCACTGGCCAGGGACCTTTCCGCTGGGTCGCGCTCTCCGGCGATCCCGCCGACATCGACCGCACCGACCGGCTCGCACTGGAGCTCTTCCCGGAGAACCGGATACTTACCCGCTGGCTCCAACTCGCCCGTGGCCGCTTCGCATATCAGGGACTCCCCGCGCGCATCTGCTGGCTCGGCTATGGTGAGCGCGCCCGCATGGGCCTTGCAATCAATGAGCTGGTCCGCAAGGGCGAGATATCCGCTCCCATCGCCATGGGCCGCGACCACCTCGACACCGGCTCCGTTGCCAGCCCCTATCGCGAGACCGAAAAAATGCTCGACGGTTCTGACGCCATTGCCGACTGGCCCATTCTCAACGCCCTGCTCAACACCGCATCCGGGGCCACATGGGTCAGCTTCCATCACGGCGGCGGTGTTGGCATGGGTTATTCGCTCCACGCCGGACAGGTCACCGTAGCCGACGGCACCGTCATGGCCGCGCAAAAGATCGCCCGTGTGCTCACGAACGATCCCGGACTGGGCGTGGCCCGCCACGCCGACGCTGGCTACGACATCGCGCGCAAGACCGCGCGCGACCGTGGCATCCACATTCCCATGGCGGATTACTAGCGATGCCGCGCACCCTTGTCGTCGTCAATATCGGTCAACTCGTCACGCTCGCCGGTCTGCCGCATCCGCGCGTGGGCAGGGAACTGGCCGGCCTGGCAATCCTCTCCAATGCCGCCCTGCTGGTCGAAGACGGTCGCATCGTCGCCGCGGGAGCAGATGCCGAACTCAGCTCCCGTATTCCGCGCGGCGCTGAAGTCATCGATGCTTCAGGCCGCTGTGTGACCCCCGGCTTTGTCGATGCGCACACGCACCTCGTTTTTGCAGGCCATCGCGCAGACGAGTTCGAACAGCGCATCGCCGGCGCCACCTATCAGCAGATTGCCGAGGCCGGCGGAGGCATTCTGCGCACCGTGGCCCTCACGAGGACGGCCAGTGAACACGATCTTCTCGCCGAGTCGCGCCGGCATCTTACATGGATGCTGCGCTCCGGCACTACAACCGTTGAGGCCAAGTCCGGCTACGGTCTTAACCGCGAAACCGAACTGCAAATGCTCCGTGTCGCCGGCCGGCTCAACCAGCAGGGCCCTGCGCGCATTGTTTCCACCCTTCTCGCCGCGCATACCGTTCCGCCGGAGTTCGCCGCCTGCCGCGATGAATACGTCCGCTGGGTTGCCGGGGAACTCATCCCCGAGGTTGCCGCGAGCAAGCTGGCGCTCTTCTGCGACGCATTCTGTGATGACCACGCGTTCACCGTCGAAGAGACGCGCACCGTGCTTGCGGCGGCGCGGCGCAGCGGCCTCCGCCTGCGCCTGCATGCCGAGCAGTTCCGGCCCGGCACCGGCGCGGCCCTCGCCGCCATGCTCGGCGCGGCCACCGCTGACCATCTCGAGACGGTGACCGTAGAAACCATGCACCAGCTTCGGCAGGCCGGCGTACAGCCCGTCCTGCTCCCCGGTTCCGTCTTCGCCCTCGGACGAACCCAGTACCCGCCGGCCCGCGAAATGATTGAGGCGGGCCTCGCCATTGTTCTCGCCACGGACTTCAATCCCGGCTCCTCGCCCATTGCCTCCATCCCGTTCATTCTCTCGCTCGCATGTCTTCACATGGGCCTGTCCCCGGCCGAAGCGCTCACGGCTGTCACCATCAATGCAGCCTGCAGTCTCGGCCTGGGCGCGGAAACCGGATCCATCGAGCCCGGCAAGCAGGCTGACTTCCTCATCCATGAGTTCAGTGATTATCGCGAGCTGGCTTACTTCATCGCCGCATCGGCCCGTCCACGTGTCTTCATATCCGGCAGTGAAGTGGTTGTCTGAGCCCTATTCCAGGTCAGCGGCGGCAGGCGCATCCAACGCCCGTCTTCGAGCGTCCCGGCGCTTCAGCAGGAACACCACTACTCCCGCTCCCACCAGCACCGCCGTGCCGCCCACCGCCTTGACCACGGCCAGGGTCTTGTTCGCTTCATCCGCTGGCGGAACGGTCGAGAGCACGATTGTCAGGGCCGTGCTCGCAAAGCCAATGCATGCCAGCCCGATGGCCACCGGCTTGCCGCCGGGCACGCGCCGTACCTCCGGTCCCGCGGGCCGGCTCTGCAGCTTGATCATAGAGGCAAACAGCATCAGGTACGGAAGGAAGTACGCCATCACGCCCATGCTCACCAGCACGTCATACGCTCCCTGTACCGTGGTGCCGGCCTGGCTCAGCGCAGCCACAGCCATTCCCGCCAGTCCGTAAATGCCGATTGCAATCCATGGCGTGCGGAACCGCGGGTGTATCCGCCCAAAAATGGAAGGCAGATAGTTGTCGATGCCTGCCACAAACGGCAGGCGCGAGGTGGACGAAAGATAAGCCGCGGCGCCGCCCACCGCGTTCAGCCCCACAAGCAGAGCCACCGGCGCCAGCAGCCACCCGGCGTCCAGGCGCGTGCTCAGTGCGCGGATACCATTCACAAACCCATCCGGCCCCGCGACCGCCTCGGGCGGCAGCGCCACCAGCAGGGCCGAGGTGCCTGCGATGTATCCGATGGCCAGCACGCTCCCGCCCAGCACAATCGCCAGAGGGATCACGCGCCGCGGGTTCTGGATCTCGTCGCCCATTGACGAGCCCGCCTCCAGCCCGCTCAGCGCAAAAAATACTGACGACCAGAAGATCGCATTGCGCAGGGATAGGTGCGGCAGAAAGTCTCCCGCGGAATAGCCATGCACCGGCCCGAATTTCGCATACGAGACCGCCGCCAGCACAACCAGAACGCCAAGCGGCGCCACGCTGCCCAGCGAACTCACATTGTTCAGCCACTTGCCCGCATTCACGCCCGCAATGTTCAGAACCGTAATTACGCCCAGCCAGAAAACCGCAAAGCCGATGTAATAAGCCGGGCTTGCCACCAGTTCATGTCCCTTCGCGCCTAGCGCAAACAGCACTGACGCTGCGCCGAAGTACAGTACGCCCGGAAAGTAGGGTAGGTTGCTCATCCAGTAGGTCCACGCGGTCAAAAAACCGCTCGCGTCGCCGAACGCCTCGCGCGCCCAGACGTAGATGCCGCCCTCTTCAGGATGGCGTGAGGAAAGCTCCATCACACTGGCCGCCAGCGGAAGAAAGAAGCACGCCACCGCGGCGACCCAGATCAGCAGAACGCTGGGGCCCGCCGCTGCCGCCATTGCCGCCCAGCGCACGCTCAGGCCGCTGACCACATAGAACAGCACCAGATCGCGAAATCGGATTCCCCGTTTGAGTGTTGGAGCCGCGGGCATGTACGGCGGAGAATATCAGAGCCGGTACGGCGCCACAAAGCTAAAGCTTGCTCATGTCCTTGAGCACCGCCATGGCCGCGTTGCGGCCGTTGATGCCAATCACACTGCCGCCCGGGTGCGTGCACGCGCCGCACAGATACACCCCCGTCATCGGCGTGCGCGCTCGCAGGCGATTTGCCCACATGTACGGCGGCAGGCACTCGCCTTGAAAGATGTGCC
>DASSHM010000263.1:0-25175 GCA_035692885.1 Occallatibacter sp.
CACCGCGGATGGCCGCTTCCACTTTGCACAGGTCAACATGGCCGAGGACTATGACCTGTGGGCGGAGAAGAGCGGCAAAAAGAGCGGCACCAAAACCGTCAGCTCATGGGATGCGCGCAAGCGATTCGAGGTGGAACTGAAGATCAAATGATTCCGGACCCTGCCAACGGTTGGCCTCGTACCGCCTTCTGCCTGCTGCTATCGTGGATAGGGTGACTTGCACTCCCGTACATCGCAATATTGCCATTGGCCCGGCCGAGGGCGCGTGGCAGGTCATTCGCGCACGGCCCAGACCATCCCACCGGCGTCGTTGAATCCGCCTGTGTACTGGATGCGAAATCCGCGCGCGGCCAGCAGCGCAACCACGTCCTCCAGTGTGCCACCATGCCATGTGTGGTATTCCATTCGGATGTTCCGCACGGTCTCCCAGCGCATCTCCTGCTTCAGGATCTCCCACTCCGCTCCTTCGCAGTCCAGCTTCAACAGATCAACACGTCTGCCCAGCCGCTCCATGGCCGTGGCCAGGTTGACCTGTCGGATTCCGCTGTCTGCATGCGTGCACGCCAGCGTCCGAGCCTCGTTGCTGGCGCCTTCGTCAACCATCGCCACAAAGCCTGGGACACCGCCCACCGCCTCGGGGTAGATTGATATATTCGTGTCCGCAAGATTCGCATGCAGGTAGGGCAGCACCCGCGGGTTGGGCTCGTAGACGTGAATCAACGTATGGGGATAGCGCGCCCGGGCAGCCAGCGCAAAGAAGCCCACGTTGGCGCCAACATCAAGTATCGTACGCACATCGCCAAGCCGTCTTCGCAGCCCGTAGTCATTGCGCAGAAGGCAGGTGATGAAATCCGAGTGGATTCCGGCTTCATCGGGAAAGCGCAGAGAGATGCGCCTCGTCCCCGTCTGAATCCGCGAAGGTGCGTGGAACCAGCGAGGAAGCACGAAGAAGACATGAAACCGGATGCAGTTGGCACAGACCTCCGGCAGAAGCCTAAAAAATGTAACCAGTCGCCGCCATGCAGTTGGAGGCTCAGACATGTGTACCATTCACCTGTTTGCGGCCGATGCGCTTGATTCCCACGCCGCTCGTGTCTGCTCACTCATCAAGCTTCTTTGCGACCAGTTCGTTCAGCAGGGCCGGGTTGGCCTGGCCTTTGGATGCCCGCATCACCTGGCCTACAAAGAATCCAGCAACGGTCTTTTTGCCGGCCCGGTACTGCTCCACCTGCTTCGGATTGGCCGCAATGACTTCGTCGATCATCGCCTCAAGTGCCGAGGAGTCCGTAATCTGTTGGGGTTTTTCGCGCTCATAAACGGCAGGAAAGTCTTCACTGCTTTCAAAACAGATGTCAAGAAGCTGCTTCAGTTGCTTTGAGCTGATGCTGCCGGCGTCAAGCAGGTCGGCTGCCATCACCACTCCTGCCATGGTCACCGGAGACTGATCCATCTCCAGACCCAGCGCGTTCAGCCGTCCCCCCAGCTCGCTGAGCAGCAGGTTGGCCACGCGGCGCGGATTCTTCGCCGTCCGGGCGGCTGCTTCAAAGCGATCCGCAAAATCACGCGACGCCGTCAGTGTCTGAGCGTCCTTGGGCGCCAGCTCATATTCGGCGACCATGCGCGCCCGCCGCGCCTCCGGCAGTTCGGGCAGCTTATTTCGCATCTCCACCTGAAATCTTTCCGACACAGTCAGCGGCGGCAGATCCGGCTCGGGAAAATAGCGATAGTCATGCGCCTGCTCCTTTGAGCGCATGGAGTAAGTACGGCCCTCCCCGGCATTCCACAGACGGGTCTCCTGCATGACCTTACCGCCTTCTTCGATCACCTCAATCTGGCGCTCAATCTCATACTCCAGTGCGGAGCGAATAAAGCGGAAGCTGTTCACGTTCTTGACCTCCGCCTTGGTGCCGAGCTTCTCCGCGCCCTTCAGCCGTACGCTCACGTTGGCGTCACAGCGCAGCGAGCCCTCCTCCATGTTGCAGTCAGAGACGCCCGTGTAGAGCAGGATCTCCTTCAGGCGCGTCAGATACTCAAACGCCTCGTCAGGGGTACGGATGTCCGGCTCGCTCACAATCTCAATCAGTGGGGTGCCGCAGCGGTTCAGGTCAAGATGGGTGCGCGTGGCGCTGTCGGCAAAGCCGTCGTGCAGGCTCTTGCCCGCATCCTCTTCCATGTGCAGGCGGGTAATGCCGATGCGCTTCATGCTGCCGTTGCCTTTGGGCACGTCAATCCAGCCATGCTCGGCCAGCGGTTTGTCATACTGCGAGATCTGATAGCCCTTGGGCAGATCGGGGTAGAAATAGTTCTTCCGCGCAAAGATTGAGCGCTCGCGAACCAGGCAGTTCAACGCCAGCGCGGCCATGGTGGCAAACTCCGCCGCCTTGCCATTCAAAACCGGCAGCGCTCCCGGCAGGCCCAGGCAAACGGGGCAGATGTTGGTATTGGGCTCCGAGCCGAAACGATTGGCGCAGCCGCAGAACGCCTTGCTGGCGGTCAGCAGTTGCACATGCGCTTCAAGCCCAATGACGGGCTCGTACTTGGCCATCACTTCAGGTGAAAGTGCTGCGGCGGGCATAATGAGATTCTACGGCATGCCTGAGAAAGAGTGTCCTTGCTCGCGGGGTCACTGATCCCTGCTGGCCGCATTGAATTTAGAGCAGCGGCTTTGGGACACAGCAACTCAGAAACTACCTGCGCGTAAGGCGCAGGGCGAATGCAGTGCGTGATGCTGCTGGTGACCCTGCAGCAAGCCCTTTCCCTTCGTCCGGATTGACGAACAATGCTACTTCGGCGGGTCCTGTGCCGTGAACGGTGAGCAGCACGGCTTCTCGGATGCGTGGAAGTTCATCAGCTCCACGCGGGTTCCATCCGGGTCGTACATATTGAACTGGTACTTGCCGTCCCGGCCAATCTTCGGAGCATTGTCATGCACCTGGCCCAGCCGGTTCTCCGCAGCCAGTAACTTGTAGGTATCAGGGACTGACTCTTCGCCGACGGAGAAGTGGTTCAGCACGCCGAGATTGTGCTGCGTCATGTGCGCCGGAATCCCCGAGCCCGAAGGCCCGCTCGTCAGCATGTACTCCAGCCAGTCGTGCCCATCCGGCACCTGCTGGCTTACCCAGTCCACCCGGGTGTTCTGCATGCCGCCATACCAGTAGGGTCTGAATCCCAGCAGGTCATGATAGAAGATGTCTTCCTTGGCCCGGCTGTGCACCAGAAATCCCACGTGAATGATATGGTGTCCCACGGCCTTCGGCGCGTCCAGCGACCTGGCGCGTGACCCCGGCTCTACAAACTCCACCTTGTTGTTCTCCGGGTCAAGCACGGTGAACCACCGGCTGCCATCCGCGCCCTTCGTCACCCGGGCCGGCGTCTTCCAGCCTTTTGCTGACAGGTACTTCCGCATGGCCTCGGCACTGCTCACATTCCACGCCGTGTGATCCAGCCGGTTGATGCCGGCATTCGGCGGCAGCGGCAACACTTCAATGAACTGCGTCGGACTGATGGCGTAGCGAGCGCCCCGTGGATTCTCAGGGTCGGGCAGCTTCACGGCGCCTATCACGTCGCGATAATAGTGGTCGGTCACCGCCGGGTTCGCCGCGTACACAGCCAGGTGGGAGACGCCAAGAATCCGTGGCCGCTGCGGCGGCGCCGCCAGAGCGGTTGTTGCGGCTGCAAGCAGCAGGGCCAGAAAAGTGGTTCGCATGGTGCACCTCAAACTTTCTGCGCATCCACAATAAATCGATTTCCATGGGCATGTAAACCAAATTTGATCCCTTGGATTGATGCCGGCACCTCAAGCCGTACAATGGGGCATGCGCCTACAACGGTTCTTGACCTGCATCGTGGCTCTTGGCCTGAGCGTCTCCGCCTTTGCCCAGGGCAAGCTGCCCACCGCCTCCGCCGCCGATCGCGCCGAGGCGCGCGCGATCTTCAAGCAGCTCATTGAGATCAATACAACCGACACGCCTGAGGGCAACGTAACCACCGCCACCACGGCCATGCAAAAGCGCTTTATCGATGCTGGTTTTCCCGCCGCGGATATACACCTCATTGGCCCCAACCCCCGCAAAATGAACCTGGTTGTCCGCTATCGCGCCGCCGGTCACCCCACTCAAAAGCCGGTACTGTTCCTCTGCCATGTAGATGTGGTGCAGGCCCTGCGCTCAGACTGGCACACCGACCCCTTCCAGTTTGTCGAGAAAGATGGCTACTGGTACGGCCGCGGCACCCAGGACATGAAGGACTCAGATGCCGTGCTTGTCTCGGCCTTCCTGCGCCTCCACCGCGAGGGCTACAAGCCCCGACGGGACCTTATCCTCGCGCTTACCGCCGACGAGGAAGGAGGCAAATTCAACGGCGCAAGCTGGCTAGTGCAGAATCACCGCGATCTGGTGGATGCCGCGTTTGTCATCAACCCCGACGCCGGCGGTATCGAGCTGAAGAATGGCCGCGCCGTCATTGCGGATGTCGAAGCCACTGAGAAGGTTTACGCCGACTACCGGCTAACCACCCGCAACCGCGGCGGCCACAGCTCGCTGCCCCGGCCCGACAACGCCATCTACGAGCTCATGCACGCGCTCAACGAGCTTGAAGCGCACAAGTTCCCGTTTGAGTTGAACGCCGTAACGCGCAAGTACTATGCCAATCTCGCACAGCGCGAGTCCGGGCAGACCGCTGCGGATATGCAGGCCATCCTCAAGGATCCGCCCGACATGGCCGCCGTGGCGCGCCTAAGCGCGGAGCCCAGCTTCAACTCCAACTTCCGCACCACCTGCGTGGCAACGCGACTCTCCGGCGGCGACGCCAACAACGCTCTGCCGCAAGTGGCCCGGGCTATTGTCAACTGCCGCATCTTCCCCGGCCACTCTCCCGAGGAGATTCGCCAACAGCTCATCTCTCTGTTCAACGATCCCGGCCTCACCGTCCAGTACGTCTCCGATTCCGGAGTCGTCTCTGACACTGCCCCTGATCGCAAGGCGATTGTGCCGCCTCCGCCCATCAAGGCCGTCTTCGATCCGCTCACCCGCATTACCCAGGAGATATGGCCTGGACTGCCTGTTACCCCCACCATGGAGGACGGCGCCACCGACTCAATTTACTTCGCGCAGGCCGGCATTCCATCCTACGGCTATTCGGCCGTCGCGCTGGAACTTGACGACGTGCGCGCCCACGGTCAGGACGAGCGCCTGCCCATCGACTCCTTCTGGAAGTCGATGGATTTCTTTTACTCCTTTGCCAAGGCGCTGGGTGACGAGTAGGGATCTGACATCGACGCACGGAATCAGCGGACGAGCGGGAGCCGGGGTGCCGATGTCCCGCTGACCTCTCTTCCACTGCCGTCCAGCCGCGCGCGCTGATAAACTTGAGGTGCATGATCCTCCCGTTTGTTCGCGAAATCTTCGCGGACCTGGAGCACTCCTCCGCGTTTGAGCGCGTACAAAGGCAGTTGAGCCTCGGTGCGGGACGGAAGCGTGTATCCGGACTCACCTCGACGGCGCGTTCCCTGTACATTCCGCTGATGGCGCGAGCGGCACGCCAGCCGGTGGTAGTGATCGTCGCCGACAACAAGGCGGCCGAGGCCCTTGAGCTCCTGCTGCGTGCCGGCTGCGAGCTTACCGGCGCCATCGATCCCGCCCGAGTCATCCGGCTTCCCGCGCATGACGTGCTGCCGTTTGAGAACCTCTCCCCGCACCCTGACGTGCAGGAGCAGCGAGCTGCCGCGCTGTGGAAGCTGGCGACCGGCGAGGTTTCGATTCTCATCGCCCCGGCCGAGGCCGCGGCGCTCAGGCTCTTTGACCGCGAGTACTATGCGGGGCTTTCGGTGACCCTGCGCCGTGGCGAGGAGGTTGACGTTGAGGTGCTGGTCGCGCACCTGGCCAGTGTGGGCTATGCGCAGGTCGATCTGGTTGAAATGCCCGGTCAGTTCACGCGCCGCGGCGGCATCCTCGATGTCTACTCGCCAGAGGCCGACCGGCCGGTGCGCATTGAGTTTTTCGGCGACGAGATTGAGACCATCCGCCGCTTCGACCCGGAGACGCAGCGTTCACAGTCGGGCATGGATGAGGCTCAGTTGCTGCCCCTAACTGAAACTCCGGTCACGGAGCGCCTTTTAGCCGCGGTACATGCCCGCCTTAGCCGCCAACGGGTCGAGGACAGGAGTTCCGGCGACGAAGATCTGCATGCTGAAGCCGCTGAGGCCGGCGGCGTCACGGTCTTTCCCGGCTGGGAGTTTTTCAGTTGCGTCGCGGGCGCGCAGATTCATCTGCTGCAACTCATTCCCCGCTGCACCTTGTTCGTCGATGAACCCGCGATGGTGCGCAACCAGATCGAGCGCTGGTGGAGCAAGGTTGAGCAGCGCCACGAACGCTCCGGCATTGGCTCGCTTATCCGGCCTGAAGACATTTACCTGCGGCCCGAGGTTCTGGAGGGCATGCTTCAGTCCCATCCGGGCCTCGACCTCGATCAGCTTGGCGCGGTGGACGTGCTCGACGCGGACAACACGCTCGGCGAGATTGCCTTCAACTCCCGGCCGACGCTGCGCTTTCACGGCTCCATAGCCGCCCTTGCTGATCAACTGCAAAGTCTCATCGCCGCCGATCAGCGCACTGTGCTGGCAGTGCCCACGCAGGGCGATGTGGAACGGCTGGCCGGTGTGCTGCGCGAGTACCAGGTGCCCTATCGCCTCGGTAGCCGGGTTGCTCACCCGGGCGGCGAAACGGTACTCGAAGAGGCCAGCTATCTGGCTGGCGACCTCCGTGTGCCGGTCATCATCCGAGCGCGGCTGGCCGCGGGCGTCAGCTTCCCCAGCCAGAACATCATCGTATTCGGCGCCAATGACCTCTCTGACGAAGCCGATATTCTTGCCCGCCCCGCACCCCGGCGCTCAAAGACGTCGGCCTTCGTCTCTGATTTCCGCGACCTTTCCATCGGCGACTACGTTGTGCACGTTGAACACGGCATCGCGCAGTACCAGGGACTGAAAGAGATTGTGCAGGACGGGCTTGCAGTGGAATTCATGATTCTTGAGTTCGCTGAGCAGGCCCGCCTTTACGTTCCGCTCACCCGGCTTGATCTGATCCAGAAGTACCGCTCCACTGATTCAGGACCGGCGCCTGTGCTAAACAAGCTGGGCTCGCAGCAATGGACCAGGACCAAAGCCCGTGTGCGCAAAGCCATGCAGGATATGGCAGGCGAACTGCTCAAGCTCTACGCCCAGCGCCACACCGCGCATCGCGCCGCCTTCTCGCCGGATACTGAGTTTCAGCGTGAGTTTGAAGACTCCTTCGACTTTCGCGAGACCGACGATCAGCTCACCGCTATTGCCGCCATCAAGCAGGACATGGAGTCGACCACGCCCATGGATCGCCTGCTGTGCGGCGACGTGGGCTACGGAAAGACCGAGGTGGCCATGCGCGCGGCCTTCAAAGCCGTGCGGGACGGCAGGCAGGTGGCGGTGCTCGCGCCCACCACGGTACTCGCCTTTCAGCACTTTGAGACGTTCAAGAAACGATTCGCGCAGTTCCCCATCAACATTGAGATGATCTCCCGCTTCCGCACCGCAAAGGAACAGGCGCAGATTGCCGAACGGGTCGAAACCGGCAGGGTGGACATCCTCATCGGCACGCACCGGCTGCTCTCGAAAGACATCAAGTTCCAGGACCTCGGCCTGCTCATCGTCGACGAGGAACAGCGCTTTGGTGTGCGGCACAAGGAGCGCCTCAAGCAGATACGCAAGGAAATCGACGTGCTCGCCATGAGCGCCACACCCATTCCCCGCACGCTGCACATGTCTCTCGTCGGCCTGCGCGACATGAGCGTCATTGAAACACCGCCCAAGGATCGCATGGCAATCCAGACCGTGGTGGCGAAGTTCGACGAAAAGCTTGTGCGCTCGGCGATTGAAGTCGAGCTTGAGCGCGGCGGCCAGGTCTACTTCGTCCACAATCGCGTCGAATCCATCTATGAAATTGCCACGCGGATTCAGGAGATGGTGCCCGCCGCGCGCGTCGCCGTGGGCCATGGCCAGATGAGCGAAGGCGAGCTTGAAAAGGCGATGCTCGCGTTTATGCATCATGAGTTTGACGTGCTGGTGGCTACCACCATCATCGAGAACGGCCTCGATATCCCGCTCGCCAACACCATCATTATCAATCGCGCTGATCGTCACGGCCTGAGTGAGCTTTATCAGTTGCGCGGACGTGTCGGGCGTTCCAACCGACGCGCCTATGCCTATCTGCTCATCCCGGCTGAACAGGAACTCAGCGAGATTGCACGCCGCCGCCTCGCCGCCCTCAAGGAGTTCAGCGACCTCGGCGCCGGCTTTAAAATTGCCGCGCTTGATCTCGAACTGCGTGGCGCCGGCAACATGCTCGGCGGCGAGCAAAGCGGCCACATTGAGGCGGTCGGCTTTGAGCTGTACACGTCCATGCTTGAAGCTGCGGTAAAGGAGCTGAAGGGGGAGGGCGGGGAAGAGCGTCCAGCTACCCGGCTCAATCTCGGGATTGCGCTGCGTATCGACGAGACATTTGTGCCGGAGGAGAATCAGCGCCTTCGTCTGTACAAGAAAATTGCCGGCGCTGCTGATGGCAAGGCGCTCGCCGATCTGCGCGAGGAGATGGAGGATCGATATGGCGCGCTGCCTGACGCCACTGTTTACCTGCTCGAGGCCGCCGCCTTGCGCGTTGAGTGTGAGCGCCTCGGCGTCGCACAAATTGACCGAAAGCGCGGCGAGCTGCAGATCCGCTTCAATGAGAATGCGCATGTCGATCCCCGGCACCTTATGCGCCTTGTCTCACGCAACGCCAGGCGCGGAGCGCAATTCACGCCACAGGGAGTGCTCAAGTTTCCGCTTCAAGCCATGCGGCCTGATGATGTTCTGATCGAGATTCGCGAGTTGCTCTCGCAACTGACCGAGATGCCCGTCAGCGTTTAGCCACACACGGCTGCGCAGACAGCGCGCGGCGGGCCGCTCGCGGTGCAGCGCTTACATCGCAGGCGCAGGACACAGTAGTATGCTTTGAGCGCAATCCATGCCGGGTGCGCATGCGCGCCCGAACCCACAGGGAGGTGGAATGAACAGTCAGGTTCGTAAAGCGGTCTTTCCCGCAGGCGGTCTGGGAACACGGTTCCTTCCCGCAACCAAGGTGATTCCCAAGGAAATGCTGGCGCTCGTGGACAAGCCGATTATCCAGTACGCCGTTGAAGAGGCAATCGCTTCCGGCATTGAGCACATCATCATCATCACCGGGCGCGGCAAGGGAGCGATGGAAGACCACTTCGACCACAGCTTCGAGCTCGACGCCACGCTCGCGCGCCGCGGCAAGGATGAGCTTCTCGCCGTCTCGCGCCAGGTTGCCACCATGGCCGACATCACCTACGTGCGCCAGAAAGAGCCCCTCGGCCTTGGCCACGCCGTTCTATGCGCCAAGGAACTGGTTGGCAACGAGCCCTTCGCAGTCATCCTGCCAGACGATGTCATTGACGCCGAGGTCCCCTGCCTCAAGCAGATGATAGACGTGTTTAATGAGCGTGGCGGCTCAGTGCTGGCCACGCAAACCGTCGAGGGACCTGCCATTTCGGCCTATGGAGTGCTTGCAGGCTCCCAGGATGCGCGCAACAAGCGCGTCTACAACTGCACAGGCATGGTGGAAAAGCCCCGGTTTGAAGATGCGCCGTCCCGGCAGGCCATCATCGGCCGCTATGTGCTCACCCCGCGCGTCTTTGAGCTGCTTGAAAAGACCACTCCGGGTGCCGGAGGCGAAATCCAGTTGACGGACGGCATCAAGGCCCTGCTCGGGGAGGAAAAGGTCTTTGGCTACACCTTTGAGGGTAGGCGATACGACGCGGGTGACAAATTCGGCATGCTGCAGGCCACCGTTGAATTTGCCCTCAAGCGGGACGACTTGGGCCCGCAGTTTCGCGCCTATCTCAAGAGCCTGAAACTCTAGCCGGCAATCCTATCGCTTGGTCTTCCACTTGATGTTGCAGCCGATGGAAGGCCGCTGATCCGCGATGGGCGGCTTGCCAGCCAGCACCGCATCCAGAGCAGCACGCAGATCCTCACCCGTCACGGGAACGCCGTTGCCCGGCCTGCTACGGTCAAACTCACCGCGATACGCCAGCTTGAAATTGCCGTCAAACAGAAAAAAGTCGGGCGTGCATGCGGCATGATATGCGTGTGCCACCGCCTGCGTCTCATCGTAGAGATACGGAAACACAAACCCCTGCGCCGTGGCCTGCTTCTTCAGTCCAGCCGGGCTGTCGTCAGGATAGTTCTCCGCGTCGTTGCTGCTGATGGCCACGAAACCGATCGGCCTGTCAGCATAATCTCTGCCGAAGCAGGCCAACTCCTTCTGAATATGCATTACATACGGGCAATGCGAGCAGATAAACACCACCAGCAGACCCTTCTTTCCTCGATAATCATCCCGCCGCACGGTCTTGCCCGTCACCACGTCGGTCAGCGCAAAATCCGGTGCCTCGGCACCCAGCGCCATCATCATCGTGGATTCAGTCAGTGCCATATGATTCCCCCTTTGGTTTGTGGCCTTTCCTGCCGGGCCTTCCGGGTTAAAACAGGCCAGATTGTCTTCCGGGCATGGACAGACCAAAATGCTCATAGGCCAGCCGCGTCGCCACACGCCCTCGTGGCGTACGATCAAGAAATCCTATCTGGATGAGAAACGGCTCGTACACTTCCTCCAGCGCGTCCTCTTCCTCGGCCAGGGTCGCGGCCAGCGTGCCCAACCCCACCGGCCCGCCGTCATACTTCTGGATAATTGTCAGCAGCAGCCGCCGGTCTATTTCGTCAAAGCCGTGCGCGTCCACCTCCAGCATCGTCAGCGCGGCTCGGGCGGTGGGCAGGTCGATGCTGCCGGAGCCGCGCACCTGCGCGTAGTCGCGCACGCGGCGCAGCAGCCTGTTGGCAATGCGCGGCGTCCCCCGCGACCGCAGCGCAATCTCCGCCGCACCATCCGAGTCAATGGGCACCTGCAGCACGTCGGCTGATCGCTCCACAATAATCCGCAGCTCGTCCTCGGTATAGAACTCCAGACGCAGCAGGATCCCGAATCGAGACCGCAGCGGCGAGCTCAGCAGGCCCGGCCGCGTAGTGGCACCTACAAACGTAAACGGCTTCAGATCCATCACGTGCGTTCGCGCCGCCGGTCCCTGGCCAATGATAATGTCCAGCTTGTAGTCCTCGAGCGCCGTGTAGAGCTTCTCTTCCAGTACCGGCTGCATACGGTGAATCTCGTCGAGGAACAGCACCTGACGGTCGCGCAGGTTGGTCAGTATCGCCGTCAGATCGCCCTGAATCTGCAATGCCGGCCCCGACGTCTGCTGAAAGCCCACCTCAAGCTCGTTGGCTATGATGGTCGCCAGAGTCGTCTTGCCCAGTCCAGGTGGACCCGACAGCAGCACATGGTCCAGCGCCTCGCCGCGCGACCGGGCTGCCTCCAGCGCAATTGCAAGCTGCTCCTTGGCTTTTGCCTGGCCAATGAACTCGCCCAGTCTGCGGGGACGCAGCTTCAGCTCAAAACTCTGTTCCTCGTCCGCGCGCGAGGCGCTGACCAGACGCTCAGGTGAGTTGTCGCGAGCGGTAGCCATGCTGTGGGCAGTGTAGCCGCTGGCGGCGCCATGGGCCAAGCTCCGCTGCATTCCCGGCCATCCCTGAACTATGCCGGCACGTGCACACCTTCGCGGTAGCGGAACTTCCTGAAGGTTGCCTGGCCGCTGCCTGCCGCATACAGCGCGGGCCTCACGTCCAGGAATCCACCCAGCACATTGTGGTCCATACCGCTGATCTCCGCTGACTCCTCGGTACGCTGCCATGGCCTGCCCGGCAGACGGTAGTAGAAATCCACTTCCTGCCTGTCGTTTACCACGCACAGCTCAGCCCTGGTCGCACCCTTCGCCGTGTAGGAGTGTGCGGAGTCATTCGCCAGTCGTACCCGTATCCCCTCCGGGTTCATCACAATCCCCGTGGCATGTTCCGGGTTGTAGAACAGCATCAGCCCTGCCTCGCAGCCCGGACCAATCTCCGCGTCGATCTCGATAGTGTAGGAGTGCCCGCCCACCGGCGTGGTCAGCGCCGACGTATCTGCCAGACCCTTACCCTGCGCCTTCAGAACCAGCGCGCCGCTTCCGGTGCTGAATCTCGCCGGGTCAAACTCGTGCCAGAATCCCCACTGCAGCCCCAGCTCGGGACTCGTAAAGTCGTCCGATGGATCAAGGAACGGCTCCTGCTTCGTCCCCGCAATCGGCATGGGAATCGCGCTGTCGGCTGAGATGCCCTTCGGCACGTGGAACCAGCCATTCTCTGTCCACTCCACGGGCAGCAGCAGCAACTGGCGGCCCAGCGGACGATACCCGTTCTCGTATGCATGCACGGTCATGTACCACTTGTCCTGCGGAGTATCCACCAGCCGTCCGTGACCCAGGCTCAACCATTTGTCTGAGCGTGACCTGGTATGAACAATCGGGTTGTAGGGCGAGTATTCCCACGGCCCTTGGGCGTTGCGGCTGCGGGCGCTTACCACCGAGTGGCTGGTCGCCGGTCCGGCGGTACCACCCTCGGCCACGTTCAGGTAGTAGTATCCATTACGCTTCATCAGCTTCGGCCCTTCCAGGCAGACACACTCGATGCGCGTGCTCGGGGGGATGGGCCACGGCTGAAGCACCACGCGTGGCGGGGTTTTCACCGCCAGCCCATCCGCGGTCAACTCCGCCATCTGTCCCCCGGCCAGGTAGAGGAATCGCCGGCCATTCTGTGCGACATGTGCCGGATCGATGGCGCGAATTCCCAGGTCGATTGGCTCGCTCCACGGCCCGGTGGGGTGCTCGGCGTGAACCACCTGGATGTGACCTGACGCCGGGAAATAGATGTAGAAGTGACCGTCGTACTCGCAAAGGTATGGAGCCCAGACTGTTCCGTAGTAGCGGTGCAGCGCCGCCGCCGCCGGCCGCCAGTTGATGAGATCGCGCGAGTGCCAGATCAAAAGCCCCGGCGCGTAGTCGAAGCTTGAGTGCGTCAGATAGAAGTCATCTCCCACGCGGATTGGGCTGCCATCAGGGTGATCGCCGCCCATGATCGGATTGCGATAGGTTTCAGCGGCAGCTTCGGCCAGCAGTAATTCTCCGCGCGGCGTAAGCGCCAGCGCGGCACATACAAGGGCGGTATCTCGTGTAAAACGGCGTCTTGTGATCATGGCACGGTCAGTCTAGCCTTGCCGATGCGCGGGGGTAAAGCGCGGGGTACCACGCGCGCTCACCAGCCGCATGACCGCATTTGCGCCTGTCTGAGCCATATAGACTGGAAGAGGCCCTTTTCCTGATGACCCACCGGTTTCGTGTCCTTCGCAGCTTTCGTTTCAATCTGCCCCAGCGCATCGCCGCGGGGATGCTCCTGCTGTTCCTCGCCCAGGGCATCTGGCTTACGAGTCATCAGACACTCTCTGACCGCGACTACCAGTACGCGCGCTGCGGGCGGGAGACGTGGGAGAAGCCGTCGCCTCTGGCTGGCTACTTCACAAGTTGTGGCAACATTCACGATGGCATTCTGGCCTACCGCTCCGCCGGCCTGCCCCTCACCCTTAATCTGCTCGCCGAGCGCGCCCTCGATCACTTTCGTAGCCCTGAAGACAGGGTGGTGCAGACCAGCGGCGTTGTCAGCATGTGGGAATTGCGCCACCAGCTCACCCACGTTCTGCTTCTCCTGCGCCTGCCCTTCCTGCTTGCCGGGTGCCTGCTTGGAGGCGGCCTGTGGTGGGTCACGCGCCGTCTGTACGGCAACCTCGGCGGCTACACCGCCCTCGCCCTCTACTGCTTTTCGCCGCCCATACTCAAGGCCTGCATCTCGCCCAGTCCCGAAATCACAGCCGCGCTTGGCGTCTATGCCGCCGTCTACACATGCATCGGAGTCGCTCATGCAATGCAGGGACCGAAGCGCAGGTGGCGTCCGCGCATCGCGCTCCTGATTCTGGCACTCGGCGTCGCCGCCGCTTCGCACATCGCGGCCCTGCCGGTCGCGGCCGTCCTGGGCTGTGTGCTCATGCTCTGGGTTGCCGAGGGCCGCCGCGGCCAGGTGCTCCCCGTTGTGATGCTGGCTGTGGTCGCCGCGCTGGGAGTGGTCTTCGCCTGTTATGACTTTTCTCCTGACGCCTTCACCTACGTCTTTCGTTCCGCCGCGGGATTCCTCTGGTTCTCGCTTGATCCCGCTCGCCGCTACTTCTCCACTCTGGGCAATGCGGGCGTCACCGTTGCAGCGGCCGCGGCGCTGCTGCTCTACCTGGCTTTGCGCCGCTCGCGCTACTTTGGCAACACCGCTCCGCTGCTGTGCGCCGTCGTCATGCTTTCGCTCGTGATGACCGGCGCACCCGGCACTCCGTGGCTTTGGGCCATCCCGTTTCTGCTTACCTTCATCGGCGGCGTTTTTGCCGACTTCTATGAGAGCCCGCGCGGACGGATTGCGCTGGTTGCAGGGGGTTCTCTGGTCCTGCTACAGGCCGTCATCTGTGTAGTCACCCTGCCGTCGCTGCTCTGAAGCGGGCAGGGAAGCAGCCCCGATATTTTCGTCCTTCTCCCTTGCCGCCTGCGTAAAAATCCGCGATCAAAAGGCATCAGCCTGCTGGCATAAAACGGGCTCCGCAAAGGGCCTTGCCGCACCCTTTTCCCCGCTCCCGCAGCCGCTCTCTAAATAAATGAAAAAGAACCACTTGATTCGTGCGCGGCGCCTTGCTCTTGGGCCCTGCGGAGGAGTAAAATAAGGTTTCCGCCCGAGGAGCCCGGTCCCGCTTTCTCCGGATGCATCTCGCCGTCTTCCTGCGGGCCCGGACACATCTATGGCTGACGACCAGAATCCCCAACTTCCTCTCGATGGAGGCGCCACCCCGCCGGGTGCCTCAAACCTCATTCCCATCAATATCGAAGAGGAGATGCGCCGCTCGTATCTCGACTATTCGATGTCGGTGATCATTGGGCGCGCCCTGCCGGATGCCCGCGATGGCCTCAAGCCCGTCCATCGCCGCGTGCTCTACACCATGAGCGAGATGGGCCTTGAGTACAACAAGAAATTCACCAAATGCGCCAAGGTGGTCGGGCAGGCCATGGGCGTCTATCATCCGCACGGCGACTCGGCCATCTACGACACTCTGGTCCGCATGGCGCAGCCGTTCTCCCTGCGCTATCCACTGGTCGATGGCCAGGGCAACTTCGGTTCCGTCGACGGAGATCCGCCTGCCGCCATGCGTTACACCGAGTGCCGCATGATGCGCATCACAGGCGAACTGCTGGCCGACATCGACATGGAGACCGTCGATTTCACGCCCAACTACGACGAATCCACCACCGAGCCTTCGGTGCTGCCGACGCGCATTCCCAATCTCATCGTCAACGGTTCCAGCGGCATCGCCGTCGGCATGGCCACCAACATTCCGCCGCATAACCTTCTGGAGGTCGTCAACGCCACCATCGACCTTGTGAAGAACCCCAGGGCGGGGCTTGCCGAAGTGCTGAAGTACGTACAGGGCCCCGATTTTCCCACCGGCGGGTTTCTCTACGGCAAGAGCGGCATCGCCAACACCTACCGGACCGGCCGGGGCCGTTTCGTCATGCGCGCCAAGGTCTCCACCGAGAACCTGACCAAGGAGAAGCAGGCCCTCATCGTCACCGAGATTCCGTACCAGGTCAACAAGTCAAAGCTCATCGAGCGTATCGCCGACCTGGTCAACGACAAGGTCATCGACGACATTGGCGACGTGCGCGACGAAAGTGACCGCGACGGCATGCGCATCGTCATCGAGCTCAAGCGCGGCGCCCAGCCTGAGATCGTGCTGAACCAGCTCTACAAGCACACGCAGATGCAGGAGAGCTTCTCGATGATCCTGTTGGCCGTGCTCAACGGCCAGCCCAGGGAGATGGGGCTGGATGAAGCCATCCGCTGCTTCATCAACCACCGCATCGATGTAGTCCAGCGCCGTACCGTCTATCTGCTGCGCAAGGCTCGCGAGCGCGAGCACATTCTTGAGGGCTACAAGATCGCCCTCGATAACCTCGACCATGTTATCCGCACCATCCGTGGTTCGGCGTCCCGTGCCGACGCCCGTGAGAATCTCTACGCCTGGGGCAAGAGCAAGCAGATTGTCATCAAGCTCGACCGCGAGCTTTTGCCGCACGAGGAAAAAGGCCTTACCCTGCGGCAGATTGACGCCATCCTCGAGTTGCAGCTCTATCGCCTCACTCAGCTTTCCATCGATGAGCTGCTCAACGAGCTGGCAGACATCCGCACCAGGATCGCCGAGTACGAGCAGATACTCGCCAGCGAGAAAAAGCTTCGCGCGGTCATCGTCAAGGAGCTCGAAGAGGTCCGCGACCGCTACGGCGATGCGCGCCGCACCCAGATTATCGACGAGTCAGCCGAGCTCCAGCTTGAAGACCTCATCGCCGATGAGCAGGTCGCTGTCACCGTCAGCCACCAGGGATACCTGAAGCGCACGCCCATCTCCATCTATCGCCAGCAGCGGCGCGGCGGCACCGGGCGCATGGGCATGAAGACCCGGGAAGAGGACTTTGTCTCGCAGCTCATCGTCGATTCCACCCATGCCTATCTGCTCTGCTTCACCAACACCGGTCGCGTCTACTGGCTCAAGGTCTATGAGATTCCCGATGTCGGCGCCGCCGGAAAGGGCAAGAGCATCCAGAGCCTGCTTAGCCTGCAGCCCGGCGAAAACGTCCGTGCCATCCTGCCCGTGCGCGATCTTGAGGAGGAGGGCAGGTTCATCTTCTTCGCCACCCGTAACGGAACCGTCAAGAAGACACCGCTCAAAGACTTCTCGCACGTCATGTCGCGCGGCATCATCGCCATCGCCATCGACAGCGACGATGATCTCGTCACCGCCGAACTGACCAACGGCAAACAGACCATCTTCCTTGCCACCCGCGACGGCATGGCCATCCGTTTTGATGAGGAGTACGATCCCGACCGCAGCGGCATCGGACTGCGCCCCATGGGCCGCAACGCCGCCGGCAACCGTGGTATCTCGCTCAGGAAGGGCGACTATGTCATCGGCGCCGCCGTCACCAGCTCCGACGACACCCGCGACCAGGAACGCGATGAGTGCGCGCGCCAGCGGGGTCTCGCGGACAAGCTTGCCTCGCTTCGTAAGGCGTATGCAAATGCGGAGGCCAAGCTCGGCAAGGCGCGCGAGGACCACCGCAACAAGCTGGCTGAATCCGCCGTGGTAACAGCGGCCGACAAGGCGCTCGACGGCGCATGGAAAGCCATCAAGGCCCTGGACGACAAGCTCTGCGTCACCCAGCAGCTCATCCTCACCGTGACTGAGAACGGCTTTGGCAAGCGCACTGATGTGGACGAGTACCGCCTGACCGCGCGTGGGGCGCAGGGCGTCACCAACCTCAAGGCCACGTCCAAGGTTGGCAAAACCGCCTCCATCCTGCTTGTGAACGAAACTTCAGAGCTGATGGTCATCAGCCAGTTCGGCAAAATTATTCGCATCGATACCAAGAGCATCCGTGCCGCCGGGCGCGCCACGCAGGGCGTGCACCTGCTCAACCTTGATGCAGACGACAAGGTTGCCGCTGCCGTAATCATTCCGCCTGAAGAGGCCGCCAAGGACAAGGACGACGAGCCCACGCTGCTCCAGTAGTTCAATCCCGGAAGAGAATGTGGGCGTCTCCGCAGCCGGGACGCCCACGCAGTTCCTGCTCGTATGTCCGGGGCAGCTTCGTGTCACAACGTGCTCAGTTTCTTCTCCAGCCCTGTTACGCGCTCCGCGCCTTCGTCGGGCCCCATCTTCTTCGCGGCCTCCAGCGCTGCTTGAAATGCGGCCTTCGCCTCGTCTTTATTGCCCATCGTCAGCGCGATATTGCCCAGCGCCTCCTGGCTGGTGAGGTCGCCGGGGTCGATGGTTGCCGCTTCCCGCGCCAGTTCCAGCGCGTCATCCTTCCTGCCGGCGCGCAGCAGCTTGAAGGCATTCTGCACCCGGCTCAACGCCGCCGCCTGCTTCACGTCAAACGTGCCCCGATACACCATGACGCCGTAGTCGATCATCGCATCCGGCTTCAGCCCCTGGAACTGCCGATAGGGGTTCAACGAGCTGCTTGGCATCTCGCAGCCGCTCAGATCGCCCGCACTGATCAACACATTGCCACTGATGACCGGCGGAATGACATCCGCTCCCCCCAGCCAGAAAGTATCGGCGTTTGGCAAATGGTGGCAGGTGATTCCGTAGGTCTCCGGATTAATCTCAGGGTATGCAAAGTATGCGAACCAGCACTCCTCGCCGGGGTGCCTGTCCTGCCACGCCTTCACCTGGTACAACTGTTGCCCCCAGTCCACGTTCGCGTCGCTCAGCAGGTTGTGCACGTTCCTTGGTCCGCCCCAGGCTTCATTGGCATATGCCATGTAGTTGGGAAACACCGTGAGCGCCGACACGACATGCGCCGCCAGCAGTGCCACGCCCACCCACATCCACGTGCGGCTCTTTTCCGCCAGAGCCGCGATGCCTGCGCCGGCAAAGATGAAAACCAGCACGTACACCGGCAGAATGTGCCGCGCCCCAATGTTCATGCCGGCTGCCATGGCCACCAGCAGGTAGAACACCCAGGGAAGCAGGACGTATCCCAGTTCCCGCACCTTGCGCAGCCTGCGGGTCACCACGGCGAGCGCCGCGAGCACAACCAGGGCCATCAGCCCCAGAGTCGTCTTGATCAGAATCGCCACAGGGAAGTACCACCACACGCCATGCGGATACATCCTGCCGAGGATGAACGTGGGATAGAACTGCGCCATCCGCTTTACGTCGGTCAGTCCGATGAGATACGACTCCGGCAGCAGGCGAAGATGGGCGAACCCCATCACCACTGTTGCGTCAAAGTTGCTCAGCGGCTTCACGTAATCCGCCAGCGACGTGCTCATCGTCAGGCCCACCGGCCGCGCGGTATAGCGGAAGCCGTAGAATGCCCACAGCACCACCACGCCCATCACCACTATCGCTGCCAGGGCTCCGCTCAGCCTCAGCGCAACCCGCCCGCGCCCTCCCCTGGGCGTCAGAATAATCTCCCAGACAATCAGCAACACCAGCATCGGCGCCAGCAGTATTCCAGAGTGCTTTGTCGCCAGCAGCAGCCCGCCCGCCAGCCCGGCCACCAGCAATCGCGATGCTGTCGGCTTCTTCACATAGCGGTAAAAAGTGTAGATCCCGGCCAGAAAGCCCAGCGACACCCCCGCATCGGTGGTCACCAGTGCCGAGTGCGCGAGAATATTCGGGCTGAAGCTCACCAGCACCAGAGCCGCCAGGCCGGCCATGGTGCCAAACCACTCTTGAGCTGCCAGAAACACCATCAGTGATAGTCCCAGCGCCAGAGGCAGCGTAGCCATGCGCATCTGGAAGAGCAGGTGCTGGCTTCCACCGTCGTTGCGCGCCAGCCAGTCTCTCCCCGAAAGATAGGCTTCGGCCTTGAAATTCCGTCCCTCAAGCTTCGGCACCCACAGATTCCGGCCCAGAGCTGGCAGCGCGGCCAGCAGCTTCACGAGTGGAGGATGCTCAGGGTTGAGGCCAAAGTCGCCCGTGTGCCACATCATGTATCCAGAAAAACTGTGATTGCCTTCGTCGAACGTCAGCGACTCGCGATGCACCACGTAAACCGTCTGCGCCGCCTGCACCACCAGCAGCACCACCACTGCAACCCACACCCATTTTTTCTTCACAGGGATGCTGGCCTCGCTCTCTTGGGAATGCCGCCCATTTTACCAACTAAATCCTGCCGCCTGCATGGGATGCGAAAGCTCACTGGCCGTTGCCCGTATGCGCGGCCCTCTCGACTCGGGCGAATAAGGCTTCGTTCCGCCGCGAGGCGGAGCTGGATTGAGCGCGTTACTTATCGGACAACCGCGAATCTTTCCGGGTACTCGAAACTGACGCTGAAACGTCTTACACTGGTGACGCTCACGATTCTCCGCACGCTCCCCATGGCGCGCAACTCATTCTTCCTTCTCCTGGTGGCCGCATTCATGGTCACCACAGTCCGCGGGCTATCTGCGGAACCGGCAACGCCGCGCAAGCATCAGGCCGCGAGAACACATAAAACCGACACAACCACCGGAACCTCGCATCACGTCCGGCGTCGCGTCTCCCGCCGCGGGGCCCATCGCAAATCCAGTTCCAGACGCATTGCCGGCGCGCATCTCGCCCGGCGTAGCACCCGCCACCGTACGGTCGCACACAGGTCGCGCTCCCGTGCCGCCCGGCGCCATCGGCCCTCCCCCCATGTTTCCGCCGCCCGTTCTCCGCGAACCGTCGCGCCTCAGCCCCTGCGCCAGTCGCAGCCGGTTGCGGCGCCGCGCCGGTATGCAGCTGAATCCGTTGTGTGGCACCGCATCCACATTGTCGCTACCCCTCCCCTCCGCGGTTCCTTCGAGTCGTTGCAGAGGCAGAACGAAAAAACCGATGCAGAGCACCTTGAGCGCATCCTCAATTTCAACGATCTCAAGGACCGGATCGCCCGCGGCGTGCTCGTTCCTGTTCCCGCATCCAGTGCGCTCACAATTGATCAGGATCTGCCTCCCGACTATCGATATTGCCGTCCTTGGACCGCGACCTTCCTGTCTGATCTCTCTCGCGCCCACGAGGCAGTCTTCCATCGGCCTCTCCAGGTCAGCTCCGCCGTCCGCACCATTCAATATCAAAAGGAACTGCGCCTGCGCAACGGCAACGCCGCCAGCGCCGAGGGTGACGTTGTCAGCCCTCACGTCACCGGCGCCACCATCGACATCACCAAGCGCGATCTCACCACGCGCGAAATCTACTGGATGCGCATCCATCTCCGCGCCCTGCAGAAAGCCGGCAAGCTGGATGTTGAAGAAGAGTTTCGTCAGGCCTGCTTCCACATCACCGTATACAAGAGCTACGCTCCCGGCGTTGAGGTGCATGCCGCCGCACCCGAACCCAATGCCGGTGACCCTCCAGAGGCTGCCCTGGCCTCCGCCCCGGCTAGATAACGCCTCAGCCGTCTCATCGTTTGCTTAAAATCTTTGGCTTCCGGTGGAAGACGGGTTACAATCGCGGTCAATCAGCGATCGTTGCCAGTTCCTTGACTGACACCCCGTCCATACCCACTTCCGACATTGGCGTGGATTTGCGATTAGAGGGTGTAAATGCCGTTCCACCTGGTTTGTTCAGCAACGGATAACGAGGTTCAAAGATGCCAGATTCCAGTCTCGAGCCCAGCCAGCCCGGCTCTCCCGCGCCGCCTGCTGAAGACTCCACGCAAACCGCCCCCGGCCTGTCGCAGTGGCAGCGTCTCAGCTATGCATTCACGGCGCCATCCAGAACCTTCGACGACATCCGGCGCGGAAACAAGTCCTGGTGGTTGCCTTTTCTGGTTGCCATTCTCTTCATCTACATCTTTTTTGCCGTGGTTTCGATCAAGGTGGGATGGCCGCAGGTCGCTGAGAACAATATCCGCGCCAGTCAAAAGCAGGCCGAGCGGATGAATGAGATGCCAGCAGACCAGCGCGCCCGTGCCATGAAAATCGCGGCTGTGATTACCGAGAGCATCGCCTTCGCCAGCCCTGTACTTGCTATCGGCGGCGCGCTCCTGGTTTCGCTCCTGCTCTGGGGGACCATCAACTTCGGTTTCGGAGGCAAGGCCACCTATAAGCAGGTCTTCGCCGTCTACTTCTATGCCACGCTGCCCGCACTCATCAAGCCATTACTGGGTACTCTCGCGCTGCTGGTTGGCATGGCCCCCGAGGCCTTTTACCTCAACAACTACGCCGGCACCAACATCGCCTACTATCTCTCCTTTGAAGACACCAACCGGGCTCTCTATGCCTTGCTCACGCAGTTTGATTTTGTAAATGTCTGGCTCGCAGTCCTGCTCTCCATTGGCATCGCCACGGTCGCTGGCAAAAAGCGCAGTGCGGGCTATGCCACCGTCTTCGGATGGTGGTTCATCTGGACGGCAATTACGGTCATCGGCGGTCTGCTCGCAGGTTGAGAGCACACAAGGTGCGTCAGATACAACAAGGGCGCGGAGTTCGTCGAACCCGCGCCCGTCGTGTCTCCGGCTTCAGGCCGGTTCTGCCGTTCGATCCTACTCGTTCCAGCGCCGCATGATGAGTGTGGCGTTGATGCCGCCAAAGCCAAACGAGTTTGACAGCGCCACATCAAAGCTGTGAGCGATGGCTTTGTTGGGCACATAGTCCAATCGGCACTCCACATCCGGTTCGTCCAGATTGGTTGTCGGCGGCAGCATCTGGTGCTGCAGGGCGAGCACCGTGATGCCTGCCTCCAGTCCACCGGCGCCACCCAGCAGATGCCCCGTCATCGATTTGGTGCCGCTGATCTTCAGCTTGTGGCTCGTTGCATGCTCGCCAAACACCACCTCAATCGCGCGCGACTCGTTTCCATCGCCCGCCGGAGTTGACGTGGCGTGCGCGTTCACATAGCCCACAGCCTCCGGCCGGATGCCGGCGTCCTTCAGCGCTGCACGCATGCTGCGTTGCGCGCCCGCGCCTTCCGGCGCAATGCCGGTCATATGATAGGCATCCGCGCTCATGCCATAGCCGATGACCTCGGCCAGAATCTTTGCCCCGCGCCTCCGGGCAAAACCCAGCTCCTCCAGAATCAGAATGCCCGCGCCTTCGCCAATCACGAAGCCGTCACGATTCTTGTCAAACGGCCGGCTGGCCCTCGTTGGGTCTTCGTTGCGGGTTGACAGGGCGCGCATCGACGCAAATCCGCCCACCGAAAGCGGCGTCACCGCAGCTTCTGCGCCGCCTGCGATCATCGCGTCGGCGTCGCCGTGCAGAATCATGCGGACCGAGTCGCCGATGGAGTTGGCGCTGGTTGCGCATGCCGTGGCGGTGGCCGATATCGGCCCCTTGGCGCCATAGCGGATGCTCAGTTGACCCGCAGCCATGTTCACAATGGCCGCCGGAATAAAGAAAGGTGAAATCTTGCGCGGCCCGCCCTGAAGCAGGTTGGCATGTTCGCGCTCAATAATTTCAAATCCGCCGATGCCTGAGCCAACGAAGACCCCCACCCTGTCCTCGTTCTCGGCCGTGACCTTCAGGCCCGACTGCTCCATCGCCTCCTGCGCAGCGGCAAAGGTAAAGTGGATGAAGCGCCCCATCTTGCGCGCTTCCTTCTTGTCCACAAAATTCAGCGGGTCAAAGTTTTTGACTTCGGCGGCAAACGTTACCGGAAACCCGGTCGTGTCAAAGCCTTGTATGGGCGACATGCCGCTGGTTCCGGCCAGCAACTGCCGCCAAACCTCGGGCGCGGTGTTGCCCACACCACAAACCAGCCCAAGGCCGGTGATGACTACTCGACGATTCACCAGTTACTTGCCTTTCGCGGTCTTCGCATTTTTCTCGATGTACTCGATCGCATCCTTCACGGTCTTGATCTTCTCGGCGTCCTCGTCGGGAATCTCCAGGTCGAAGGCCTCTTCAAACTGCATCACCAGCTCCACCACGTCCAGTGAGTCCGCGCCCAGATCCTCCTGAAAACTGGCGCCCGGCGTCACCTCCGCCTCATCCACCTGCAGTTGCTCGACGATAATCTGCTTCACCTTCTCATCAACGGCCATGCGTCCCTCTCCTCGCCTTTTTTCGGCACTTCGGATTCGCTCCGGGGTAGCGATCCTGCTCCGCTCCGCTGCCTACAATACCCGTACCCGGCAGGGGAACACAACCATCGCGCTTAAAAAGTGCGCATGGCCCCGAAACTCCAAGTCTACCGGGTGGTTGGGGGCATGTAAAGGCTCTCACCAGGCGGTTTTCCACTCCGTACCCACAGCCCCAACCCCCTCTACTCAGCCACACATTTTGCGCTGCAAGAACCCGCCCATAGGCGTACATTAGGCGAAGAGGATACTGGGCTCATGACCTTGGCCATTGTCGGCGTTGTGGCTGTTCTCATTGGGATTCTGCTCGGCTATTGGCTTGCTGGACGCGCTGCCGCCGCCAGCCTGACAGATGCGCGAAGCCGGCTTGAGCAGGCGCGCATTGACTCAGACCGCCGCGCCGGGTTTGAATCCCTCGCAGCGGAGCGACTCACAACCATTGAAACTCTCACCAGCGAGCGGAACAGCGTCCGCGACGAACTCCAGGCGGCTGCTGGATCAGCGCTCAAGGAGGCTGCGCGCATCAGCGCGCTGGAGGCAGAGCTTGGCAATGAGCGCACCAAGGTTGAAGAGAAGCTGGTGCTTCTCGACGCCGCCGAGAAGAAGCTCTCAGACCAGTTTGAGGCGCTGGCCGGCAAAATTCTTGATGAGAAGACCAAATCCTTCTCAGACGCAAGCCTGAAAGACCTTCAGCCCTTGCGCGACCAACTCAAGGACTTTCGCGACAGGGTCGATAAAGTACAGACAGAATCGACAGCAGGCGTCACTAAGCTTGAGACGCTAATCGGTACGCTCGGCACATTGAATCAGCAACTCACCACCGAGGCCCACAACCTCACCACGGCTCTGCGCGGTTCCTCCAAAGCGCAGGGCGACTGGGGCGAGCTCATCGCGCGAAATCTGCTTGAAAAGGCCGGTCTGCGCGAGGGCGAGCACTTTCGTGTGCAGGAAACCTTCGACGCTGCCGGAGACGGTCACGACCGCAACAGGAAGGTCCGTCCCGATATCATTGTCAACCTGCCCGGGGGACGCCATCTCATCATCGATTCCAAGGTTTCACTCAACGCCTACACTGATTCGGTCAGCGCCGAATCAGACGAGGAGCGTAAAGCAGCGATTAAGCGGCATCTTGCCAGCGTTCGCGCTCATGTCGATGAGCTTGCCGATCGCAGCTATCACAAGCTCAATGCATTGGAGACGGTCGATTTTGTGGTGATGTTCGTGCCCATCGAGCCGGCCTTTCTCGCCGCGCTGCACCAAGACGAGTCACTTTGGCGCTACGCGTATGAAAGGGAGGTGCTGCTCGTCGGGCCCACCACGCTCCTATTCGTGATTCGCATCGTCGACAATCTGTGGCAACAGGAGTTGCGGGCTCGCAGCGTGCAGGACGTGATGAATCGCGGCACCGAGCTTTACGACAAGTTCGTCGGCTTCGTTACGGATCTTGAGGCCGTGGGGAAGAGTCTTCGCGGAGCAGATCAGAGTTACACCAGTGCGATGAATAAGCTCAGTGAAGGCCGCGG